>SUVJ01000014.1 GCA_015062045.1 Akkermansiaceae bacterium
TCCGATACATCATCAAGAGTCCATAAGGTAGATGCAGACGGCGCGGGAGGAAAGTAGCATAATCATATTCGGTGAGAACCTGCTAAGGCCTGAAAGGGTGACGGGGAAGAAACGCCCGGAAGCAGGTAGTCAGCAGCGGCATAGTACCCATCCCTTGGTGGGGAAGGCCGAAATCCAACACAGCACAGAACTTGCAGTAAAATTACATCTGATTATAATTTACTCATTGTCAGGAGAATATAATTCTTGTATGCTTTTTCTTCCATTCCATGTCGAAGATTCAAAAAAACGAGGGTCACCGTTGCTATCTTCGCAGAAGTCTCCACAGTTATTGATTAAAAACATAACAGGTGGATGCTGATTAAATTTTAAAGAAGGCCCATTCAATCGATCTTCACCTAAATATCTGATATACCAAGAATTTAAATCTGTTATATAGCGCGAGTGCATTTCTTTATTGAAAAAACTTGCCCCTTGTCGTGCGCGAATTACGGCTTCGTGGGCATGTTTTTCAAATATTCGCATTGATGAAAAAGGGGTTATCATAATTATGCCATTATTAAGGCCTAAAACATAGGGTTCAGACCACCACGAGGTAAACGGACGTGTACCCGGAAAAAAACGTGTAGCCATAGTTTTTACTTTATATTTTCTACCCCCGCTGATGTAGTAATCGTACTCCTCATCGCTTCCCATATAATATGGGAAGTGGGTAGATCCAAGTATAGATGATGCTTCTCTATCGTTAAAAACCTCTTCCAATGTGGATTCTTGAGCAACAAAATAAGAAAGACAACTTGATAAAATCAATGAAAACAAAATAGGAATTGAATGCATTATTTTCATGTGCTTGCATTATATGAAATTATTATTGGGACTAAAGTGGTTAATTTTGTTCGTCAGACCAAGTTATAGCATTTTTTGAAATCTAAACAAGCATTTTTTGTTTTTCTGCTGTATTGTCAAAAACAACTCGTTATAACGCCATCTCTCGAACAAGCTAACCCTAATTCCTGTGAGAGTATAAGGTGTGTTTTAATGGTATGGTCTGCTCGCTTACGGCTGCAACCCGAAAGATTATGGGGCTGGCTGCGGATGCCGCGATACAACCAACCTCATATTGGAATTATGGTGACGAAAATCTGATGACCCGATATAATACCGTTTTTCCGGTGGAAGATTAAATGGCTTTAAGGGTGGATGATGGGATTCTACCCGCCCCCTGCGGCCCTTTGGGCTTCCCGGGCAGAGGTGTCTGCCCGGCGCAGGGGCTGGTCGCTCGCTTTCTCGCGCCCAGCCCACTCACCCTGCGGGTGTCGTGTGTTCGAATCCCGCCACGCAAATAAAGCAAAAGCCTCGCACCTTAACAGGCGCGAGGCTTTTGCTTAAAGGGTGGATGATGGGATTCGAACCCACGACACCCGGAATCACAATCCGGTGCTCTAACCGCTGAACTACATCCACCGTGTTATGCAACTTTGTGTTGCGAGGGCATTATACAGGAATGGAGGGGGGAATGCAAGACTAAATTTAAGGAAAAGTGAAGTTTTTTATTATTTTTTCAGGGAATGGAGGAGGGAGAGGGCATGATGGAGGGGTGCAACGTCGTGAACGCGGTGAAGATTAGCGCCGTTTTGCGCGGAGAGGATGCTCATGACGACGGTGGGGAGTGGGGAAGTTTTGGGGAGAGAGGGGGAGGCGAGGATTTCACCGAGAAAGCGTTTGCGGGAGAGCGCCATGAGGATGGGGCAGTTAGCCACGCGCAGCGAGGCAAGGTTGCGGATGAGTGCCAGGTTGTGTGCCGTGGTTTTGCCGAAGCCGATGCCGGGGTCCAGGCAGATGCGGGCAGGGGAGATGCCGTCCGCCCGGGCCAAGGCAACGCGTTTTTCAAAGAAGGCGCGAACCTCTGCCACGACATTGGTATAGGTGGGGGCAAGTTGCATGGTTTGCGGGGTGCCTTGCATGTGCATGAGGATGATGCCACAGGGGTGGGCGGCACAGAGGGCGCGCATTTCTGCGGAGGCCAGGCCGGTAATGTCATTAACAATGTCTGCACCCGCGGCGAGTGCAGCTGCAGCAACGGAGGGGTGGCGGGTGTCTATGGAGATGAGGGCGTGGGGGAATGCGCGGCGGATGGCGGCGATGACGGGGGCGGTGCGGCATTCCTCCAGCTCCGGGGAGACGGGGGCGGCACCGGGGCGAGTGGACTCCCCGCCGATGTCGATGATATGGGCTCCCTCGTGCAGTAAGCGCCGAGCATGTTCAAGTGCGGCGGGTATGGTATTATAGGTGCCACCGTCGGAGAAGGAGTCGGGGGTGACGTTAAGAATACCCATGATACCGCCTGTAGCGGGGATTTCCCAAAGTTGATGGCGCAGTTGCCAGGTGAGGGCTGAGGATGGGCTGTTCATGGAGTTAAGCGGTTGGAGATGGTGCATCCGTAAACAGAAAAGCTCCGTTAAAAACGGAGCTTTCAGAGTTGCGGGAATAGGATTTGAACCTATGACCTTCAGGTTATGAGCCTGACGAGCTACCGAGCTGCTCTATCCCGCGATTTTGAGGTTCCTCTGGTGAGGACGAGGGTATTTTAATGATTTTTGGGGAAGAAGTCAAGCTTTTTTCTTAACAAATCCACATTTTCTTGAAATTTTATTGAGTTGGGGGCGTGTTTCAGGATGTTTTTGGCATCTGCCGAGCCGAAATCTGCGGCGTTTTGGAGCCAACCGAGGGCGAGTTGCCGGTTGCGGCGAACGCCGAAGCCGTCGTAAAAGCAGAGGAACATGAGGCAGGCTGCTTGGGGGGAGCCTTGCATGGCAGCGTAGCGAATTTGGTCCACCGCTTTGGCGGGGGATGCAGGGGTGCCGAGTCCGTTGGCGTGGAGGTGGCCGAGCAAGAGTTGAGCGCGGTAGTTATCGCGGTCTGAGGCAATGTTGAGGTAATGGTGTGCGGTGTTGAGGTTTTTTGGGGTGATTTTGCCGGTGGTGTAGCAAAGGGCGAGCAGGGCAGGCGCGTTGCTGTTGCCGGCAGCGGTGGATTCTTTCAACCATTGGATGGCTTGTTGTTGGGCCTCTTGGGTGGCGTGTGTGTCATCTATAATGATGATGGCGTAGCGGTATTGAGCCACGGGGTCGCCTGCGGCGGCTTTACGGGCGAGCTTTGCCGGGGTGTTGCAGGCGGTAGGCAGCAGGCAGAGCATGGCTGTGCCGAGTATTGTTGCTATGCTGCGAAGGGAAGGCATGGGGGAGTGTGGGTTGATGAATAGTTATAAGAAGAAGGCGCGCTGGCGGGGGGTGATATTGAGGTTGAGTTGCTCCATGACGGCCAGGAAGTCCTCCCACACGGCGCGTTTGGCAGTGGTGGTGTCGTTGCGCAGCAAGTAGCTGGGGTGGTAGGTTACGCGCACAGGTGTGCCTTGGCAGGCGAACCATTTGCCGCGCAGGGATGCAACGGATGCCCCGGTGCCCAGCAGCCCTTTGGCGGCGGTGCCACCCAAGCAGAGGATGCAGGTGGGGCGAATGGCGCGAATCTCTGCCAAAATGAGGGGCAGGCAGGCCGCTATTTCCGCATCGGTAGGCGGGCGGTTGCTGCTGCCTTGATTGGGCCCCATGGATGGGCGAAATTTGCAGATGTTGGAGATGTAGAGCTCCTCTCTGCAGAGCTTGGCGGCAGCGAGGATTTGATTGAGTTTTTGGCCGGCGCGGCCTACGAAGGGCTCTTGCAGGCGCTCTTCATCGTACCCCGGGGCTTCTCCCACCAGCATAAGGCGGGCGTGTGGGTTGCCGGTGGCAAATACCATGGTGTCTCTCAAGGTGCCGAGTGCGCGGGCGGGCCCCCAGTTTTGGGCGCGTTGTTGCAGGTAGGCTAATTTCTCCTCCACGCTGCGGGGGGCGGTGTTGGCCTTGGTGGGTGCGGGGGGATTAGATGCTTGAGGCGCAGGGAGCGGGGCAGCACCACGGCGTGCGGCGAGCATCCATTCTCTGAGTATGGTGCGGGCCTCGGCATCTAGCGCGAGCTGCTCTTGCCCGTTTTCCATAAGGTGGGTAAGGGTTTCTATGGTAAGCTCGCGCAGGGAAGGCATGGGGATGTTTAATGTTTGATGTTTAATGTTTGATGTTTAATGTTTGATGTTTAATGTTTGATGTTTAATGTTTGATGTTTAATGTTTGATGTTTGAGGTTTTGTTGAGGGGCGGGGGCAGAGGTGAGTTTGCGTACCATGGCTTCTACGCCGATGCAAACCTCTGCAAACTCGCGGTAGTCGAGTTTATCTGCGGTGTCGCTGGTTTCATGGTAGTCGTCACAGCGCATGTAGGCGGTGTCTGTAACGGCAAAGGAGGGGATGCCCTCTTTCATGTAAGACCAGTCGTCTGACCAAGCGATGCCGCGGGTGAGGTAGCCGAAAACGACGGAGCGCACGGGGAAGCGGGAGACGGAGGCGAAAACCTCTGCGCAGCTGCGGGAGTATTCTTTGCCGCTGAAGGTGCTCATAAAGGCAACGTAGTCGCAGCGGTCGAGTATGCCGACCAGTGAGCCGGCCACGGCTGTGCGGCGTTTTTTGTTGCTGCGGGGGGAGTAAATGCCCATGCTCTCTGTGGTGAACATGCCCATTATGTTTTCTTTGCCCAGCTCTTTGACGATACGGCGGGCATGTTGGCGAGATCCCATTTCATCTGTCTGGAAGAAGGGGGCTTCCTCATTGGCGTAGGCAACAAAGATGATGCCGTTGCGGGTGGGTACATTGCGCAGTTTTTCTGCCAAATAGAGCATGGCCGCCACGCCGGATGCATTATCGTTGGCACCGGGGGTGCCGGTTTTGCCTTCTATGACGGGGCCGTGCACGTTCCAGCGTTTCATGCCCACGCGGGTGTCATAGTGGGCACCGATGATGAGCCAAGGGGCGGTGGGATCCGTGCCGGGTTTGCGTGCCTCTATATTATAGGCCGTTTTACCGGCGGCGGATTTGTAGTCCGGGTTTTGGGGGATGGTGTACGCTTGTTTTTCTACAGTGTAGCCATAGCTTTGCAGCTCTTTGACGATGTAGTCTGTGGCGCGGTCGTAAGCGGCTTGGTGGTAGTGGTTGCGCTCGCCGATGGTTTCTGCGAGCATGTAGACATGAGCCCTCAGCTCTTGCTCCGTTTCTTTGGTTTGGGGTATTCTGCCGTCTCCCGTGGGTTGGTACAGCTGGGTACAGGCGGGTAACAGAATGGCAAGCGGGGCTATAAGTTTGCGCAGGTTCATGGCGTGCATTATACTCAAAATGCGCAGGGGTGTTCAAGTTCGGAGTGTGTAATGATACAGTGGATTCCATAAAAAAGGTGCCCCGATGAGCGGGGCACCGAAAAGTTTGCTGCAGCGGGGGTATCAGAGCGAAAGCGTAAAGCTTTGCTTGGCTGCGATGGCGCGGGAGATGGAGAGCAGCAAATCCTCCGAAACAGGGGTGTTTGTTTTAATGATTGCCAGTGTATCACCCGTGTCGTGGTTAAGCGGGGCTACAATGTTGTCAATATTGATGCCGCTTTGGGAGAGCAGCTGACCAATGGAGGCGATGACACCGGGGCGGTCCTGATAACGCAGTACAACCGTGTTGCCGCTGAGGGTGGCATACAGGTGGTCAAAACCATCTATTCGAGATACAACAGGCTCACCGTCAATAACAATGCCGCGTACGCTCGTTTTGTGCTGCTCACCGTTTTCCTCTGTAAAGAGGTCCAGTGTCAGGGCATCATCATACAATTTATCATCCATTGGCTCACGGGCTTTGTATACGATGCCGTGCTCTCGCATGGAGGCCTCTGCTGCGGCGGGCATCAAACCTTGCTCTGCCCCCGGTACGGCCCCTTGCAAAATCCATGGTGTAAACCACTTGCGGTAAGAGCGCAGGTTATTGTAGAAGGTGCATTCAATTTTGCGTATGGGTTTGCCACCACTGGCTTTACTGCACAGTTTGCCGAGCATGGCTGCCAGTTGCAGGTGGGCGGGGTTGAGCCCCTCGGGTTTTTCTGCATTGATGACGCAGGAGGTATCCCCGTTTTCAAAATAGCCTTGCATTTGAGAGGCTGCGCGCATGGCTGCCAGTTTGTTGGCCTCTTTGGTGTTGGCTCCCAAGTGGGGCAGCAGAATATCTGCCACATCTGCACTGGGCTGCATGGCTGCGGTGTCTTTGGGGTGAACATCCGTACAGTAGATGATGTTTTTACCACGTGCTTTGGCATCTCTCAAGGCGTCTTCATCCACCACGCCGTAGCGGGAGCAATTTACCAGCATGGCACCATCCTTCATCTTGTTAATCAGCTCATGGCTGATTAGTTTGCGGGTGGCCGGGCCACCGGGAACGTGTATGGAGATGATATCTGCCGTGCTGAAGATTTCATTCATTTCTGCCGGGGTGGCACCAATGTTAAGGGCGCGCTGACGAGAGAGGAAGTGGTCATAACCCAGCACTGTGCATTCAAAGCCTTGCAGGCGTTTTACCAAGAGTCTGCCGATGTTGCCCAGACCGAGAATACCTACAGTTTTGCGGGTGAGCTCGCGACCCATGTATTGTTTCTTGTTCCACTCCCCGGCGCGGGTTGTGGTATCTGCGGGTACTACGTAGCGGTAGGCTGCCAAAATCATGGCGATAACCTCTTCTGCCACGGCGTTTGAGTTAGCACCCGGGGTGTTCATGACATCTATGCCTCTGCTGCGGGCGTACACGTAGTCAATGTTGTCGTACCCGGCCCCGGCACGGATAACGCACTTGAGCTGCGGCAGGGCATCTATAATGGTGGAGGTCACTTTTTCTGAACGAACGATGAGGCCGGCGGCATCCGGGTTGGCTGCAACCTGTACATCAATCGGGTCGCTGTCGTTCTGTATTACTTCATAGCCGGCTGCTGTCAATACACCGGCGGCTGCTTTATCCAATTTTGTCGGAATGAGGATTTTCATGATATGGTAAAAGTTCAGCGTTCAATTTCGTGCAGGAATAAGCCGGAGCGCAATTTCGGCTCGAACCAGGTGGATTTGGGCGGCATGATTTCGCCGCTGTCTGCAACATGGAACAAATCTGCCATGGTGACGGGGTAAAGGGAGAAGGCTACGCCTTTGCCGGTGCGGTCCTCCAGCTCCTGCAAGCCGCGTATGCCTCCCACAAAGTCAATTCTCTCGCTGGTGCGCGGGTCATCTACACCCAAGATGGGGGCTAAGAGGTTGGCTTGCAGAATGGCGCAGTCCAGGCTTTCGATGGGGTGGGTGGCATCAAAACTGCCGTCTTTTGCGGTGATGCTGTACCAGGTGCCGCCTAAACACATGCCGAACTCATGTTTGTGCTTGGGGGCGTAGGGGGAGCCAACGGGGGCGGGGCGCACGCAGAATTGGCTGCTAATGGCCTGCAAGAACTCCTGCGGGGTCATGCCGTTAAGGTCTGCAACCACGCGGTTGTAGTCCATAATAAAGAGGTCTTCATCGCAGAAGGTTACGGCCATGAGGTAGTTGAACTCCTCTTCACCCGTGTAATCCGGGTGCTCTGTACGGCGTTTGGCAGATACCGCTGCGCTGGAGGCCGTGCGGTGGTGACCATCTGCAATGTAAAGGGTGGGCACCTCCTCAAAGCCTTTGCGAATGGTGGCAATAACCTCGGCATCCGTTACCGGCCAGAGCAGGTGGGTTACGCCGTCATCTGTGGTAAAGTCGTACTCGGGTTTATGGAACTTAATCCACTCACGGATGGCGGCAGAGATACCCTCATGCTTGCGGTAGGCCAAGAACACGGGCTCCGTTTGGCAAGAACAGGTGTCAAAGTGGTTGATGCGGTCAAGCTCTTTTTCTTTGCGGGTAAGCTCGTGCTTAAGGATGGTGTTGTTCAGGTACTCATCTACAGCGGCACAGCCTACAATGCCGGTTTGTACACGCCCCCACATCATTTGGCGGTAAATGTAGTAGTAGGGGGCGGTGTCTCGCTTCAGGAATCCTTTGCGCAGAAAATCCTGCAAGTTATCACGACTCTTTTCATAGGTGATCGTGTCGTGAATGGCCGCCTCGCTTGTATCGATATCTGCACGGCAAATGTGCAAGAAGGAGGATGCATTGCCCGCTGCCATGGCACAGGCCTCTTTGTGGTTCATAACATCGTATGGCAGGCTTGATACCTGTTCTACATATTCCTTAGGCGGACGCAGTGCTGCAAATGGTCTGATGGTTGCCATGATTGTGTAATGAATTATAGTATAATACGCATGTGTGGGAGTGGCGTCAAGTTTATTTACTGCCACGGGTTAAAAAGAATCTTACCATGAGAAAATTGACGGGTACCACAATAACAAATACGGGAAGCGGCAGCAGGTTGGCGGCATCGTTCAGTGCCGGCACCCACTCCGTGAGCCATGGGGTGTAATTTTGCAGGGTGCTCACCATCCATGTGCCCAGCCCCGCCCATAAAAACAGGTTTAATAAGCCGATGTGCAGCCCGAAGTTGACACCGTGGCTGAACATAAAACCAAGCCCCTTGCTGACACTGCCCTCTGTCTTGAAAGTCCATTTGAGGGATGCCACGTAATTAGCTGCAAAGCTTATCAGGTAGCCCGCGGCGTAGGTGAAGGAGAGCGCCAGGCTCTGCGCATCCGTAAGCCCGAACAGGCAGTTAAGCAATATGTAAATGCCCCAATGCAGCAGGGTGGCCCCCACGCCTACCACGAAAAAGCGTACAAATTGCTCCCCGTATTGATGCCAAAGCTTTGCTATCATATTGCCAAATCCGGGCGGAAATAGAATTTAAGCAGCTCCAGCTGGTCCTCTTTGGTGACAAGGTAACCGTCTTTGGGGTCAAGCCATTGGAAGGAGTGTATGGATTGGCGGTCTGAGCCTTTCGGGTCCTCGGGTGTATAAGCCGGCAGTCTGTCTAAAAGCTCCGGAGCCAAAATCTCCGCAATTTCAGTGGTGGTCAGTGGGGGCATGGCGGGTATAATGGAGGGGATGCCCAGGGGTATACAACGCTCCACATCCCCCAAAATGCGCTGGGAGAAATAGAGCTGGTGTAGCTCCATGGGGTGCAGGGGCAGGGGGCCTTTGGCGGGTGGGTTGAGCAGGGTGTCTATCACTTTGCTGAACCCGCGATCCGTCACAGAGGCTACCTCCGGCAGGTGCACATTGAGGACACGCCCGTATTGGCGGTTGAGCGCATGGTACAGGTTGATGCGGTTTTGCACGTAGGGGTCGTCACTGGACTTTAACACCGGTGTGTTTTCATCCGCATTTTCGGCAAGCATGTCGCAGGTGGTTACAAATACCGTCAGCTCGGGGCGAATATCTGCCAGGTGGTTAATCAGGTAATTGGTGGCACGGGTATCTGCGGCAACATCTGCCTTAACATTTTCCGGCCCGTTGGCTACGGCACTGTCCAAGTATACCATCATTTGAAAACTCCGCCCGAAGGTAAGGTGGAAGTTGTCTTTATTGATAAGGTAATCAAAGTAGCGGCGCTTGGTCCAGTATTGACCGAGAACCGTGCCTGCGCCGAGGAAAGCTGTTTCGTGTGCCATAGCTATTAAATGAGGAGGAGTAATGTTACTGACTGGTTGCAGTATAACACAGATTGCAGGCCTTGGCAAGTTGTAAGCCGAGAGCTGGCACAAAAATAAGGCAGAATTTGCGCATAAATGTGATTTTGAGCTGGAAACGCGGGGTGAAACATGCTAGACTGCCCATAGTTAACATGAGCGATACATACATTTTTGACAATATCAACCGATACTTCGAGCTCGGGCGAGAAATCCTCAGCCCCACTCTCTATCTGGCTCCGGGGTATCAGCCTTTTATGATGGAGGCTGCACAATACGTGCCCGTTTCTCCGGATGCGGCTGTGCTGACTGCTGAGAACACTGCCGCGCTGGTGGCTAATTGCGCCACGGCAGAGCAACAGGCTACTCTTGCAGAAACCGGTGCGGTGGACTTTATTGCTGAGACTCCCGTCGGTAAATACCATGTGTACATTTATGCGCAAGAGGAGGGTTACATGCTGGTAACCATAAGCTTGCAGGTGGATACCTACCTGAAACAGGGTGTGGACTGCCGCTGCTCAGATATTCACTTGCCGGCTGCATGCCCGCCCTCTTGGCGCCGTTACGGCACGTTGCAACCCATTTGGGAGGGTGCCCCCACCCTTACGGCAGAAGATGCCGCTGCGCTGACAGACAGTTTCTTGGGGGAAAAGGAGTGGGAGCGCCTGCGCGAATTGGGCGATGTTGACTTTGCCTACGCCAATGATATCGGGCGTTACCGTGCCTCCGTTGTATCTCAACGTTTGGGGTATAGCATCTGTTTCCGCATCATTAACAGCACGGTGCTGAGTATGGAGCAAATCGGCCTGCCGTCTGAATATGTGGTGCCGCTTACTCGCTTTACCAATGGCCTTATCCTGGTAACGGGCTCCGTGGGTTCCGGTAAATCTACCACACTGGCCTCCATTATCGACTTCATTAATGAGGACCGCCATGATCATATCATCACACTTGAGGACCCCATCGAATCCGTATTCGAGCCCAAAGGGTGCCAGGTAAACCAGCGAGAGGTGCGCCGCCACACCAAGTCATTTGAGCGAGCTCTGCGTGCAGCCCTGCGTGAAGACCCGGATGTTATTATGGTGGGCGAAATGCGTAATTTAGAGACAATCTCTCTTGCGCTTACGGCGGCAGAGACGGGTCACTTGGTATTGGGTACCCTGCACACCGGTTCCGCCGCACGTACCATCGACCGTATTTTGGATGCCTTCCCGCTGGAGGAGCGAGACCACATTCGCATCATGGTGTCGGAGTCCCTGCGCGGCGTGCTCTCTCAGCAGCTGATCCCCAAGAAGGATGGCTCCGGCCGTGTGATGGCGTTGGAGATGCTGGTGAACACCTCTGCCGTTGCCAACTGTATCCGAGAGGGCAAAACCTTCATGATTCCCGGCCTTATTCAAACCGGTAAGAACCAAGGCATGCGCCTTATGGATGACTCCTTGCAGGCGCTTTATATGGAGGGTACCATCTCCGCAGAGGAATGTATGCAACGTGCAACAGACCATGTGATGATGGAAAAATTCCTTAAGGAACACCCCGTTGCCTGATAACCTATAACATTTTACCTCAATGAAACACAGAATCGATACATACTTTCAGGCTCTCGTGGAAAACGGTGGCTCAGACCTGCACCTCTCCGAGGGGCAGCCACCCAAAATCCGTGTGCACGGTGATATTGTTCCCATAGAGGAGGGCGTGCTGACGCATGAAGACATGGTGGAGCTCATGGAGCCCATTTGTCCCCCGAAACTCTGGAAAATATATGAGGAGGGCGGTGATGCCGACTTTGCTTATGAGATGAACGCAGAATCCCGTTTCCGCTGCAACTATATGAAGCAGCAGCGTGGGTATTGCTGCGTGTTCCGTCTTATTCCCACCAAGATCCTCACCATGGAGCAACTCAATGTACCGGAGCAGATTAAGCGCTTTGGCGAGATGCGCTCCGGTCTGGTGCTGGTAACGGGCCCCACGGGCTCCGGTAAATCTACCACGCTGGCCGCCCTTATTGACTATATTAACACGAACTTCTCCCGCCACATTATCACGGTTGAGGAGCCTATTGAGTTCGTGCACCCCTCTAAGCGCAGCATCATTACCCAGCGAGAGGTGCCGGAGAATTGCCCCACCTTTGCAGACGGTTTGCGTGCTTCCTTGCGAGAGGACTCCGATATCGTACTCGTGGGTGAGATGCGCGATTTGGAGACCATCTCCCTTGCCCTGACTGCGGCCGAAACCGGCCTGTTAGTGTTCGGCACCCTGCACACCAACAATGCCCGTAAGACCATTGACCGTATCATCGACGTGTTCCCCGCAGAGCAGCAGGCTCAGGCACGCACCATGTTGGCAGGCTCCCTGCGCGGTGTTGTGGCACAGTTGTTGATGAAACGCTGCGATAAGCCCGGGCGTGTTGCCGTTAATGAGATACTCTTTGCCACACCTGCCGTAAGCGCCATTATTCGTGAGGGCGCCACCCAAAAGTTGGCAGACGTTATTGTGGGCGGCAAGGCTTTGGGTATGCAGTTTATGGATGATGCCATTTGGCAAAAATTGCAGCAGGGTCTTGTATCCCCGCAAGAGGCATACATGAAAGCCATTGATAAGGCCCGCTTCAAGAACTTCTTGCCGCCGGAGGATGCCGGCTTGGCCAACGCCGGTGGTGCATAAAAAATCATTACCCGACCGCGTGGCTGTGTGCCACGCGGTTGCTTTATTGACTCATGAAAAGAATAGCTGTTTACGCAGGTAGTTTTGATCCCCCCACGCTGGGGCATTTGTGGATGATGCAGCAGGGGGCTGCTCTGTTTGATGAATTGGTTGTGGTATCTGCCGTTAACCCTGATAAAAAGGGCTTTTTCACGGCAGAGCAACACCGGGCTGCCATGCAGTCATTATTGGCGGAGCTGCCGCCCCATGTGCGTATGGAGGAGCTGCCGCAGGGCTTTTTGGCGGAATATGCCCGCAGCATTGGGGCGCGTTGGCTGTTGCGCGGCGTGCGGGGAGGTGCGGATTTTGAGTATGAAAAGACAATGGCCCGCATTAATGCTCAAATGGTGCCACAGCTGCAAACTGTGTTTTTGACACCCCCTGCGGAGCTGGAGAACGTGAGTTCATCCCTCATACGTGGCTTTGTAGGCCAGCCCGATTGGCAGCGTTGGGTGCGCCCGCATGTTACCCCCGCCGTGTTACGTCTGATGGAAGAACGGGAATAATAATCGATATAAATAAAAATCATGGCTTGACAATAGGCGTTTGCCGTGGCACTATCTGCGCGTTATGAAGTATCTTGCATATTTGCTGACTGTTTGTCTGTTTTTTTGTTGCCCTGTAGTAATGGCTGATGATGAGGGGGATGCGCCCAAATCTGCTGCCGAAACTCGCATGGAGAAGAAAGACGCAGCCGACTGGTACAAAAAGAAGCTTGCTCGCCAAAAAAAGGCAGTATCTGCTCTTAAAAAGGTAAAGAACGAGAAAACAGCCAAGAAAGCCGCCGCCTCTATCATGAAGCATTATGGCAAATTGGTGGGTGGCAAGCAAACGGCTATGGGCTCCTCCGGTCCGGCCGAAATCCCTGATAACGAATCCATGGATGCCATGGCTGAGAAGTATGAAAAGCAGCTCGAAAAGCTCCAGGAGCAGCTCAATGCTGAGATTGAGCGCATCGGCGAGCTTGAAATCGATTGCAAAGAGCTTGATGAGGCCATAGATGCCGTCAATACATACTGATGATTTATTGGGACAACAACGCCACTACCCCTCTTGCGGAGGAGGTATTGGAGGCTATGCTGCCGTATTTGAAGGGGGCATTTTTTAATCCATCCGCCTCATACACGGCAGCCAAGCAGGTGCGTGCTGCTCTTGATGCGGCAAGAGAACAAGTGGCCGCCCTTGTTGGTGCCCATGCAGATGAAATTATTTTTACCTCGGGCGGTACGGAGTCTACCGTAACCGCCCTGAGCCAATTTGAGCATACGCTTACATTGGCTACGGAGCATCCTGCCACGCTCAGAACCGTGCGTGGCGAGGCTTGCCCCGTGCTCAGCAACGGGCAGGTTGATCTATTGTTGTGGAAAGGGATGCTGCCGGAGCACGACGGTGCCTCTTTTGCCTGGGCGAATCATGAAACCGGGGTGATTCAGCCGGTACGCTCCCTTTGTGCCACTGCGGCAGATGCCGGGGCCCGCGTTCATGTGGACATCGTGCAGGCGGCGGGTAAATTGCCCATTGCCTTGCATGATTATGCCATAGATTTTGCCTCTTTGTCTGCCCATAAGTTACACGGCCCCAAGGGAGTGGGTGCATTATACGTGCGCCGTGGCACGCCCTTTACACCACGTGTTACCGGTGGGGCGCAGGAGGATTATCGCCGTGCCGGTACGGAGAATGTAGCCGGTATTATCGGCTTCGGTAAAGCGGCAGAGCTTGCTCTTGCCGCAGCAAATCAATATGCTGCGCTGGCTCAACTGAGAGCCCGTTTCTTGGATGCTCTGCGAGCAGCGGCAATAGAAGTAGTTGAGAATGGTGGCACTGCACCACGTTTGCCGCATGTTCTCAATATGCGTATACCCGGTTGCAGTGCAGAGTCTTTATCCCTGTTGTTGGAGCCCATGGGGCTTTTGTGCTCAACGGGGTCCGCATGTACCAGTGCAGAGCCTGAGCCCAGCCATGTGCTTAAAGCCATGGGCTTGGGCGACAAACAAATACGAGAAAGTTTGCGTTTCTCGCTGAGCCGATTTACCACGGCAGATGAGGTAGATGCCGCTGCTGCCATTGTTATCAAAGTGGTGCGCAAGGTGCAATCCGTCCAATCTGCTGTAACCGGTCCGGTTATGGTATATCGTTAAACCACGGTATGGATGTGAAACGGGGTGTCATCCGCGAATCTGTGCGGCGTTGGGTGTTGGCCTCTCCTCTTTTTATACCGTTGGTGGCAGTATGCGGTGCTTTGTGGGGTGGTCAACTGTGGGGCTTGAGTTTTGTTGCCTGTTTGCTTGCAGTGGTGTGTAAACAATGGCGCGTTTGTATAGCCGCTGTTCTTTGTGCTGCGGTGGCTTGGTTGCATGTATTACAAACGGATGCGGAGCAGGAGACTCTTCTGAATAAAATTCATTCCGTGGCAGCCCCGCGTGTATGCGGAACTGTGGAGCGCAGCCTGACAAACGGCTGCGTTGTGAGAGATGATGAAAGCGGGGCTCTTGTTTTGTTGCGGGGCCCGCAGGCTGCGTTTAAGGCGGGGGAGTATATTGCGGCTGATATAGAGCTGTTGCCGAGTTCTCCCGCGCCGATTCGCGGCATGTTTGATTCCGCCGCCCGGATGCGTAGCCAAGGCATAGCCGCAAGTGCCTATTGTATTAAGGCTGAATCCTTGGGTAAAACTTTTTCATTTGCGGCATTCCGAGGCTTGGCAGATGATTTGCGGACCTGTTTTGCCGCCTCTTTAATGCCGAAGGGGTATGAGGATGATGCCCGAGCACAAGTATTGTGCGCCTTGGTGTTGGGTGATAAAACGTACTCCGACCCTCAAACGGTGGATGTTTTTAAATATGGCGGTTGCTTGCATATATTTGCGGTGAGTGGGCTGCATGTTGGTATTATTGCGGGTATTGTCTATTTTGTGCTCAGCAGGTTTATGCTGCGCACCCGTTTGAGAACCATATTGTTGTTGGCTATTACGGCACTGTACGTGTTCATGACCGGTTTGGCAGTACCTGCATTGCGTGCCTTTTTGATGCTGGCGCTCATTATGCTGGGGCGAGAGCTGAAACGCCCTGTCAGCATGGTGAATATATGGTCTGCCGCGGCTCTTCTTATATTATTAACAAGCCCATGGCAGATTTACAATGCCGGGTTTCTGCTGTCCTTTGTTGTTTATGCCGCCATAGGTATCGGGATTCGCTATGGTATGAAACCCGGGGCTTGGGTACACCCGGACCCTTTTGTGCCGCCCCGCATCTATAACAAGAGAGAACGCCTTATTGTGCAGGCAGATTTATGGTTGCGTGGCGTTGTTATAATGTCCATGAGCGCGTGGTTGGTCTCCTTGCCCATTACCATGGGGCTTTTTCACTCTTTTAACCTGTACGGCGTTTTTGTCAATATCATTATAACACCTTTGTTGTTGCCCACCATGTTAGGTGGTTTACTGTGCCTGATACCGTGGGTGGGGTGTTGGTTTCATTCCTTTGCATTATCCTGCGCGGGGGTGCTTTTGAGCATTGTCGGCTTTGTGGCAGATTTACCGAATGCGTATTTGCCGTATCAAGCCGCGCAAGATGCCGATGCGCTCATGGTGTACCATACCGGGTATCATGATGCATTCTGCGTATTGGGGAATCCCGGGGTGTTGATTAACTGTGGTAATGAGCAAACAGCGCGCTTTTGTACGCAACCTGCATTGTTTCATGCCGGTTTTCAGCCGTCTTTGCTGGTAACTACTCAAAAGCGAGCCTCCTGCAGTGGTGGACAGGGCGTATTGCAGGCGCATTACCCCCATTTACAAGTGTTGCCCGCTTGGCAGTTGAAGGATGAGGTGCGCGTGTTCTCTACGTCGGCGGGCACGGTGTCGGTTGTATCTGCCCCGTCAGAGCTTAAAGATTCGCCCGTACAAAATGCGTCTCCCATTGTGTTGTGGGAGGGTGAGACCCGAAGCGTGCTCTACGTGGGTGATGCCTCCCTGCTTACTTTTGAGCGTATTCCCGAGCACATGCTTAAGGCAGACTTTGTTATTTGTGGCTACAACCCGGCATTGCCTGTTACACCGTTGCATGTATCGGGGGTTATGCCGGGGGCTCAATTGATACTGCTGCCAAGTGCCGCGGCCTTTACAGAGCATGAGCTGCCGCCGGATGATAAGGTAAAGATGTGGCGGGTAAACACAGACTCCCCGTGCCTGATACGCTGAGGTGCCGTTTTACAGCGCATCGCTCCACTGGTGCGGGGGCTGGGGCTCGCCCAGGGCACAAATGCGGTCTATCATGCGGTCCCAATACTCCTGCCCCTGTTCAATGTCAATTTGAATGCGCAGGAAGTAGATGGGCACCTCCATTTCTCCGGGTTTGAGGAATCGCACGGCGTCTTTCTCCGTGGTGACAATCAAATCCATAGCGCGGTCGGCGCAACGCTCTACAAAGGTTTCCAGGTCTTTTTGGTCAAACCAATAGTGGTCGGGGTAGCGGCGGCGTATCTCCACATGGGCCCCCAAGCCTTCTACCAAGCCTTCAAAACTTTCGGGGCGGGCAATGCCACTCATACAGGCCACGTATTTATCCTTGAGGAAACTCAGGGGCTTGCGTTCTCCCGTAAAGATGTTTTCCAAATGGGCAGGGGCGTGATTGGTTACAATGATATCTGCCACTTTGTTGTATTTACGAATCGTGGCAATGAGCTCATCCTGCGGTTTACCACCGCTCTTGGTCAGGATGATGTAGCCGGCGCGTGCAAGGCTGGTGCGGGGCTCTCGCATGGTGCCGCGCGGCAACAGAGACCCCGTGCCGAAGGGGAATCCGCAGTCCACCAGCACAATATCAATCTCGTGCTTGAGTTTCAGATACTGCATACCGTCATCCAGTATCAGGGTGTTGCAGCCCAGCTGCTCTATGGCAAATATGCCGGATTTAACGCGGTCTTTATCCACCAGTACAGACACACCATCCAAGTTGCGAGCCAACATAAACGGCTCGTCACCCGCGTATAGGGGGCTCAGATAGCGGGTAACACCGTCGCTGGCTATTTTAGGCAAGTCTTTTACCGGCTTACCCTCGGCATCCAACCACTCCTGCGGCTCATCAAGCGGCTCGCTCTTGTAACCGCGCGTTAAAATGGCGCATTTGCGGCCACGGGCAGACAACGCGCGTGAGAGGAACTCCACCACGGGGGTTTTACCGGTGCCGCCTGCCGTGATGTTGCCCACGCTGATAACAAAAGTGCCTAAATAGCGTACGGTTTTGATGCGGCGAGAGAATAAAAACAAACGTGTTTTAACCAACAGGTAGAAAAAGAACGAGGCAAAGCGCAACACACAGCGCATCATCCACGCACGGAATCCATGGGCGCGCCCGAACACTACTTCGGTTCCCCATTCTGCAAACTCATCCATGCGTGATTTCATGCCGTATATTCTACCGTTGTGGGTGGTCTATGTCAAGCATTCTTCTCGTTTATCGTTTGTTTTCTCAAGGCTTGAAGCCCACATACCAACCCTGATAGAGCCAGCAGGGTGTAGATGCTGCCCATCCACAAGTCTCGGTGTTGCCATTGCATGCACATGCCCGCCACCCAAGCCAGCAGACCGCCACAGGTGAACCCTATGCCTTGCGCCATGCCGGATAACGCAACAGTGCCGGCTTCATCCGGTTCGCTTTCCACTATCAGTGTCATGCCTATGGAAAAAATACAGCCTAAACCTGCACCCAGCATGATGGCGAACACAAGCCAAAAGTGCAGGGGTGCCTCTAATAGCCCCCAGCAGGCTGCTATAGAGGCTAGCACGGCAAAGATTATCAGTTTATCCATACCACCTGCCCACCGACTGAAGATGTCGGAGAGCAGGGCGGCCGGTATTTGAAATGCCGTGGCTACCGATAATACCAACCCGGCCTCCACCAACGGCATGCCGCGATCCCGCAGCAGGGTGGATAACCACACAATCAACAGCCACGCCCCGGCTACACGGAATAAATAAAAGAGAGTAACCATGCGGGCTTTATGTTGCTTGAGCAGTGGCAGCATGGGTGTTTTGAGCGTGTGCTGTTGCATGGTGCTTGGGCGCACACGGTATACCAACTCTGCCCAAAGCATGGTGGCTATCAGCAAGGGCAGCCCCCAAAAGAGCAGTCCCTTTTGCCAGCCCCCCAGCAGCAGGGCCATGGGGGCGGCTGCGCCTGCTCCCACTGCTGTGCCCAGGCTTACACAGGCGGTGTAGGCGCTCATCAGCTCCGGCAGGCGATCCGGCACTACTTGCTTGCCGATACCCAGAATGACGGAGCCCGCAATGCCAAGCCCCAACCCTATCACGATGGTGCCGCCGAATAATCCCGTAATGCCGCCGTAGCTTCGCCATACTACGCCGGCTATGGCCCACACTAAAGCATAGATAATGAGTATGCGCGGGCGTATATGCCGTGTCAGGACGGCTCCGAGCGGGGCTGCTACCCCCAATGATATAATCGGCAAAAGCCCGAACATGCCACTGCTGCTCACACTCAGCCCCAAATCCCGCATCAGGAATACCAGCAACGGATCCGCCGCTGAAAAGCACATGCGCAGATTAAAGCTGACCAGCAAAAAGATGATAACAAAGTGAATACGGTAATGGGATGGGGAAAAGATGCTACTCATGGTTTGCATCCCCTTTTATACCTTACCGGCGTTCTTTGCAATCTATTTAATTAACAGTCAGGTGCGTTATCTGAGTTCAAGAAAGCGCCGCAAAGAATGGCTGCCGAAATCTGCGGCAAAATCATCTGCTGCATTTGAGGGGGATATGATGAACCAAACCGGCCATACAATGGCATTAAATACGGTGGCCATGGCGGTACCCACGCAGCTCAACGGCACATCCACCACCACGGCTGTGGTATACCCCAAAGCATTATAAGTGGCGGCGTGGGGGGAGGTTACGGTTCTCGGGCTTATGTAACAATTGTTGTATGCCGTTTCACTCCGTATGGGGAGCTTTGTTGTACACTTGGCTTTAATTTCTTCGGCATTTTCTACAAAGGTGAGTTTACATTCTTTATCAGCATACTTACTTTTACCCACAAGGTAGAGCGCATACGGCTTGGGTACAGCGTATAAATCCTTAACGCCGCTGATTTCTTCATCTCGGAGACTGTAATAAGCCATACCTTGCAAGCACCCGTAATCTGATGAATCAGGCCTGTTGTCCTTTCTTATACGTTGCAGCTCGATATAGTAATTTTTACCATCGGAGAGCAGATAAGAGCCTTTATCGGGGGCGATGAGCGAAGTGTCGGCAGATGCCTGATACTCCGCTTTGTTGAAAAAGGCATCTGACACATGCGTAATGCAGCTTGTCAATGCCAAACAGCATAAGCTCAAGGTGTAAAGTAGATGTTTCATCTGTTAAAAACAGGCAGCAATGGGGTAACAAATGATGGCAATGGTACCGCCGATGGCTATGCACCCTGCCATACAGGCATTCCCGGCTATGGATAAAGGAATATCCACGGCATATAGCGGGTAGCCCAGTGCTTTGTAAAGCCCGGCATAGGGGGATGTATATGTAAACTGACCCGCTCTGCCACTATCACATTCTCTTGTTACGGCAAGCTCCGTTTTGCAGCGAGAGCGTACGGCCTCTTGATCTGCCACGTATTCTAAAACAACCTCTTTAGGTTTAATTTTACTTTGACCTGTCAGATAACGCGCATAGTTGGCAGGTAACTTATATAAATCTTTTTCACCCGGCACGACAACAAGTCTTTCTCCTGTACGGAGCTTGCCCCCCACACCTTCCATGAAATCTATGCTCCTTTGTTTCCAACGGTAACGCGGCAGCTCCATATAATAATTTTTACCGTCGCTGATAATGACTTGATTCGCATTGGGCTTAATATCAGCCGTGTCGCAATATGCCTCGTATTTTGCATTACTGATAACATTGTGCGCAAAATAACTGCGGCAGTTGCTCAGCAATAATGTGGCTGCTATGATGATAAATGGGTATTTCATATGTGTCTTGGGGTAAATTATTGTTTCTCCTCGGGGTCTGCTATAGATAAAGTATGTTCCTCATCATCAGGGTATTCAAATGCAACCGGAACCTCTATGGCAGCATGAAGTTTGTGAATTATCTGAATGACAGCTTGATATCCGGAGCCGAAAAGGTCTATAATATCATAATTATTGAATGGTTCAGTATTCACCACATCACTTCTGTCCATATCGCCGTTTACACGCACATAGTTAATAATTGTGCGTATGTATTCCTGCTGCATGGCGTTGAATGTGTTATCATTCAGATATTCACTAAACTTCTCATTGATGGCGTTCTGATTAAGTCCTACCAAGCTTCTCACAAAAGCCGCCAAATTTTTGAGGTCGCTGATTTTAGCATAATCTTCTTTGCTGCCCAGTTCGTGCCACAGAATGCGCTCAAGTTCCAATAAGTCGTCCTCGTTAATGGGGTCGAGGTTATGAATCTTACTAATTACCCGGCTGTTGATATTTTCCATCAGGTAATCAATCACTTTTTCCCGATAGCTGCGGATATCGATAATAGTGTTCCCCGGCTCATACTCCCCGTCAGTAATTTCATCCTGAATATCAATATCGTACCGTGCACGCCCCTCACCCTGAAGGAACTGCATTAAATCTCGCAGACTTTGTCGCAAACGCTCCAGCTCCGGCACAGCGGGGGCTTGCCAGAAGTTGCTATCCACAATCAGTTTCAAGTCAGAGGCTTTTGCGCGCACTTGCGGAATGGATGCTTTTTCTGTAAGCAGGTAGTTCGCAACCTCACGTATTTTCTTCACATCCTTACCTGCATCTTTCACGTTACCCTTACATACAAGAGACAATGCCACATGCAACATACGACAATCAAAAGCAAGGGAAAGAGGATGCCCCTGAATACCGGAGTCCAATAATGGGACGATATGTTTTCTCAGCTCCTGCAATGCCACAGGGGTAAGAGCCGTCCAGTTCTCCCAATCGTAGAACTTATCTACATATTGCATTTTTGCACGTACCTGTATTCGATTGCTATGGGATTTGATGACTCCTATTTGACGATGCAGATTCTTCTTGAGTTCCTCGTAATATCCCTTAAACCATTCGTCTTCTTGATACTGTATATCTTGCAAACCATAAAGCATATCTGCTTGCATGGTGTAGAGTCGTTGCGTCAAACTCAGTTGATTACCTTGAGATGGCTTACCCTCAGGCAAATTCCCGAAATACTCAAAATTGGCACAATAATCAAAAATGCAGAAGCCACGCTTATGTCGACCCGGGCCATAGATGTTTTCACACAAGCGCGTACCGCGTCCAATCATCTGCACAAACTTTATCTTGGAACGCACCTTCTTGAAGAATACCAGATTCAGCACCGCCGGAATATCCACACCCGTATCCAGCATATCCACCGATACAGCAATGCGGAACTCCGGGTTCGTGTCAAATTGTTCTATCAGGCTATCGGCATTTTGCACATAATTATCAACCAATTGGCAGGTGTTGGCAGGATGATTCGGGTACAGCTCATGGAAACTCTCCACTATCATTTGAGCATGCTTGTGATTGTACGCAAAGATGATACTTTTACCAAGTGTTTCTCCATTGTTGACTTTCAACCCCTGCGTCATCAACTTTTCGATAACCTGACGGCAAGTGTTCTTATTGAACAGAAAGCGGAATAATTCGTTACCCGGTACATTAAGGTCCGGTGTGGGCAAACGCCTCTCGGCAAAATAATCATCCAGCTGTTCCCGTTCAATTTACTCGGGTCTATGCCCTCGGAAATCAAAATAGAGGTTTGGTTAATGACTTTGTACCCCACCAGATAATGTTCATCTATGGCTTCTTCTAAGGAATAATCTGAATCAGGCGTGCCGGATTCACAGGCAAACAGACTGTAAGTATTTGCATCCACCTCATTCTTGGGGGTAGCCGTTAGCCCCACGAGCAAGCTATCGAAATATTTGAAAATGGAACCATAGCGGTTGAAGATGCTGCGATGAGCCTCATCAATGATGATAAGGTCAAAACGCCCGGACTTGAACCGCTTATCCTCAGCATCAATGTAGTTAATCATTGTCTGGTAAGTGCTGAACATCAGGCGGGCATTGTAGTCCGGCTCCTCCCTGCCGGACAATTCGCAGATGCTCGTATTCGGCATGAGTTTGGCATAATTCTGTTTGGCCTGATGCACCAAGCTGGTGCGGTCCGCTAAAAAAAGCACGTTCTTGACCCAGTTGTTGCGTGTCAAAATATCGACCAATGAAATGGAGACTCTCGTTTTACCCGTTCCTGTTGCCATCACCAGCAAGCCTCGCCGATGCTTTTTGTTAAGTTTCTCGCAAAGTCGAGTAATGGCTATTTTCTGGTAAGGACGATTCGTGATTTCATCGTTAATGGCAAAATCCGTTATATCGGCGCGTCCTCTTTTATGGAGCATCAGCTCCAGCTCTTCTTGCGTATGAAAGGCCAGCACTTGCCTGTCCGGGTACAGGCCATCCATTATTTTGGTGGTATAGCCGTTGGTGTAATAGAGCACCGGCTTGTAGCCATAGCGCTTTTTCATGCATTCACCATACAAATCCACTTGGTGCCGCCCTTTCTCCGGGGATACGGCTGTCCTCTTGGCTTCCACTATAGCAAGTGGCTTCCCATCTCGCCCGTATAGTACATAGTCACAATACCCCAAGCCTGTTGCATTGGGCATGCCCTCTACCGCAATTTCAATTCCTGCTTTGCTCGGCTGCGCAACATTTTCTGTTTCAAGCACTTCCCATCCAGCCTCTCTCAGGTACAAATCAATGTACAATTTTCGGGTATTTGCCTCGCTCATGTAGGGCGGCTTTTTATAGGGGATATCAGGCGTACTCTCGCGATGTCTTATGAGTTCAGCTATAGCCGTAATATTCTCAACAGCAAGTTGAGCTTCTGCCTTGCGTATGCGTACTTCATGCTCTGCATTCATACCCAGAATGCGCACATAATGCATGGCTTGCATCACATCTGCATCGTTGACAAAGTCGACTACTGCCGAGTTGTCTATCAACTCCAGCAAGGTAGCTTTTTTAGGGAGCCTGATGTTGAGATACAGATAGATACCCTCCACGAGTTCTTTGAGCATTTCCCGGCTCAATTGTGCCTTGTCTCCGGCTTTTGCAGCAGAGCGTATTTGCGTGAGCTTGGTTTGTACCGCTTCCCGATTCATAGGTGTAGAGAAGTTTGTTACAAGAGTTTTCGCAAGTCTTCCATGCTGGGTAGTGCGCGGCGCAGCTTCTCCGGCATTTCATCCCGGGTCTTGTATACCGCCACCCCCATCGGTTTGGCATAGTCTCGCACCGCATATTCTACATAAGGCTTTTCTGCATCAGAGCACAGTATAATCCCTATGCTTGGGTTCTCCTGCGGCTTACGCACATAATCATCCAGCAATTGCAGGTACATATTCAACTGCCCCAGATACGCAGCCTTGAATGGCCCGGTTTTCAGCTCAATAGCCACTAGCGCAGAAAGCTCACGGTTATAGAACAACAAATCTATAAAATGCTCCTTGCCACGCGCTTCGATGCGGTATTGATTGCCCATGAAGGCGAAATCCCGGCCAAAGGTCATGATAAAATCTCGTATGTTGTGTACAATGGCATTCTCCAGCACCCGCTCGTCAATATCTTCTTTGTCTCTCGCGCCAAGTTCTTCCACATTGATGAAGTCCAGCAGATACTCATCGCGGAACATTTCTACGGCTTTCAATGCAGAGCGTGAATCACTGAGCGTCTGTACAAAATTATTCGGCATCTGCCCCCGGTGTCGGTACGTATCGCTTGCTATCGCTGACTTCAGTCGGGTTACGCTAAGTTGTTCCGTTGCGCTTAGCCGCACATAGTAAGCGCGCTCTGCAACGTCTTTGACTTCTCGCAATATTACGCTATGGTGCGTAAAAGATACCGCCTGAAACTCCTCAAGCGTCAGCCCTAATGTAACTGCAAAAATGTCACTTTTTTGTAGCCATTCTAATTCGCTAGTCGCGACTGGCGAATTAGTAAACGATTGAGCTCTCTTACTTTGCGCATTTTTACCATGAAAGAGTTGGGCCAACGTTTGGGGACTCCACTCTTCATAAAAAGTGCGCATTAATTTGATATTGGCAGAGGAAAAGCCCCTCAACCCGGGCAACTGTTCCTGCAACCGTCGGCTAATGTAATCTATAGCGCCCTTACCCCATTGAGCGGTCCGGGAATGGGCGGATATATACTGACCTACACTATAATAAAGCGCAAGCTGTACCGCATTCACTTGCCGCGCAGCTTGTACCTGATGCTGCAAGATGACTCTCTTGATAACTTGCACCGCACTATCATAATTACTGAGCTCATCCATGCCTCTTTCTCCTTGTAGTTTGTTCTCCCTTTTACTTTACTATGCTTCGGTACTCCGGTCAATCAAAATATTCCTGCATTAAGCTGTCAAATAGCTTCTGCGCTTCATCCAAGGATTGCCGGATGACAATGCGTAATTTGTCGATGCGACGGACGAAGACCGCAAAGGTTTGTTGAAGGTTAAGAGGCGGAACGATAACTTGAAGCTGTTTGAGTTTTGTAACGTTTACCCCTGGCATAATTGCCCCCATGCTAATTCGAGCTAATTGGTTTTCTACGTCCCAAGAATAACGAAATAGAGCACATATGAAAATATTACTTGCTTTTTCTTCATTTAACCGGATACGTAACACATCAGAATGGATCACGCCGGGGGCCACATTATTTGGAAAAATAGTGCACATTCCTACCTTCCCTTTGCGAGACATGATAATATCTCCACTAACAGCGTCATAAAATCTTAATAAATGAGCCTTTTCGTTAGATATGAAATGTACCGGAGGAATAGCAAAGTTTGAATTAATTTGTGGAATCTCCCATATCGGAACACCTGCGGTTTGGTACTCTTCTTTATTTAATTGAGTGCCAAATGGACCACATTTGATATCATCGGCATTTTTACACAATTCATGTAAGCGTAGCACAGGGAATCGAGCATATTCGTTTGTAATTCCAAACAACTCGACAAATCGGCATTTGACGAGCTCATCCAGCTTCGCAAGCTGAATCCGCCGGCTGGCGATTATTGACTGAAGTTTTTCTAAATGTGCAACTCTTTTAGACTGCTCTGAAAGTTCGGGGATATCGAGTTCAATATCTGCTACAGTCGATTTTGATATTTCCTTGAATGTTGCTCCTCTTCCTAACGAATTGAGAAAATCTGTTTTGCTCCTCAAATACCAATACAAATACTTGTTGTTGATTATATTTGAGCATACAAAGTTCTTGAACCCTTGATTGCAATACATCTCGCACCCGGCAATAGCGACCTTGCCAATGGGCGCCCTAGAAGAAAGGATAACAGTTCCTTTCGGAAGAGGTGTTAACCCTGCTGATCTTACGCCAGCCTCAGTGAGTTTTCTTTCTGTATCATAGATGATGTAGTCAGATTCAGAAAGTTCAGCAGGTGTAATCCACTTCTTGTCGCCATTCCAATACTCTTGCACGCCTGTTTTAGGTGTGCTTCCTGAAATGATTTGACAGATTGAACCAAGTCGGTAACGAGCCATACTACCCCTACAAATTCAGATTTGTTGTTGCAGCAACTTACGCAACTCAGCCATTTCTGTTTGAATTCGCGATTCCAAGGCTTCAATGCTATCTAAAATTTCCGAGGACGGGGGGTATTCTACCGGCACATAAATAGTCTTTTTGTATTTATTGATGCTGAGGTCATAGTCATTATCAACAATTTCTTGTTTGGAGACCATGAAGCTTTGGTCGGTGCGTTCACGGTTTTCTTCTGCCTTCAAGTTCGAGAAACGGGCGATAACATCGGGGATATCGTTCTGTTCGATAGGTGTGCGTTTATCATCGAGGCTGTAGCCGTCTGCCTTCATATCGTAGAACCAGACCTTATCTGTACCGCCGGCATTTGTGCGGGTGAAAATGAGGATGGCGGTTGATACCCCGGCATAGGGTTTAAATACCCCGGATGGCATGGAGATAACGGCGCGCAGCTGCTGATTTTCCACAAGCTCCTTGCGCAGAGCCTTGTGCGCCTTTGAACTGCCAAAGAGCACGCCATCCGGCACGATGGAAGCGCAGCGCCCACCGATGGTAAGCATTTTGGTGAAGAGAGCCATGAATAGCAGCTCCGTCTTGGTGGTAGAGCAGAGCGCTGTCAAATCTTTGCTGATATTCTCTTTGAACACACTACCCTTGAATGGCGGGTTTGCCATGATAAGAGAGTAGCAATCTCTCTCTGTATTTTCCTTTGATAAAGAGTCCTGATACTTGATATTGGGCTCCTCCACCCCATGCAGCATCATGTTCATGGCACCAATGCGGAGCATGGACTGGTCCGTATCATAACCGGAGAAGAGCTCCGTTTTGAAATAGGCCATGTTTTTGCTTTTCATGAGCTCCGCACGTTGATTATTGCAAATATAAGCACAACTCTGTTGCAAGAAACCGGCACTACCCATGGCGGGGTCCAGAATCTTATCTTGAAGGGTGGGCTGCATGAGCTTAACAATCATTTCAATGATATGGCGGGGTGTGCGGAACTGTCCATTTTCTCCGGCCGCTGCAATTTTGCTGAGCAGGTACTCATACACATCGCCCATGAGGTCTTTGTTGTTCATGTCAAGCGCATCAATGCCATCCACCACTTTTGCCAATACGCCACCGGTGGGGATAAGGAACACGGTGTCCTTCATATATCGGCTGAATGCCGTATCTTTACCCCGACCAATCGTTTTGATAAAGGGGAAAACATAATTGCGGATGTTTTCCAACATGGCGGTCGGTTCAAAGTTGTGGAATATGCTCCAACGCAGTTTTTTATAATCTGTTTCAATACGGGGAGTTTCGCTGATAACGCAGATGCCGTCTCCAAACACCTTATTGGTCAACTCCACGCCGAGGATATTGGCATTTGCCTCCGCCCTGAGCTGGTTATCATCCAGCAACTTCATGAACATCAAATACGTAATTTGCTCCAGCACTGTGATGGGGCTGGAGATACCGCCCGTCCACAAGGTATCCCAAATAGCATCAACCTTATTTTTTAAGTCTCCGGTAATCATGTATTGAAAAAATTAACTCGTTATATCTTTAACCCGTGTATTCTAGCATAAAAAACGGGGGTGATTCCAGCGCAAAATACGTGCGTTGATTATTTGTGTGTGCAAAAAAAGCCCGCAGGGGTGAGCTGCGGGCCTTGTTTAAAGGGGGGGATGGGAAGGGCATCAAGCCATGCGGGTGCGGGCGTCTGCCTCTACAGCTGCCCACAGGGATGCAATGCCTGCCTCCACAGTTGCCTTAGCGGTGCAGAGCTCTGCACCCTTTTCGCCGTGAGCGAAGAGGTAGTATTTAATCTTGGGCTCTGTGCCGCTGGGGCGCACGGCAAAGCTGCGGCCATCTGCCAAGTCAATAAAGAGCATCTTCTCTGCGGGTATGGGATCGCCCTCTGCATCGGTAAGAGTACCGGTGGAGAAGTCTCGCACGGCAACCACGGCGGCACCGTCCATTTCGGCAGGCGGGTTTTGCATGTAACTTTGGGTGAGGGCTGCAATTTTGGCAGCACCGTCCGCGCCCTCCATAACCAAGCTCTTACCGAGCTCCATGTAATAGCCGAGCTCTGTATAGATGTTGTTGAGGCACTCCAGCAGGCCAATGCCCTTGGAGGCAAGGTAAGCGTTCATCTCTGCCAAGCAAAGAGCAGCAGCATTGGCATCCTTATCTCGCACAAAATCCTGAGCCAGGTAGCCGTAGCTCTCTTCACCGCCAAAGACAAAGTATTTGCTGTACTTAAGGCGCAGCTCACGAGTTTGAGCCTCTGTCATGTTGCGGTAGCCCACACGCTCTGCTGCGGGTATGGCTTGCTCATACTTGCCGAGCTTAGCGGCAATGTACTTGAAGCCGGTGAGCACATTGACGGTGGAGATGCCGAAGGAGGAGGCAATAGCATCTTGTAAGGGACTGGTCACAAAGGTTTTGACCATGACGGCGTGCTCAATGTTTTGCGGGGTGATGATACCCAGCTCAATGGCACTCATGCAGCGGTACCAAGCCATAAGACACCCGGTCTGGTTGCCGGTGAGCAGTTGCATTTTGCCGGTGGCGGCATCCCTCACGGCAATGCCCATGCGGTCGCTGTCGGGGTCTGTGGCAATCACCAAGTCCGCATTTTCTGCATCTGCTTGAGCAATAGCCATGTCGAGAGCAGGGGCGTTCTCGGGGTTGGGGCTGGCCACCGTGGGGAATCGCCCATCGAGCACATCCTGCTCTGCTACGGTGCTGACATTGCAGCCGATTTGTTTGAGAATGGGCACAATGCAGCGGCCACCCGTGCCGTGCAGGTTGGTGTATACCACTTTGGCACTTGCTTTTTCAAAGACATCCGGGCGAAGAATAATACCCTTGAGCTTTTCAATATAAATGGCATCAAACTCGGGGCCAAGGATGCTCAGTTTACCCTGTTGGTCTGCGGGCAGGGGCTCGTAGGTGTCGCCCGTCAGGGCGTTTACCTCGGCAATCACTGCTTTGTCATGGGGGGCAATCAATTGCGCGCCGTCATTAAAGTATGCCTTGAAACCGTTGTCGTGTGCAGGGTTGTGAGAGGCGGTGAGCACCACACCCGTGTCGGCATTCAGCTCGCGGATGGCGAAGGAAACCTCGGGGGTGGAGCAGGGACCGTCAAACAGGGCGCAGTCGCAGCCCAAATCCGTGGCAATCTTGGCGCAGTATTCTGCAAAGTCTCGGGAGAAGTGGCGCGTATCATGCCCCACTACAATCTTGGGCTTGCGGCCGGTGCCTTCTGCCTCTACAAATCTGCGAACATAGGTGATGAGCCCACGCATGGCACGCCCTACGTTAAAGTAGTTCATGGATGCTGTGCCCACACAGGGGAACTCGGGGCGACCATTGACACCGCCTTTGCCTTGCTCTGTGGGGGCAACGACCATGCCGATGGTGCGTCCGCGCAGCCCACCGGTACCAAAAGCCAGTGTTTTGTAGAAACGGTTGTTCAACTCAGCCCACTCGCTTGCGGCGGCAAGCTCGCTGATGGCTGCGGGGGCAACGGGATCTTGCGTGCCGGCCAGCAGCAGTTGAATGTTTTCAAGAGATGTTGCAAGCAACTTGCCGTCTGCAACGGCCTGTTCGAGCGTGGAAAGAAGAGTGCTATCCATCATACGTGCGGATATTATACCGCAATATCCCCCTCCTTGCAAGCCTCTTTTTATTATTGGGAGTCTGTATCCGGGTATGGAGCGTTATGCTCCTCGGTATACAAATAACCGGGGCGAATATGTTGCCAAAAAGCATAGTGCGGGCTAAGCTTTTCCTGCTCCATGCGCTTATCTGTCATACGGAAAGGATAAACTTGCACGGGTACGGACTTGACCCCGGCTTTAAAAGCCTCATTAACCAAGGTGTAAATTTCCTCCACTTTTTCATTCGTCATGGCAAAGCATCCCAAGGAAACATCGCTGCCGTGCACCATAATAAGCCCACCTGTACGCCCGTGTGCGCGGTCGTATTTGTTGGGGTACCCCACATTAAATGCCAAGTGATAGTTGCTGTAGGGGTTCATGTTTTTGGGGTATACTCTGTAGAACCCCTCGGGTGCCTGCTCATCGCCTTCTTTGGTTTTAGGCCCGATATCACCGCTCATTCCGGCAATTTCGTATGTATTCAACAGCTCCCATTCCCGGTCTTCATTTTGCACCCAGAGCTCTAATTCATAATCCTCCTTAAAGATGCGGATGAAAACGGGTTTGCCGAAATGCTCACCATACTCATAACACACGTTGGCACGGGCCAAGAGCACCTTGGGCGGGTCATGCGGTTTTGGATGGTTGTTTTGTGCTCCCATGGTTATCATGCCCGATAATAAGATGGCTAAGAGTGTTTTCATGCCTCTTTTTTCTCCGGAAACAGTGCATCTAACACCCCGACAATGAGGGCAAAAATCAACAGGAAACAGCCCCATACGGCTGCGGGCATCCAGTCCGCCCCGGTGAGGATATCAAGGATTTGCGGAAGTGCCGGTTCCTCATTTGCTGCCCATTTTTCTACAGCACTGTTCATCAGCGGTGTGCCGACCAACCAAAGCGCATAGCATACCAAGGCCGTGCAGAAGGTGCGCACTTGGTCTTTTGCCCCCAGCAAGCAGAGAAACCAGGTAAGCGGAATCAACCAGTAGAGAGCGGTATTGCTCTTAAGCGGATGCACCATGCCCAAGCTGTCTGCCAATTGATGCAGAGAGGCGGTCATAGAAACATGCGGCCCAATGGCAATGGTGACCATTTGAGCAAAAAGCAGTGTGCTGGTAAGGGTAAGCAGCATGTTCATGGCATAGCCGCTCCACCGCATTACTACCAGTTGCAGGGCAATGAAAAGGATGCCGAGCACCAAATACAAATCAGTATATTGCAGGTTTTGCAGCTCTTCAAAAAACGCAGCAGTATTGAGCCCTTGCCCTAAACCTGCCACGCATGCCATGATGATGGCACAGATGACGATGAGAAGAATGAACTCTTTTAATGAGTGGAGGAGATGTTTCATGCGCGGGGATTGTACGGTAAGTTGTGTTATTCGTCAAGCTTTTAATGATGAGTCGTGCCGGGCATGCCTTTGATGAGGTAGAGCTCCGTGCATAGTATGAGCCCCGTGGTGCCGTCGTGCACGGATACCTTTACGGCATAATATTCATGGTGAGTGTTGTGCTGCAAACGGAGCCGAACCGCCGGTTGCAGGGGTAGCTTTTTATCTGCTCTGCGGGGTGTGAGTACGGGTAATTTACACCATTTTTGCTTCTTTCCTTGAGAATCCAGCAAAACGGAGCGGTTGTTGCTGACTTTTCTGACAGAGTAAGTATAATGCTTGCGAATGGGGTTGCCCCAGTAGAGCAACTCATAGCTGCCCGGGGCGTATTCCCGAAGCCTCAGATGGGGAGTGTCAGATTCTATGGCTGTCGGCATTTCCTCCTGCGGGGTGGCGGCAATACGGTAGAGCACTTCCGGGCGTATGGCATTTTGTTGCGCCTCGGGGGCCTCTACGCGTTCTTGCGGAATATTGAGTAAAATGCCGACTGTACAAGCCCCCGCCAATACGACTGCAAGCAGCCATATCAGTATCATGCGTTTACCGGGCAGCGGGGGGCGTAGCATACGGGGGAGGCGGATTATCTTGTCATCATGCGCAGAGCCCCGCGTATGAGGTCATCCGTATTGGCTTGAGGGGTGTCTGCAAGCAAGGTTTTGATGGCTTTACGTGCTTCCGTTTGTTTGAACCCGAGAGCCACGAGGGCGAGCTCGGCATCCGCCGCGGCGGGGCTGGTAGTGCCTTGCTGCTGGGCCTCCCAGGTGGCCGCCAAGCCGATTTTATCTTTGAGCTCTAACACGATGCGCTCTGCCGTTTTCTTGCCTACCCCCTTGGCACGAGCTATGCGTTGAGCATCCCCCGCGGCTACCGCTGCTTTAAAGTCACTTACCTTGAGCCCGCTGAGAATGGAGATAGCAGTGGCAGGGCCTATGCCGCTGACACGCTCAATAAGCAGGCGGAAGATGTCTCTCTCTGCATCTGTCGCAAACCCGTAAAGCACTTGCGCATTCTCGCGGATATGAAAATGCGTTTTCAGAGTAACGGTTTGCCCCTCTACGGGGTTAATGTGGTCAAAGGTGGACAATGGGATTTGCACCTCGTACCCCACACCGCCAACATCCAAAATCAGGCATTGGGGCAGAGCCTCTGCAACGGTTCCTCTTAAAAAAGCAATCATGCGTTTATTTATTGTTGGGCTTATCTTGCTGTGTTTGTTCCTGCGGCTTGGGCTGGGGGAGCAAATCTTTCATTTCAACAAACTCTGCCTCGGGGCCCAGCCCGCCCAGCTCTGCGAGCAATTCGCGGCAGCGAGCGTTCAGTCTGTCGTAATCAATCGGGCCGTTTTCCGGTTCTTTGGTGCCGGGAAAAATAATGTAAGATACCCCCAAATGCGATACCGGGCGACTGTTGATGCTTGCTTTGGCATTAATTGTTTTGCAAAGCCTTAATGAGGCCTCGCCCGTTTTGAATTTGGGCCCGAAATCACCCACAATGGCGGGGTAAACCTTGTTGTCCACAATAACAACGGCGTAATCCCCGGCCACGGGGCGATATTGTTTGAGGTGGTTCTCTTGCCTGGTGTTGGTGCCTTTATCATTAACGGTTAAAGGCACAACAATAAACGAATCGTACTCTGCAAGAAGGAAACTGAAAATTTTGAGATCGCCGATAACGCGTTCTGCACGCGCAATGCCCTCTTTATTCTTTTCCTCCTTGTATTTTTTGAGGCGGTTTTGCCAACCCTCTAACAGCGGGTTGGGTGTTTTGGTCTTTTTGCGCCATTTGTAAGAGGTGGAGGGCTGGTAGAACTCGCTCTCTTTTATCTTTTTGGGCATATCGGGCAAGCGGTCACCGTCCGAGCCATCGGATACCACATCCATATCTGCCTGAATCCACAATGCTTTGCGGCCGTTGTTGGGGACTGCAATTTCCAATATGGTGTCTGTATCGTAATAATTGTGGCGGTCCAGTAATCGGGAGAGGGTGGAGGCGTTTTTCCTGATTCTGTTTTGTTTATATTGATAAAGTTTGTGGTACCAAGGGGATATCTTGGCATCTTTCATGAGTGTATCAAAAGCACTGAGTACTTTGTTGAGCTTGGGGTTAGCCGTGAGCAAATCATTGCCCTGAGCGGCATGGGGGGTGAGTAGCTCTAATGATACTTTTACTTGGTAAGCCTGTTTCTTTTTGCGGTCTTGAGAGGCGGTACTACCCTTGGAGAAATTGACGTTGCTTTTAATGTTGATGCCACGCTCCATCTCATTGATATGCTCAAAATTACCGATTTCCACACGCTCGGGGAGCGCGGGGGGAAACGGCGGCAGGTGAATCTCTGCCATTTTGAATGATGTTGTAGGCTGCCAGGGGGTAACCTGCAAGGTGGATTGAATCGGTAATTGCTCCGGGGCTTGAGCAGGTGGCGGCTCGACAGCAGGTTGTTGCGGCTCCTGTGGGGCAGGGGATTCCGGGGCTTGTTGAGACCTGAGCGCGTTTACTAATTGCGCCGGGTACGGTGTATAGAGAGCACCTGCTCCCACGCCCGCTATAGCAAGAATACCGAGGTTGAACATTGTCAGAAATCTTTTCTTTTTATGGTTTCTTTTGTGATTCATTGCATCAGGTAATCGGGGTAGCTTTTCGGGGGCGTGTGCTCATGATAAGCCGCAACAGCCACAAGGGGGCGCAGCGTACAAAGAGCCCGGCTAAGCGAATTTTTAAGGAGGGGTAACAGCGGGGCTTGTTTTTTTCTACTGCTCTGAGTGCAGTGCATACCACACAATCTACCGTGCTGTAAAACCATTTGCGGAACGGTACTTCCTTTTTGCTTTTGCCTGTTCTGCGGGCAACATCCCCGAAGTTGGTGTGTACCGGCCCCGGGCACACGGCGGTAACATGTATATTTGTTTTCTTGAGCTCCAGGCGCAACGCCTCTGAAAATGAGGCAACAAAAGCTTTGCCGGCTGCATACATGGCAAAATCAGGTATGGCCAAATCTGCCGCCAATGAGGCTATATTGATGATACCCGCCTTATCCGCTTGCAACATAGCAGGCAGCATGGCTCGCGTGAGCTCAACCGGGGCCGTCATGTTAACCTCTATGAGTGTGCGATTGCGCTCTTGCTCAGAGGTGCAGAACTCTCCGTAATCTCCCAGCCCGGCATTGTTGATAAGCAAAATGCTTTTATCTGTTATGGTGCAGAGCTTTGTCAGCAGGGTGGCGCGTGCTTGTGAGTCTGCCAAATCACAGGGCCAAACATCTACGGCGGTGCCATGTTGGGCGCGAATGTCCGTGGCCATTTCCTGTAATACGGATTCGCGGCGGGCAATGAGAATCATGCGCTGACAATGCGGGGCTAAATGCTCTGCAAAGCCTTTGCCGAACCCGGAGGATGCGCCTGTGATTATGACGGTACTGTACATCTTAGACCTATCTTCCCATGTCAAGGGGCTTCTTGCAAGCCTAAATTCCGCCAGTAAGCACCACGTTTTAGCATTTTTGGGCGATTTTGCTGGAAATTCTGATAAAACAGTGCTAAAATACGCGCGTTATGGCAACACCTCCTTTTGTCTATCAGGAAATGTTCCCCATGGGGGAAGACACCACGAAGTACCGTTTGCTTACCAAGGACTACGTGAGTGTAAGTGAGTTTGAGGGTAAACCCATTTTGAAGGTTGAACCCGAGGGTTTGCGTCTGCTGGCTGAAACAGCTTGGCATGATGTGGCTTTTTACCTGCGCCCGGAGCACCTTAAAATGGTGCAGGGGATTCTCAGTGACCCCGAGGCCTCTGAGAATGATAAGAGCGTAGCCCTTACCATGCTGCGCAATGCAGAGGTGGCCGCATTGGGCGTGCTGCCGCTCTGTCAGGACACGGGTACGGCTATCTGCGTGGGGAAGAAGGGGCAACAGGTATGGACCGGCTACAATGATGCTGAGTACATCTCCCGCGGCGCGTACGATTGCTACACCAAGAACAATCTGCGCTACTCCCAAAATGTGGCTTTGGATATGTACAAAGAGATTAACACAGGCACCAACCTGCCGGCTCAGATTGACCTCTTTGCTACGGATCACGGCATGGAGTACGACTTCCTCTTTATCGCCAAGGGCGGCGGCTCTGCTAACAAAACATACTTGTACCAAGAGACCAAGGCTTTGCTCAACCCTGCTTCTCTCAAGAAGTTCATGGTTGAGAAGATGAGCACCCTGGGCACCGCTGCATGCCCGCCTTACCACGTTGCCTTTGTGGTGGGTGGTACCAGTGCAGAGCTTTGCCTTAAGACGGTGAAACTGGCCTCTACCAAGTACTACGACAGCCTGCCCACCACGGGTAATGAGCATGGCCGCGCTTTCCGTGATGTTGAGCTTGAAAATGAGCTTAAGAAAGAAGCAGAGAAACTGGGCTTGGGCGCACAGTTCGGCGGTAAATGGTTTGCGTTGGATGTTCGCGTGGTGCGTTTGCCGCGTCACGGGGCTTCCTGCCCGGTTGCATTGGGTGTATCTTGCTCTGCGGACCGCAACGCCAAGGCCAAGATTACGCCTGAGGGTATCTTTATTGAAGAGCTGGAGTACGACCCCGGCAAATATATCCCCGCAGAGCTGCGTGAGACCAAGAGTGCCGGTGTGCCCATCGACTTGGATCGCCCCATGGCGGAGGTGCTGGCAGAGCTTACCAAATACCCGGTCAAGACCCGCCTCTCCCTCAACGGCACCATTATCGTGGGGCGCGATATTGCTCACGCCAAACTTAAGGAGCTGTTGGATGCCGGTAAAGACCTGCCGCAGTATGTGAAAGACCACCCCATCTACTACGCAGGTCCCGCCAAAACGCCGGAAGGGTATCCCTCCGGGTCCTTCGGTCCCACCACAGCCGGGCGTATGGACTCCTATGTGGACCTCTTCCAGAGCCATGGCGGCAGCATGATTATGATTGCCAAGGGGAATCGCGCCCAGTGCGTGACGGATGCCTGCCAAAAGTTCGGCGGCTTCTACTTGGGCTCCATTGGCGGTGTTGCGGCAGACCTTGCCAAGAACTGCATCACCTCCATCGAGTGCATTGAGTACCCCGAGCTGGGCATGGAGGCTATCTGGAAAATTACCGTTAAGGATTTCCCGGCCTACATTCTGGTGGATGACAAGGGCAATGATTTCTTTGCCGATATTCGCGCCGGCTGGGCATGCCCCGGTTGCGCCCATTAATTTAACCTTAACTCTGCCGCAGCACGACGCTTAATGCCGTGCTGCGGCATTACCCACTTAACATAACATTATATAGACACACACCATGAGTCCTAAATTAAAAACATTTATAGAACGCGGTATCAGTACTGTTATATTACTTGCCTTGCTGGGCGGTGCCGTAGCTTGGAATAGCCCGTGGGGGTACGCTGCTTTGGTGTGTGTGCTTTGTAATTTGACCACTTACGAGTGGTGTAACATGCTGCGTGAGCGTGTTGCGGAGTCTAACCGCGGCTTGGCACTTGTAGCCGGGCTGATTTACCCGTGGTTAATGGCTGCCGGCATGTTGACGGATGGTATGGTGCTCGGCAATGAGGCCGACCCCGCTGCCGTGGTGCTCAATTTTGATTTTGGGGCCGTGGCGTTAGGTGCTTTGGTGTTCTTTGTATTAGCTGCCTTTTTTGCAGAGTTGCGCGCCATGGATTACAAGGGGAGAAGCGGTGCTCAAGCCCTGAGCAGCATGGGTATTACCGTGCTTTCATTCATATATCCCGTTTGGTTATTCTCTTTTGCCTTGTGCGCTTTGTATGATGATTACGCCATCAAAACTTTGCTTTGGCTGGTGTTGGTCACTAAGATGAGTGATATTTGGGCCTACGTGAGCGGTGTGTTGTTGGGTGGCAAGTTTATCTCCCGCCGTTTCAGCCCCGTTGTTTCTCCCAAAAAGACGTGGGAGGGCATTATCGGCTCCTTTATCATTACCTCTTTGTGTGCCTGGGGGCTGCTGGGGCTCACCACATTCCCCTTTGAGATGAGTACCTTGCAATTCTTCTGTGTATTGATGCCCTGCATCTTTATACTGAGCGTGGCGGGGGACTTGGCCGGTTCCCTCATTAAGCGCGGTTTAGCGGTAAAGGATAGCGGGTCTCTGTTGCCGGGAATCGGCGGTATCTTTGATTTGATAGACTCCCCTGCATTTACCGTATCGTTCTTTGCAGCGGTGCTTGTGATTCTTTAATCTATGCGTTTAACAATACCATTGTTGATTAACCCCAACGCCGGGAGCCTGTTTCGCTCCGGGCTTAAGGCTTGGTTGGACTCACACAGAGATGCTTTTACCCTAGTACCGACCGAAAGTGCGGAGGATTTGACGGCTAAGGCGCGCAAGTTGGCGGAAGCCGGGGAGCCCGTGGTGGCTGCAGCCGGTGGCGATGGTACTCTTATGTGTGCGGCACAGGGGCTTATTGGTACAAAAGCCGCTTTAGGTATTTTGCCATGCGGTACCATGAATGTGTTTGCGCGAGAGCTCGGTATCGGTTCCCGCCGTTTCGATGTGGCATTGGATGCCATGCAAAACGGAGTCTCCCAACCCGTGGATATCTTTACCATAAATGGTAAACCCTTTTTGCAAATGGCCGGGTTTGGTATGGATGCCCGTATCATTAAGCTGATAACCCCTCGTTTGAAGCGTTGGCTCGGGGCTGCATCTCACATTGTTACAGCCCTGCGTGTGGCGATGGACAGACACCCCATTATTACCGTGACCCTGCCCGATGGGGAAGAGGTTTATGGCACCCAAGTGATACTGGGTAACGGTAAACGCTATGGTGGCGAAGCTCACTTGCATGCAGAGGCTCGTTACGATGATGGCATGTTGGATGCCGTTATCATGCACCAGGAGAGCCCCATGATTCTTTTTGAGGTGCTGAGCAGTATGATGCAAAAAGGCGCAACGCAGCGTAATACCAGCGCTTTTACTAATGTGCGCCGCTTTGAATCTTGCGTGATTACGGCAGAGGGTAAGTTGGATTACCAGCTGGACGGCGATTATGTGGGCACCATTAAACCCGGTGAATCTGCCGTAATTGAACGCTTGCCTCACCGCTTGAATGTCTGCGTGCCACTCAACCCTGTCCCGGTTACACCTATGGGGCGTTTTATGGCTCACCCCATGGTAGAGGCTTGGAAAACGCGTATAAAACGCTTTAGCAGATTTTAATCGAAAAATCCCCCGTGCGCATCAGTACGCACGGGGGATTTTTCCGGATGGAACTTATCTTATTTTTTACCCATTTGAAGGTGCAGCACTTGCACGGCCTCCGGTGTGGTGGGCACCTCCAGCTGTTGCGTGGTACCTTCTATGCGCAGGTAATGCTTTCCCTCACGGGGCATGGAGAACGTGGCGAAGAAGCGCACGTCATCCGTTTTGACGGGCAGGGGCTTGATACCGAGCACCTTGCCCTCCTCGTTCAACAGCTCAATGTTCGGGGCAACCTCGGGGCGGGGTACCACATCTACCATGAGTCGCTGTTGGTCTGCGGGCGGACCATATTTGGCGTACCAATCAGCGGAAAGCTTGCGGTAACGCTCCGTAACATCAATGGCCGGTATGGGGCGGTCCTGATACACCGGGAAACAATACTCACCGCCGGGGTGCACGGCTAATATCTTCTGCATGGGATGCTTGGGATCCAGCATGCCGATATTTTCCATCACCCAACCGGTGTTGAAATCCTTTTCATTAAATTCAATCATGTGCCACTCACCGTCAAAGTATACCTCGGGCCAGGAGTGGTTGCCGCGAATATGATTCCAAGTGGGGATGCCGACGGCGCGTGCCGGTATGCCGATGGAACGGTAGGCGCATACCATCAGAATCGTTTGCCCGGAGCAGGAGATTTTCTTTTCTGCCAGAGCTTCCAGCGCATTCATGTCGGCACGGCGGCGTTCAATGGTGTAGTAGGCTCCGGTGAGCTTGGTCATGTTTTCTGCTATGTAGAGCACAGCCTCCCTGGGGCTGTTGCAATGCTCAACCGCAGGTGCAAAGATGGCTCGCACGGTCTCCCTCCAATCGCAGGGATCCTCAGACATGACCATGTTGGCATCCAGATAATTTCGCCGGATGTCATCCGGCACTTCTTCAGGTTGCCAAGCGGCAAATGCAGTGCTGATCATGGCGATGCCGGTGGTGATGAGTTGGTGTATTTTCATTTTTGTACGTTAGCGTAAAGGGTAAACCCGGTGCATTCTGTAATGGTGACGGGTACAATAGTGCCCACTTGAGCACTGCCGCCGGCTATAATGACGGGCTTGTTTTGAGAGGTTCGCCCCTGCAGGCGGTTCGGGTTGTTTTTGCTGGGCCCCTCCACCAAGATGGTTTGCGTGGTGCCTACCAAGGCTTGGTTGCGGGCTGTAGCAATGCGGTTAACACATTCTAACAAGTCGTGGTTACGCTCCTCTTTAACGCGCAGGCATATTTGGTCTGCCATGGCTGCTGCCGGGGTGTCCTTGCGCAGAGAATACTGGAAAATGAAGGCGTTATCAAACTGAATGCGCTCTACCGCAGCCTTGGTTTGCAGGTAATCCTCATGCGTTTCACCGGGGAAACCAACGATAATATCCGTGGTGATGGCTAAATCCGGGCGGGCCTCGCGCATATCCTCACACAGTTTGAGGTATTTCTCATTCTTGTAGGGGCGCAGCATCAGCTTGAGTATGCGGTCGCTGCCACTCTGCATCGGGAAATGAATGTGGCTGCACAGCTTGGGCAGATAGGTGTAGGCGTTGACCAAATCCTGCCGGAACCCAATGGGGTGCGGGGATGTAAAGCGTATGCGCTCTAATCCGTCTATCTCATGCAAGGCCTCCAGCAGGCGTACAAAGGCACCGCGCCCGTCGATGATGGGCTCATCCCGCCCATAGCGGTTGACAATTTGCCCCAGCAGGGTGATTTCCTTGACCCCGCGTGCAACCAATTCTTTGGCTTCGGTCAAAATATCGGGCATCGGGCGGCTGCATTCCTCACCACGGGTACTGGGTACAATGCAGTACGAGCAGCGCATATCACACCCCTGCATAATGGATACAAACGCCGTGCAGTTGCCGGCGGGGGGCAGGTGGTCCTTAATAGCGTTTTGGAACCCATCCTCATGCCCAACGGCACATATATGGGCACCACGCTTAATCGGCTCCGTTATGTTTTGCGCCAAACGATTGCGCAGTAATCTGTTACAAAGCCTGTAGACGTTGTGGTATTGGTGCGTGCCGGTAACAATATCAAGCCTGGCGATATCCCGGAACAAACTGTTACTGCGGCTTTGGCTCATGCAACCCATAAACCCGTATACCACCCATGGTTTGGCTGTGGGGCGAGAGCATAACAGCCCCATTTTACCCAAGGCTTTCAGCTCCGCCTTTTCTCGAACAGAACAGGTGTTGATGAGGATAACATCTGCATCATCCTCACTTTTTGTAATATCATAGCCCCCGGCCAGAAACATGCTGAGCACTTGTTCCGTGTCTCGCTCGTTCATCTGGCAACCATAAGTTTTTATCAGTACGCTTGGCATTGTTGTTGTTGTAGAGTACTCTGTACTAATGTTGCAAGCCTGTCATTGTCGTGGCTTGCTGCCTGCCCGCATAGTAGCATTCTCTGTGTTTTTTTGCAAGCCTATTTTTATATGTTACCCTCATATACACGTGCCCCAATTTTTTGGATATAGCTATTATGTGCTTAAGAAACAATAAATATAGTTATCACCCTATCGGTGGAACAACAGTTTTGATAGCCCCCGCATGGGGGCGAAATAGCTTAGGCAGGGGCGTAAGCCCCTGCTAAACGAAAGAAAACACCCCCGAGCCCGAGGCGTCGGCGCGTTAGCGTTGACGACGAGGCCGACAGAT
>SUVJ01000102.1 GCA_015062045.1 Akkermansiaceae bacterium
CCGGGGTTCCGCCGCTGACGCGGCTCCACCGCCGGGCTACCATATATCGCCCCTCGCCGGGGCTCTGATTTCGGCGGGCATTCGCCCGCAGGGTATCCCCTACAAATTGCCATTTGGCGAGTTTTTCAAGGTCCCCACATTGTAAATAATGGACTTACAGGGTCCATTGCCTAATGCGTTTGCCCTGGGCACCTCCTCACTCACTCCGCTTCTTTTCCCCGTTTTTCTCACTATCTTTGCACATGTACTTTCAACAATGTACCCCGTTTTTGCGACTTGACATGAATGCCCCGACTTGTTATAGTCATTTTACTATGAAACAACCTAATATGCCGCGAAAGCCGATAGAATTGATACCCATAAGCAACATAAAGCACAAGGGTATCATAGCCGGGGTGATAGCCTTGCTTTTGATTATATTGTTGGTGCTGTATTATAATACGAGCAATGAGAAGGTGGATGGTGGTTATGTGGCTTATGTGCGCACGAACCCGATTGTAGGGGTGCCGGAGTTTCGGCAGGTCATAAAGGGGCCGGGGGGTACAGGGCTTGTCTGGCGTCAAAATAGCGTTATTATTTGTGTAACCCCCTATACTACTGAGGAGAAGTTTGATGACATACGTGCCGCAGACCACCTTAAGATGAAGGCTGATGCGCACTTGGTGTGGCGTATAGATGCCAACAAGGTGCGGGAATTTGTGGAACAATACGGTGCGGTGACAGAGGTGGAGCCTACCCCTGAGGCCATTGCTCAAGATGCCTACGCCAGTTTTATACGCCAGCCGTTCTGCTCTGCCGTGCGTACCTCTATTGCGCGTTTTCGCGGATTGGACGCTCCGGGGCATATTCCCGAGATTACGGACATGGTGGAAAAAGAGCTGCGGGCAGCGTTGAAAGATACCCCGTTTATTGTGGAGAGTGTGACGATAGGCAGCACGGTGCCGCCGGAATCCGTTACTGCCGGTATTACCAAAAAGGTGGAGGCTACCCAGGAGTACGAGCGCCAGGCCATTCAACTGGAAATCGCCAAGCGTAATGAGGAAATAGCAGATGCCGAGGGGCGTGCCAAAGCTAACCGCATGAACCAAGAGGCACAGGGTGCCTTGCTTAAAGCCAAGGCAGAGGCAGATGCCGAGCTATACCGCCGCCAGCAAGAGGCTGCAGCCGTGCTCGCTATGAAGAGGGCAGAAGCTGAGGGTATGCGCCTGGAGGCAGAGGGCCGCAAGGCTCTCAATGATGCTATTGGAGAGAATCTCATCCGCTGGCAAACCGTGCAGAATTTGGATAAAATACGTTTTCCGCATATCAATGTAGGCAGCGAGGCTATCACCCCGCTTTTAGATGCCATTAAAGCCGTACAAAATCAACAGGTAACACCTGCACCTTAAGGTGATGAGGGTGTTGCCCCATGCGTTACTCAAAACACCCCTCAGGTATCCGCCCGAGGGGTGTTTCAACTTACTACCTTATGAAACTCAGCAGCTTCTTGTAATGGCGAGCCACGTGCTCTCTCCTTCACGGGCGTATCACCAAGCGGCTGACATAGGTATAGACACCACAGGCGGCAAAGTGTTCAAATAAAAATGAATAATTTGAATTTTTTTCTGCTTGCTATGGGGGGGATAAGCTGGTAAAGTAGGCGAGTAGAATTATCAACGTTATGAAATATACAGCTTTTACTCTCATGTTGGCGGCATTGGTAGCCGCAGCTCCCGTGCAGGCGCAATCCTCTGCACGTGGTAAAAAAGATGCCGCCGCCCAAACCGAATCCAAAACCGGGGTGCGCTTTGTGATATGCTCTGCCGCAAATATCAAGGTAAAGAGCCCGCTGTGGTACAAGGTGAGCGATGAGGAGGCGGATACGGTATCCATTTCCTCCCGCACGGCAACTCCCCGCATTAAGCCCATGGGGGGCAAGGTTGTATTCTACGAGGATAATCCCATACCGCCCGAGACAGATGGTAAGGATAAAGACGGCAAGGCAGAGAAGTGGAAAGAGCCCAAAGTGGTGTTTACGGTAGATACCAAGGGGGCAGCCTCTAAGGCATTCTGCATTGTTATGCCGGAGACCGAGACCAAGGTAGAGACCATCATGCTCAGCGAGAGCGATTTCCCCAAGAAGGGGGTGCACCTCATCAACCTTTCCAAGAAGAATGTTAAGATCAGCACCTCTGCAAAGGGGGATTTCTCTGATGCCAAGGTAACGCTGCTTAAGGGTGGTAATACCAAGAGCGTGAATGACTCCAACAAATGGAGCCTGGTGGGTGCCAACCATGGGGATCAACTGGCTTTCCAGATTACCTACGAGGGTGTTAAGGAGCAACGTGCCAGGGGTACAGGCGGCAAGACTCTTAAGGATGCCAACGGCAAGATACGCAAGGAGAAAGTGCGCACGGAGATTACGCTGCGACGCTCCAAGTTTGTGGTGTCCGAGCGCCAGTCCCTCATCTCCATTTTGGTGGACGACCCTGCCCGCGATGGCGTGAAGCTGCTGAGCATTCAGTTGGCCGATTAAAAGGGCACATAGCCGGCATTTAACCGTTTTAAACTCAATATACTCATACAATGCCGCTGAGTAAATTGTATGTAGGCCCGCTGGCAGAGCGCATTGCGCGTATCGGAGACTTATTTGCCATTAACGGCGAGTTTTTGTACGGCGAGGAGCTGTGCAACGGGCACATTAACACCACATACCGCGCCTGTTACCGCACCGAGGACGGCACGGAGGAGCGCTACATTCTCCAGCGTATCAATGACTACGTGTTCAAAGACCCCGTCATGGTCATGAAAAACGTGGAGAAGGTGACGCGCCATATCAGTTGGAAAGTGATGCGCCGCCGTAAAAATGCTGCGGGGCAAACGCTGACGCTGTATCCGGCGCGCGGTGGCCGCAATTACATCAACCTGCCCGAGGAGGGCGGCATGTGGCGCTGCTATAACAACATTGAGGGCACCCACACCTACAACGTGGTGGAGAATACGCGCCAAGCGTACCAAGCCGGCTTTGCCTTCGGGTCCTTCCAAGAGCTTATCTCCGACATGAACCCGGAGGACTTGAGGGAATCCATACCGGATTTCCACAACACGCCCAAGCGATACGAGGCACTGCAAGCTGCCGTGGCGGCAGATGTGATGGACCGCGTAAAAAATTGCCGGGCGGAGCTGGATTTACTGACCGAGTGGGCCCCCATGCTCAGCCGCTTGGTGGATATGCAGAAAAACGGTGAATTGCCCACCCGCATTACGCATAATGATACCAAAATCAACAACGTGATGCTGGATGCAGATACGGATAACGCCGTATGCGTGATTGATCTGGACACGGTGATGCCGGGGCTTTCGCTTTATGATTTCGGGGATATGGTGCGCACGGCCACTTGCACCGCCTCTGAGGATGAAGAGGATCTCAGCAAGGTGGTAATGCAAATGCCCTTCTTTGAATCTCTGGCAGAGGGGTATTTGGATGCAGCCCACGAGTTCTTGACAGATAACGAGATAAGCCAGTTGGCGTTCTCCGGCTGGTTGATTACCACGGAGATTGGTATCCGTTTCCTGACGGATTATCTGGATGGCGACAAATACTTCCGCACCGAGAAACCGGAGCATAACCTGATACGAGCCCGCAACCAATTTGCCTTGGCTCGCAGCATTCACAAGGCTATGCCTGCTATGGAGAAATACATAGCACGCCTTGTTAAGGCATACCTCAAGAAGTAACCCATTCAGCGTGATGCAACGCCTACTACTCAGCCTGCTCAGCGTAGCAATGCTCCTCCCCGCAGAGTCGGGAGCGGTTGTGCCTGTGGGGCAGGCAGGCAGTACGCCTGTATCTCAACGGCCGGTGCCTTATTCTATGAGGGAAAAGACGCGCAAGTATGTAGATATCATTGCGCTGAAGGAGGCTTTGGATGGTGCCCGTTTGCATGATGCCGGCTGTTTGCTTATTGCGGCGCGCGATTGCAAGTGCATGGCTCTGGCAGATGAGGAGAATAATGTAAAGTTTATCCATATTCGGGTTAATTCTCAAGTAGATAAATCCAAGCGCCGCGCCGTACTTACCAAAATGCTCAGCACGGTACGAGAGCAGTTGACATTAGACGAATCACCCAAGGTATGGACGTCTGATGATGCTACTGTTGCCTTACTTTGTTATGCCCCATTAGATCAAAATGAGGGGGATGATATGCTGGGTAAGCCCCGCTGTGAGGCACTGCAAAACTTATTGATGGCGTTTGATGAATCTACGCTTGAGTTAGTTCATGCAGATGGTTTTGCCTGTGCCTTTAAAACGAAGAAAGAGGGGGTGGAAATGGAGATTGCCGTTGATGTATCCGCCCCCATTGTGCGCTATATTGAGCTGCGTGGTGGTAAGGTGCGTGCCAAGGTGAATCCTAAGGAGGTGATAGAAAGCGTTTTCCCGGCATTGTCTGAAAAGCCCTCCAAAGACAACGCTTTTTTTGGTAAAGGTGCCTACCGTTTGCGAGCATTGACTACTGATGGTCAATATCATTTATGCAGAAACACCAAGCCTAAATCCAGGTTCTTTGCAGCAGGAGATGATGCTCACTTAAAGGCGGCCGTGGAGCGCGAGGCTAATTTTAAAACGTATGGTTTTTCTGAACCGCCGTTTTCAGACGCGGTTGTCTCTTGGCCCGACTCGTTGAATGCGGACGATTTGATGAAGGAAAGCGAGGCAGAGGCGGACACCCCCGAACAAGAGCCGGATACCCCTGCAAAGCAAGGGGATGAAGCACCTCAACCCGATAAAACAGAAGCACAGCAGGATGCCCCGGCTGCCGACCCGGAACCCACCTCCCCCCTCACCCCGGAGGCCGCCAGAGCCGCCTACCTCAAGATGCTGCGCGAGATGTGAGTCATGATGGCAAGAAAAGCTCTGCCCGGTGTTGAATCCGCCTGTATGCTGTGCTATACTCAGTTTGCTGTATGAACGCTCTTTCCACAGAAATTTTCGGCAATGTTCCCGTTAAGCCGTCATTTATCATACCTGCTCGGGTAGACATGGCTGTATTACAGGAGTTGGAGCGTGTTTTAGGCGGCAGAGACCGCGTGGCGTGGATGGTGGAGAGCTCCCTGCGCCCGGCGGCGGAGATAATGCAGTATCTGCAAACCACTCAATCTACAGGCTTTTTTACGGCTATAGCCGCCTCCGGGGTGGAGCCCGTGGTACAGCAAATTAACCGCATGCTGGAGTCCGGGCGTCACGTAGTATTGTTATGCGGCAGAGACAGCACGAGGGAGTCCGTGGCAGATGTACCGTCCTCATTCCTGCGCTTTGCGGATTCCACCACGCTTTCCATCGTGCCCGTGGGGGTGAGCATGTTCGGCGCAGAGCCCGTGCAAGCCATGGTGAGCACCGCACCGTATAGCCGCCTGTGGTTACATTTTATGGCAGAGGAGCCCTCAGGTAACGGCATGGCTGCGCGTGTGCAGGCCGCATGGCAAGAGGCTACGGCCTTGGCATTGGCTGTGCATGCCCCCGTGGCAGAGGCATCTTTACCGCACGCCTTGTTACAAAGCATTTTGCGCTACCCGCAGGCAGAGATTATAGACGGAGTGGACGACAGCCGCATGAGCTACCGCCGTGTGTTGATATATGCCCTTATCCTGAGTCGGCGTTTGCGGCACTATACCTCCGGGCGGCGTTTGGGTATCATATTACCACCGGGTAAATTGGCCGTTATTGCCAACTTGGCGTGCATATTTGCCGGTATCTCTCCACTCAATGTTAATTACGGAGCAAGCGCAGGGGAGTTTGCACAGCAGAGGGAGCACAGCGGTATAGAGCGTTACATCTCCACAGAGGCCTTTATTCATAAGCAAAACGATTTTGAATGGCCGAGCCGCCGCGATATCATCTTTATTGATAAGGAGCTGTTGGAGGTAGGCTCCTCTCACCTGCGTTTTTGGGAGCTGATGAGCAGCTGGCCCTCCAAGAGCTTTGTGGCATCTCGTGTGGGGCTGCCCACTGTGGACCCTGAGTCTGAGGCCATGCTGGGGTTTGCAACCACCGGGGGAGCTGCCCGCCCCATTGTATACACCCACAAGGCTTTAATGGCTGCCGCGGTGCAAATGCAAAGCCGCTTGAACATGCAGCGCGGGGAGGCCGTGTTATTGGCACAGCCGCTCTCATGCACGGAATCCGTTGTGCCGCAATTTTTACTGCCCCTGTTGCTGGGTATGACCTTGGTGACGTATCCCTCCCCCACGGCGGGTGTACGCCTCAATACCATGATACGCCGTTATCAGGTGGCGCATTTAACCCTACAACCTGCACATGCCCAAGGTTTGCTGAACTGTGCGGAGCCTGCGCATTTAAGCTCCGTGCGCCGCTTTTTGTTGGTGGGGAGCAGCGTGCCGGAGACTTTGGTGCGAGACTCGCTCACGCGGTTTCGACTCTCCCTTTGCGAGTGTCGCTACGTGCCGGAGTTTGCAGCCCCCCTCACCATGGTAACACACGCAGCAGTGCGCGCTGCGGGCTCTGCCCCCGCAGAGGCCCCCCACCGTTTCTCCGGCAACATAGGCACTTTGTTGCCGGGCTTTTCCATGCGCTTTATGGATTTAGCGCAAAAACAGCAGCAAATCACGCCGGGAGCACCGGGTATGGTTCGCTTGAGTGGCCCGTCTTTGGTGCGCAGTGCCTTGAACCGCGAGGATGCCGTGGCCTCTTGCTACACCATGCCGTATTTGGGCCGTGTGAATGAGCAGGCAGAGCTTTGCCTCTTGGGCGTGGTGGATGCCTTCAGCAAGGTGCACGGTGAGTTGGTGGACCACGCTCAGGCGGAGGCCGCGTTGTGCTCGCTGCTCAAGGTAGCCCCCT
>SUVJ01000103.1 GCA_015062045.1 Akkermansiaceae bacterium
TTTCTCAAATACACCTCACACGGCATCGGGCTGCATAAAAGGCTGATATTCAGGCGTCCCGCCCCTTTCTCACCCTTTCTCACCCCTCCTGCCTCAGCTCAGGGTCCGGCAACTCGGCATGCGTATTTTCATACTCGGGGGGTGTCCAAGTACGAGTTTGCGGCAGCATCTGAAACAAAAATGAGGCATCGTTTGGTGTGGCAAGGGGTATGGGCTTTACCTCTTCAACGGGTGTATCCCCGCGGTATGGCACCAAAGCATCATTCTCGATACGCCAGTGGGAGGGCTGTTCGCTGTGAGAGGGTACCCGCTCCGCATTCACCCAACCGCCGTGAAAATAACGGTAGCACCACACACACCAATATTGTTTTGGGGGGTGCGTCGGCGGCGAGCAAAATACCACCAAAGTGTCAGATTCGTATACCTTTTGAGAGGCTTTTGCCATGGTGGGTTCCAGGTTTGTCAGCACTTGCTCCAGCGGCACGGTTGCCGTGTTCGCCTCTGCCGCATATCCGCAGCCGCAGCAGCTTAACATCAACAAGGTATACAAGGTGGGTCTCATAGCAAAAAGCATTATACACACCGCATGGCAGAAAACAAGTCTTCAAATAAAAAAAGGCAGGAATACTCCTGCCTTTTTACGTGGTGCCGTGTAATGAGTTATCGCGGCATGGACTCGGGGGCGGAGGGGCTGCCGTCCTCGTGCCTGAAGTTGATGTTCATCTGCTTGAACCAGGGGTACTCTGCCTTGATGCGCTGCAAGAACTCATCTGCATTACGCAGCTCTGCGGGGCGCCAGGCTACCTCTGCCAAGGCGCAAATACGGGGCACAACCTGGTACTCCAATTTGGAGCCGTTTTGAATACTCTCGCTCCAGCAGTTGGCTTGCAGGCCGATGATGTGCTTGCGCTGCTCTGCCGTGTAGTGGGCGGGCAGCGGGTTGTAGGAGTACACATGGTGCCAGTCTTGCTTGGCCTCTACCCGGCCGTGCGGGGTGTAGGCGGGGTCTGCCGGGATTTTGCCTTGGGCAAAGTTGAAGTAGAAGTGGGAGTCCGGGGAGAGGATGACATCGTGCCCGCGCTTGGCGGCGGTGAGGGCGGCATCCGGTTTCACCCAAGAGCGCCAGGCCATAACCACGGCGGTGGGCGGTACCTTGCCATCCATCATGATTTCATCCCACCCGATGATGCGGCGACCGTGCGGGGCCAGCATGTCTGCCACGCGGTGGGTAAAGTGGTGCTGAATTTGCCCGGCGTACTTCAAGCCGTGCTGCTGCATGTAGGCTTGTGCAAAGGGGCTTTGTTGCCATTGCTCGCGCGGGGCTTCATCGCCGCCAATGTGCACCATATCCGCCTTGGGGAACAGCGGCAGCACCTCTGCCATTACATCCTCAATAAAACGGAACGTTTCCTCCTTGGGGGCCATGGTAAAGGGCAGCACACCCCAAGTAGTGGCAACCTTGGGGGCATAGCCCTCAATATCACTGTTGCCCAGCTCGGGGTAGGCGGCAATGCAGGCGGATGCGTGTCCGGGGATTTCGATTTCCGGTATCACGGTAATACCCAAGCTGTTGGCATAGTCCACTACATCCCTAATCTCATCTTGCGTATAGAAGAAGGGGCCGGTGGGGGTGTTGTCGCTCTTCTCATGGTCCGTGAGCAGGGGGGTGCACTCTCTGCTGCTGCCCACCTCGGTAAGCTTGGGGTATTTCTTGATTTCGATGCGCCAGCCCTGGTCATCCGTAAGGTGCCAATGAAAGCGGTTGAGCTTATAGCGCGCCATGATGCGCAACATTTTTTTGGTTTGTTCAATGCTCAGCGGGTGGCGGCAGGGGTCGAGCATGAGCCCGCGGTAGCTCAGCATGGGCTCGTCCTCCACCTGCATGTAGGGCAGGGCGGGGGCACCTGCGGCGTCTTTCGTTATACTTTGAGCCAGTGTTTGGGCGGCAAGGTGCAGGGCATTGAGCTCGCTGACACGCAGGTGAATTTGCTGCGGGCTCACCTGTATGGCATACCACTCTTTGCCGTGGCCGGGTTCCACCGTTACCGTCAGCTCGCCCTCGTTCTCCTCCGGCAGCACATTGAGAATACCCGCTGACATGAGGGCGCGTATGGCGGCTGCCCCCTCTGCAGAGCGGCTTACCTTGTAGTGTACCTTGATTCCCTGTGTTAAAGAGAACCCGGCCTCCCCCACTTGGGTTTCATACCGAACCGGCTGCGGAATCACGCTCGGGCTTGTCTGAATCGGGGCAGACGGTGCCGCCCATACCATACCACCAAAAATACCTGCTAAAAATGTAGGAATAAGCACTTTCATTGCGCACACTGTACCCAAATGCCCCCCGCGTGTCAAGCACGCAGAAGATGAAACAGACCTAAAGAGCATTGAGTATATTTAAATTTAATATTGTACTATTCTTAAAAACATGCTAGTATAGCTTTAGGCAAGGTACATTAAAGAGAATAACGTATATGATAGAGTATATTGAGGGAGATATATTCGAAAGCCCGGCACATGTGATTGTCAATACAGTCAATACTGTTGGGGTTATGGGGAAAGGAATAGCCCTTTCCTTCAAAAAGCGTTATCCTGCAATGTTTGAACGCTACAAGGCTATATGTGAGAAAGGTTTATTGAAAACAGGCAAATTGATGCTGTTTTATGAGGCCGATTATTGGGTGTTACTTTTTCCGACAAAAGAGCATTGGCGTAATCCCTCTAAATTAGAATACATTGAGGCAGGTCTTCAAAAATTTGTTCAGACATATGCAGAAAAAGGAATAGATTCTATTGCATTTCCTCGTTTGGGTTGCGGAAACGGTGAATTGGATTGGAATGATGTAAAGCCTATTATGGAGAAGTATTTGAAAAAACTTCCCATCAATGTATACATTTATTTAGGAATGCATCCGGATGCAGAGCCGGAACACAAAACACCGGAAAAGACGTTAAATTGGTTAAGACGTCATGCAAAAGATATGTCTTTTACTGCTGTAAAAGATGATTTGATGCATTTGGGTTCTATTCTTCCTTACGAGTTCGAAAGTCAAAGTGTAAAGTATAGTATGCGGTATACCGATAATTATGCTCTTACATTTACATCGGAAGGTTGCGAAAAAGTGTATGAAATAGACGAGAATATGTTGTATACAATTTGGCAAGAGTTGAGAAAAACCGGTGTGTTTGTTCGGGGAAAAAACACAAAAGAGCAAGCATTGGTATGTGACCTCTTGTTCTCAGCGGGATATTTGTCAAAAATTAGGATATATGACCATTCTAGCGAAAGCATGCAAGATGGCTACCAGCTTAATGCCGGCATAAATCGCATGGCTGTATTCAGATAGGAGCAGGATAATGGAGTATAGGGATATCATTCGTAAGAATTGTGAGCAAAATAGCCCCGTTTTTTGGTGGCCCAGGTTTGCATATCACTGTACTGATGTGCAAAATGCTGTTAGTATTTTATCCTCCGGTCGTATGCTCTGCAGAGCTTCGGCAAAGAGCCATAATATCATGAAGCGTGATAATGCAAGTCGGCAAGTGATAGAGCTAACTGATAAAGAAGTGGTTTCCCATGTAAGATTTTATTTTCGGCCTAAAACACAAACGTATTACTACCAAGAAGGATTCAAACACAGGGATTTGCGTTTTAGAGGTGACGAAAATGTGAATATTCCCGTTCCGGTTTTTTTGTTGTTTGATTTAGAAAGATTATTGTCTCATCCCGGAGTTGAGTTTTCCGATAAAACCCAAGCAGGTTCAAGAGGAGATACGTTTCAAGGTATAGAGGCATTTGCAAAGCTAAAGTTTGATTATATATACGATCAATCATGGGAAGGCTATGAACAGAGCAAAAAATACAGGCAAGCGGAAATTCTTGCGCCTGATTCATTTGCTGTAGATGGGTATATTAGTAGAATATTGTGTCGAAATGCAGTGGAGAGGGCAACTCTGCTGAATTTATTGAAGAAGAGTTCTTCGGCAAGTTTTGAGAAGTATAAGGATATTATCAGAGAATATTCCAAAGATGTTTTCTATGAGAATGGAATTTTCGTAGCTACGTGTGATTATTGCAATAAAACGGTTTCAATTTCTTTTTCAGAATCACCGGCATGTTCAAAGTATATCGAAAAGGCTATGAGGGAAAATCATTTGAATGATTTATCTCCAATACAAGCTATTGTGGAATTAGAATGGTTAGATAAGTATTCTAATATTATCAAGATATTTCAAATGCCGTTGAGTATAAGTATGCAGCATCCGTCAGCATGTAAAATTAACGGTGTTCCATTGATAAAGGATGCAGTTCATTTGGGTATTAAGGTATATTTTGAAGGTCAGCTTATGAGTTATGTTATTCGCTCCTTGCAGGATACTGAGGTATTGGATTAATGCCCGGCGATTTTATTCCGCACTCACCTGTTTACGGCTGCGCAGGGTGTAGCCTTGGGGGGCGTAGCGTAGTTCTGCTGCATCGATATAGGGCCAGAGGATACGGCCGTGGGGATCCGTGTACCGGGCGCGGAAACTGCGGTAGAGGCGGGTGTAACGCTCGCTTAGGAAGGTGCGCTCGTAAAAAGCGGTGGGCATGGTAGCCCCGCCAAAGTAATGGCGCTGAATGAAGTGGCGTGCAGCGTGAATGGCATGCCCCTCGCAGATGATGAGCGGCTCTCCCTGTGTTACTTTGGCGAGCTTAGGGTAGCGTGAGTAAAAGAAGCAGTGCACCAGCTCGTGCACCAATGTGTCGTTAAGGGTCATCTCGCGGTCCAACCTGCCGTCTGCGGTGTCGGCCTCGGGCAAGGGTGAGGTGAAGAAGGTCATACGGAACTTGACAATCTCCATATTGGCAGCCCATTGTGCACCGCCCAGGTGGCGGCCATCCCCCTTTTCCACCCGTATGGGTACCAAGTCGAGGTTGGGTACGGTGAGGTTGGTGAGGCCGTATACTTGGGGCTCCTGTGTAATGTGGTTTAAGATGAGCTGCAACCTGCGGCGTATGCCTGCGGCATCTTCCCCGCATTGCGCCAGCTCTTTGGCCAAGGGGGATAATTGCACGGCATCGTCATAGCTGATGCGGGGCTGTGCCTGTGCTGCGGGGGCTACGGCATGCAAGATGCATGCAGCAAAGAGAGCAGCTTGAGCAATAGCCTTAAACATGCGTCGTTTTGTCAGCAGGTGAAGGCGTTTTTGGCAAGGCCGGCCAGGGCGGTTTCTTTATAGCCGGCTTGCAGGTTACGCCCGGTTTCATCCATGGTGGTAATAACGCTGTCTAAGCTTACATAGTGAGAGCCATCCCCGCGCAGGGCCAAGCGTGTGGCGTTTACGGCTTTAACGGCACCAATGGCGTTGCGCTCAATACAGGGTACTTGTACGAGGCCGCAGATGGGGTCGCAGGTGAGGCCCAGGTTGTGCTCCATGGCAATTTCTGCCGCGTTTTCAATTTGGGCAAGTGTACCACCCATGGCGGCGGCCAAGCCACCTGCTGCCATAGAGCAGGCCACGCCCACCTCCCCTTGGCACCCTACCTCTGCGCCCGATATGGAGGCATTGGCGCGGTACAAACTGCAAATGGCAGATGCCGTGAGCAGGAAAATCTCTTTACCTTGGTCCGGGGTGTAAGGGGAGGATTTAGCACCATAGCGCTCAAAGTAGCGCAGCACGGCGGGCATAATACCGGCACTGCCCATGGTGGGTGCGGTTACCACGCGCCCGCCTGCGGCATTTTCCTCTGCCACGGCAAAGGCCCACAGGTTAATCCAGTCGATGATGGTGAGGGCATCCGTCTCATTACTATGGAAGAGCTGTTCGAGCCGCTTGTAGATGATGGGGGCGCGGCGAGTCAGTTTCAGCGGGCCGGGGAGCACGCCGGGTGTGGCAATGCCGCGGTTAATGGCAGCATCCATAATCTTGCAGATGTTGTGCATGCGTTTGCGTACCAGCTCGCGGAAACGCAGGGCGCTTTCATTGGCCATTATAATTTGGGCAATGCTTTTTTCCTCCTCACGGCAAATGGCCATAAGCTGGTCACAAGAGCTGAAGTCGTACGGTACGGAGCGCGGGGTAGGCGGGGTGGTGCCCATCTCTGCACGGCGGCGTATGGCCCCGCCGCCTATGGAGAAGAAGTATTCCTCGTGCAGCAGCTCTTTGTCTGCACTCCGTGCGCGCAGACACATGCCGTTAGCATGCTCGGGCAGGGTAATATCATACTCCAATTCAATATCTTGCTCCGGGCAAAAGTTAATGCAGTGCTCGCCACCCAGCAGCAAGCGCCCTTCTGACTGTACTTGGCCTATGTAGTCCGTGCTCAAATCCATAGTCTCGGCATCCAACCCCAGCAGGCCGTATACCACTGCGCCGGGGGTGCCGTGTCCCTCACCCGTGAGCGCTAAGGAGCCATATAAGCTTACTTGCACCTTGCATACACGGCTGAGCAGCCCGCGTTGTTTCAGGTCTGCCACAAATGCGGCAGCGGCTCGCATGGGCCCCATGGTGTGTGAGCTGCTGGGACCAATACCGATGGAAAAAATATCAAAAAGGCTGGTGTACATGGATGTACGGATTACGTTTTTCTGAAGCAGAGGCACGTCGGGCGGTCTCTGCCCCCCTATTGTACGCCTTTACCGCCCATTTGCAAGCGCATTTTACCATATTTGACACAGTTCACCATAATCGTGTAGGGGGCTTTCGCCCCCTCACACACCACCGTACGTGCCATTTATGGCATACGGCGGTTTCTCGGCGTGTGATTGGTCCCGGAACTAATGTTCCTGCCGCAACTCTTTTATCTCTCCT
>SUVJ01000104.1 GCA_015062045.1 Akkermansiaceae bacterium
TCCCCGGGGTTCCGCCGCTACCGCGGCTCCACCACCGGGCTACCATATATCGCCCCTCACCGGGGCTCAATAGTTTGGCTCGCTTACGCTCGCAAAATGCAAAAGAAATGGATTAAACCGAGTTTTTTCGAGGTTCCCATTTTACTAATTGTTTCCACGCGTAAGAGCAATTCTAATGAGTCCTTCACGCGTCCGAATTAGGTAGAGTTTTATTGTTTTAGCTGTTTTTTTTGAAGTCGATAGCCCCTCAATATCACTACCCCATAGGGGTAATCTCACTGCCCGCTCCTGCAAGCAAATTGCAAGGCTGCTATGAATACTACTAATAGCCGATAGCTTCCTATATATTCGTTAGAATCAGACATGAGCTGACATCTCATTTTGAATGAGATGTCAAGCCCTTTCATTAAGAAAATCACAAAATTACAATCTGTTATATCATGCAAACGCCACAGGAATTACATTTAATTTTCTCAACTCATTTTGCATTATATTGCATATTATTCGTTAAGCATAAATACCTTTCAAGATATCTCATTCAAAATGAGATATGCTACGACTACCGCACAACCAAAGAGTGCAGGAAAAAGTTTAACTCTAACAACAAACTCGCCAACATGAACAAAAACATCATTATGACAACATGCTTGTCATGTCTTGCCTTCAGCATAACGTTAAAGGCAAACGCCTCCACATACAAAGATCTGGATGGGGACTTTTGGGATTCAGACAATGCAGAAGCTGAAATGATTTTTGATAAAAACAACTACAGTGAAGTTTACTATAAAGGCATTTATATCCATACCGGAAGAGACAGTGACCGACCAACAATCATTACGAATAACACAAACGTCATTACAAATAGAGTTGAAATGAAGAATGTGATACCCTCTTACACTGGTAATATAGAGCTGATAAACAATGGCATCATCAGGGATTTTAGCGAGGAAGATCCATACGAAAACACTATACTTGAGGACCCTTTTGGACTGGGAGGTACAACCCCGCTTGTAACAGATGAATCCATGCTCATATTAATAGCCACCGGCAGTTTTACAAACAACGGCGTACTGGGGTTAGATATTTACATGAACAACGGCGGCACTGTAACGCTGAACAATGGCAGCAGCATGGCAGGTGTAAGTGCATCCGAGGGCGTTATCAACGTCAACGGGGCAATCGGGGCAGAAGGGACCTTCACCTTGGGCGAAAATTTAGTGATGAACTTCAGTAAAGACAGTTTCATTGATTTAAAGGGCAACATGTTAACAGCAAATGAAGCCATCACCATTAACATGCATGTAAGTGAATACGAAGAAGGAAAAGAGCTGATTCTTTTTAAGAATGTTGCAGAGGGCAGTACCACCGAGTTTGATGTCAACATTACAGATGACAGCGGCACTGTACTCAAAACAGTAAAAGGCGGCGTTGGCTCAAACATACCGGAGCCGGCCTCGGCAACATTGTCTGTACTGGCATTGGCCGCATTATCCGCACGCCGCAGACGGAGCTAAACAATTTTTTCGGTAAATGTAACTTCAAGCCGTCCCCCGATTATGGGTGGCGGCTTTTTTATCTTAGCATAGACAGAGATGCAAATACGGATTGCAATTTCAGAAAATGCGTGTATAATACCCGCGCATGCTGACCATCAAGAAACTGACAAAAGCACACGCGGGGCGCACCTTGTTTTACGAGACGGAGTTAATCGTCAACTGGGGTGAGCGCATAGCATTGGTAGGGCCGAACGGGGCGGGCAAATCCACCCTGTTTCGCATGATATTGGGAGAAGACACGCCCGATGAGGGTCAGATTATCATGGACGAATACGGCGTGGTGGGCTACCTGCCGCAGGAGGCAGGCGACCCCAGCGACCGTACTGTGCTGGAGATAGCCATGAGTATAACGCCCGAGATGGGGCAGGCCATACGCACCATTCAACTGTGCGATGCCAAGGGCGACAACACCAGCGATGAATACGCCCATGCCATGGATGTTTTTATTGCCAACAACGGCTACCAAATAGAGCCCAAAGCAAAGCGCATTCTGAAAGGCTTGGCGTTTAAGGATGAGGATTTTCACCGCCCTGCCCGCGAGATGAGCGGTGGCTGGGTGATGCGCGCACACTTGGCACAACTGCTGGTGGCAGAGCCGGATTTGCTGATGCTGGACGAGCCCACCAACCACTTGGATTTGATGAGCTTGCTGTGGCTGCGCCGCTACCTCATGAATTACCCGGGGGCAATCTTCATGATTTCTCACGACCGCGACTTCATGGATGAGCTGGTGGAAACCGTGTACGACATCGAGAACCAAGAGCTGGTGCGTTATACGGGCAACTACACCAAGTTTTTGGAGCTTAAGGAGCAACGCTATGAGCTCCTGTTGGCAGCCTGGCGCAATCAACAGCGCGAGATTGCTCACTTTGAGGCGTTTATCGAGCGGTTCCGCTCCACGGCATCCAAGGCGGCGCAGGTGCAAAGCCGCATTAAACAGCTGGAGAAAATACGCCGCATCGAGAAACCCAAGCAGGCTCGCCGCGTGTTCAAGTTCATTTTCCCGCAGCCGCCCCGCGCCATGCAACGCGTGCTGGAGCTGGAGAAAGTGGGCCAAAGCTACGGCGACAAACGCATTTACAAGAACTTAGATTTACTCATTGAGCGCGGGGACCGCATTGTACTTGTTGGCCCCAACGGTGCCGGTAAATCCACCCTGCTCAAGATTTTAGCCGGGGTTGTGCCTATTGATGAAGGCAAGCGCACCCTCGGCACCACCACGCGCATCGGTTATTTCTCTCAAATGCGCTCAGAAAACCTCACCCCCAATTTTACCGTGTTAGAGGAGATCATGAACGCCGACCCCGAGCTGAGGGAAGAAGAGGCACGTGCCGTGCTCGGCTCTTTCATGTTCCGTAAACTGGACTGCGAGAAACGTGTGGAGGTGCTCAGCGGCGGTGAAAAATCCCGCCTGAGCTTGGTGAAATTCCTGGTAAACCCGCCTAACCTGCTGTTGATGGATGAGCCGACCACACACTTGGATATTATGAGTGTAGAGGCCCTCTCCCAAGCCCTCAAGCGTTATGAAGGCACGTTGGTCTTTATCTCTCACGATGTTCACTTTATACGCGCTTTAGCAGAGAAAACCCTGCACATTTCTCACGGTGTGGTCACCCCCTACGCCGGCGGGTATGATTACTATTTGGAAAAGTCCGGGCTATTGGATAACCCGGATGCCATGAACATGTAAACCTTTACTTTTTCCATCTCCCAAGCCCCCCGCATGCTCAGCGCTAGTGGGGGGCTTTTTTTTGGGGGGGCTTCCCCCTGCTCTCGCTCCCCCCTTTTTTCAAAAGTCCATCCGAAAATGTGCAAAAACGACCCGAAAGTCCATCCGAAAATGTGCAAAAATGACCCGAAAGTCCATCCGAAAATGTGCAGAAACATCCCGAAAGTCCATCCGAAAATGTGATTTATGTATTTATTTTTTATTGACAATGAAGAAATAAACGCTATCATTAAGTCAACAGAGATAAAAACATGGAAAGAAGTGCAATAAAGAAGCTGGAAGAATGGAAAATCTCCCCCCACCGCAAGCCATTAATCATGATGGGGGCTCGCCAAGTAGGAAAAACCTGGCTACTTCAGGAATTCGGTGCCAGAAATTTTAAAAATACAGCCTACATCCGTTTTGATTTGGATAAAGTTGTAAAACAAAATTTTGAACAAGATATGAACGTTAAACGACTGTTAAACGTTATACAGCTACACGCCGGCTTTTCAATATCCCCGGAAGAAACATTAATCATATTTGATGAAATTCAGGAATGTCCACACGCATTAACCTCTCTAAAATACTTTTGCGAAGAAGCACGCCAATACTGTATCGTGGCGGCAGGCTCTCTCTTGGGATTATGCGACCACCAAGGAACCGGTTTTCCCGTAGGGAAGGTTGATATAATCAACCTATATCCCATGACGTTTTGTGAGTTTTTAACGGCTACCGGTAATGATATGTATGTAGATTTGCTACAAGGGAAAGACAAAGACCTAATTAATGGATTTGCTCCACGCCTTGCAGATTTATTAAAGACATATTATTATGTAGGAGGCATGCCTGAGGCTGTAAAAACTTATGTGGAAACAAAAGATTATAACCAAGTACGACAAATTCAAAAAAATCTAATTCAGGGGTACAGACGAGACTTCAGCAAACACGCCCCGTCAACGGAGTCCAACATCATACGTCTTATATGGGATTCGGTAGCATTACAACTCGCCAGAGAAAATAAAAAATTTTTATGCAAAGATGTACAACCGGGCATGCGCATGAGGCAATTAGAATATGCCATGCAATGGTTGACAGACGCAGGGCTCATATATCAAGTGTCCAGAATTTCAAAACCTTCTGTACCGGTTGCTGCTTACAAAGAGCGTATTTTTAAATTATTCTACTTAGATATTGGCTTATTGACAGCCATGTGCGATTTGCCGGCAAAAACACTATTGGAACCCTCAAAGATATTTACTGAATTTAAAGGAGCTTTGGCAGAGCAATATGTACAACAAGAATTGCAGGTAATATGTAATGAAACGCCTGTCTATTGGGCCTCGGACAGTAACCGTGCAGAAATAGATTTTATAGTTCAGCATAATGGGCTCATCATCCCTATTGAAGTAAAAGCAGAAACAAACATACAGGCAAAAAGTCTTAAAACTTATTGCCACACCTACAAACCGGATATAGCGTTCAGATTATCTCTGGCCGCCTGGAATGAACAAAATATGCCCTTGGGGGAAAATCAAGGCACATGTCGCTTAATCAATTTACCACTCTTTTGCTCACATTTGTTATTAGAAGAAATCGGGCAATATTAATCACGGCACACTTTAAGAAGTGACATTTCCCTCATTCCCCCCGGGAGGCAACCGTCATTTCAAAAAACCGTCTGCAATTTCCTGCTTGAAATATGGGGAAAATATGGTAGACTGGCATAGTACATACGACGCGTTAGATATGAACAAGAAAATAACCCCTTACATTTATGGTGTGACAGCGGCTGCGGTAACCATTGCAACAGCCGGCATTGTATCCGTTGCCATACTCCCCGCCGGGCATGAGGCGAACATACCCGTACCGGTTGACCGTGAAGCAGCAAAAGAGATGGCCAACGTAGTATTGGAGCAAAAGTGCGCTGCCTGCCACGGCGAGAATGCCGACTACAACGGCTTTATCAACTTCCTGGCATTCGGTAAACTGCGCCGAGATGTGGAGGGAGCCCGACGCGCCTTCACCATGGAGCAGGACGACAACATGCGCCGCGAGTTGGTGAACATGGCAAAGATGGACTATGTGCTGCGCACCCGCCGCATGCCCCCCACCGCCTACACCATTATGCACCCCGCCTCTAAGCTCACCATGAATGACGTCAAGATTATGCGTCATTACTATGACGAGGAGCTCATTGACAAAGCAGCCTTTGCCCCCATTGTGCCGGCGGAAAAGAAGACAGATGCCCTTGAACAGACCAAGATTTTGCTGGGGCACATGCTGTACTTCAGCCCCGCCCTTTCCACCACCAATGAGGTATCTTGCGCCAGCTGCCACGATTTAACAAAAGGCGGCACAGACAACCTTGCTAAGTCTGAGGGCGTGCCGGGGGCAGATGGCAAGCCGCAGCTGGGCGGCGTGAACGCCCCCACCGTTTTCAATGCCGAGACGCACATACGCCAGTTCTGGGATGGCCGCGCCAAAGACCTGCAAGAACAGGCCGGTGGCCCGCCCCTCAACCCCGTGGAGATGGGCTATAGCAAGCCCGAAGATTGGAACGACATTGCCGACAAACTGGCTGCGGATGAGCGTTTTGCCCTGCTTTTTGAAAAAGTGTACGGCAGCAAAGGCATAACCGCAGAAACCATTACCGATGCCATTGCCGCCTTTGAGCGCACCTTGGTAACACCCTACTCTGCGTTCGACCTTTACCGCGTGGGTGATAAGGAAGCCCTGACAGAGGCACAAATTGCCGGCATGGAGGCATTCAAGAAGTACGGCTGTTATACCTGCCACACCGGTGCCACATTGGGCGGACAAAGCTTTGAGTATATTAACACGGATGCCCCCCTGCGTGCCCATGCAGAAGGATACCAAGAGGGAGCCTATGGGTTAATGGATTTCACCAAGAAGGAGGAGCACAAGGATATGTTCCGTGTGCCCACGCTGCGCAACGTAGCCCTCACGGCACCGTACTTCCACACCGGCACGGTTACGGAGCTTAAGGCTGCCGTACGCATTATGTTTGAGTGCCAAACCGCACTTGCTCCCTCCGAGTCGACCATTGAAAATGTTACGGAGTTCCTGAAAGCCCAAACCGGCCGCTACAACGGCAAGCCCCTTAATGAGCTGACTCCGGCAGATGTTGCCCCGCGCTATATTAAAGCTACCAACATGGTAGTGGCTGCCAAGAAAAAAGCAGAGGAAGAAGCCCGCGCCAAGGCTGAGGCAGAGGCTCGCGCCAAAGCTGAGGCAGAGGCCCGCGCCAAGGCTGAGGCAGAGGCTCGCGCCAAGGCTGAGGCAGAGGCTCGCGCCAAGGCTGAGGCAGAGGCCCGTGCCAAAGCTGAAGCAGAGGCTCGTGCCAAAGCTGAAGCAGAGGCCCGCGCCAAAGCTGAAGCAGAGGCTCGTGCCAAAGCTGAAGCAGAAGCCCGCGCCAAAGCTGAAGCAGAAGCCCGCGCCAAGGCTGAGGCAGAGGCCCGCGCCAAGGCTGAGGC
>SUVJ01000105.1 GCA_015062045.1 Akkermansiaceae bacterium
GCAGCTATGACCTGGGCCTCAAGCTTGTGATGGCTCCCATGATTATCGGCGCAGTTGGCGCAATTCTTTCCATTATGGGTGTATACATGGTACGCACCAAGCCCGGTGCCAACCAGACCCAGCTGATGGCTGCTCTTAACAAGGGCATCAACTTCTCCGGCGTGCTTATCGCCGCATTCTCCGCCCTGGTACTCTGGGCTCTTGATTGCCCCAACTGGCTGGGCATCTGGGGCTCCATCATGATTGGTCTCGTGGTGGGTATTGCCATCGGCAAAGTGACGGAGTACTACACCTCTTTCGAGTTCAAGCCCGTTAAGTTCATTGCAGAGAACGCCACCACCGGCCCTGCAACGGTTATTATCTCCGGTATCGGTGTGGGTATGATCTCCACCTGCTGGCCGGTTGTATTCATCGTGCTCGGCACCATTGGTGCTTACCTTTGCGCTGCCGGCGAGTGGGCATTCACAGCCTCTAACATGTCCGCCGGTCTCTACGGCATCGGCATCGCTGCCGTGGGTATGCTCTCCACGCTGGGTCTGACCCTGGCTACGGATGCCTACGGTCCCATCTCTGACAACGCCGGCGGCAACGCCGAGATGAGTGCTTTGGGTGACGACGTGCGCTCCCGCACGGACGCCTTGGATGCCCTGGGTAACACCACCGCCGCTACCGGTAAGGGCTTTGCCATCGGTTCCGCCGCTCTTACGGCTCTGGCACTGCTTGCCTCCTACATTGAGGAGCTCAAGATTGCTGCCGGTCGCTTGGGTGAAGAGCTCATCTACATCAGCAACTGGGGTGCTCCCGTGGGCACCGGTAACGAGGTTGCCACTTGGGATATCGCCACCTTCATGGCTAAGTTTGAGGTAACCCTCATGAACCCCAAGGTTCTGTTGGGTGTATTCATCGGCGCCATGCTTTCCTTCCTGTTCTGCGGTCTTACCATGAACGCCGTGGGCCGTGCCGCCAAGAGCATGGTAGAGGAGGTTCGCCGCCAGCTGAGCGACAAGGACGTGTTCGAGGGCCGCAAGAAGGCCGACTACGCCCGCTGCGTGGGTATCTCCACCCAGGGTGCACAGCGTGAGATGATTGTTCCCTCCCTCATTGCCGTGGTGGTTCCCGTTGCAACGGGTCTTATCATGGGTGTAGCCGGTGTGTTCGGCCTGTTGGCCGGTGGCTTGGCCGGTGGCTTCGTGCTCGCCGTGTTCATGGCCAACTCCGGTGGAGCATGGGACAACGCCAAGAAGTACATTGAGACGGGTGATGCCGAGTTCTGCGGCAAGCACACGCCCATCCACGACGCCTCCGTTGTGGGTGACACCGTGGGTGACCCCTTCAAGGATACCTCCGGCCCCTCTCTTAACATTCTCATCAAGCTCATGAGCATGGTGTCCATTGTGACTGCCGGTCTCAACGTAGCTTTCTCCCTGCTGTAATTAAAACCTGCAACAGGTAAAACAACGAGCCCCTGCCGAGCATGCCTCGGTGGGGGCTCTTGTTTTTCATGCTGTACAACAACGCGGGGGTATGTTATAAATAGGGCATGACCATGAAATCACTCTCTGCAATCGTATCAGGGGCTCTTGCCGTGGTATCGCTCGCCTCTTGTGACAAGGTGGTGGACTCCGCCATGCACTACCTCACCAATTTATTTGTGCCTAAGTATGATGCCGCTAAGCCGGAGGAAAGCGTTAAAGCCATGATGGAGGAGATGGACAGCGACCAAAAGAAACAGCTGGTGGCTGCCATAGCCGCCATTTCCCTTGCCAAAGGGGTGGAAGGTTCTCGCGAGGTGATGGACGGCAAAACGGCAGAGGAAATCCTGGAGCTGGCTAAAGAATACACCAAAAAAGCCATCAACAGCCTGTTCTGAGTTCGGCATGTAACACAACTCACGCAAACTCTTGCTCACATCAACACGCCCCATGCCTGCGGGGCGTGTTGAGTTTATTGTGGCATAAGAGGGAAGATAGCTTGACTTGTAAGGGGGAATGCGTAAAATATGCGGGTATGAAATATTCTTTGTTCACCACCGCTGCTTTGTGTGCCGTATTTGCCTTCGGCCTGAGCTCATGCAAAAAAAACTCTAACTTACCTGCCGCAGCCGCACAGGGAGACTTAGAAACCGTGCAAAGCCTGATTGAAGACGGCGCGGATGTGAACGCCAAGGAAGACAAGCTTGGGGGCACCGCCGTGGTAGAGGCTGCCGGCAACGGCAAAACAGATGTTGTTAAAGCACTGGTTGCTGCCGGGGCAGACCTGACCATTAAGGATAAAAAGGGTGAAACCGCCATCTTCCGTGCAGCCCGCAACGGCCACACAGATACCGTTAAAGCCCTGCTTGCTGCCGGGGTAAGTGCCGACACGACATCCGACAACGGCTCCACCCCCATTTTGGTTGCCGCGTGGAACGGCCGCACAGACACCGTTAAAGCCCTGTTGGAGGGCAACGCCAATGCCAACGCAACAGACCTGAACGACAACACGGCATTGACTTTTGCCGCCCGCCAAAAACACACGGAGACAGCCAAAGCCCTGCTTGCCGCCGGGGCTAATGCGGATGCCGCAGATATCACCGGTTGCACGCCCCTCATCTATGCCGCCTCAGTGGGCGACACTGCCACCCTTGCCGCGCTGCTGGAGGCCAACGCCAACGTCAACGCGCAAGACCTCGTGGGCCGCACGGCACTGATGCTGGCTGCCGAGAAAGGCCATGCAGACGCCGTAAAAGCCCTGATGGCTGCACAGGCAGATACCACCCTTAAAAACAAGAGCGGCTACAATGCGCTGGTGGTTGCCCTGATGGCCGACAAAAAAGACCTTGCCAAGGCCATGGTAGAGGCCGGGGCCACCGTATCCCCGGCAGATGTGGAATCTTTCACCTCCCTGCTCACTGCCCGCAAGTACAACGGCATTGCAGACCAGCTCAAAGCTGCCGGTGTAGACCTGAATGCCAAGGGCGAGGACGGCAAGAGCGCCCTCATGATTGCTACGGAAAAAGGCCACAAAGGTGCCGCAGAGGCCCTCAAGGCAGCCGGTGCAACAGAGTAAGAATACCATACAATTTTTACGGTACCCCGACTCGCAAAAGTCGGGGTATTTTTGTAAACCAACGGCAGAATATGGAGCAATAATTGCAAAATGGGAGAAATATGCTGCAAAATACTCACATTCAGCTTGCCAAAGGGGTATATGTTATGATAGAATCCGCGCGCGGGCGCGACAACCCGCGTGGTGTATCATGAAGAATCAATCTCTCCTCATCGCAGCCGTAACGGCTCTGATAATGCTGCTGCACACAGGGCATGCTGCCGAAACGGCAGAGCAAGCCCCCGAGGCACCGGCCATGACAACAGCAGCCACCCCCACGGCTACAACCACAACTCCCACCCCGGAACCCACCGCTGTTGCGGAAGCCCCCGAGACCGAGGAGGGCGGAGTACCGCAAATCGGCGAGATGGACATACACACGCTGGAAGGCAAGATATTGGGTGTACCGCAAGGCACCGTGCAAGATGTCTACATTGAAGCCAATTACCCGCAGTTAGACCTGCAACGCCATAATTTTGAGGCAGACATGATGCTGGCACTAGAGCGCGGCATGTGCGATGCCTGCGTGATGGACGATGTTATCTGCTATGCCCTGGCCCGCAAAAAGCCCATCATTAAATTGTATGAGGACCCCAACCTGCCCATCAACTACATGGGCATGGCCTTTACCAAAAATGAAAAGGGAAAAGAACTGAGCCGCCAATTCAACCAGTTTTTAGGAGAACTCAAAGAAAGCGGTGAGCTTGAGGAGATATGCAACAAATGGATACACCACTTTGATACGGCCGAGATGCCGCAGCTGGATATCCCCACAGAGGGCGAACCCATTGTGGTGGGCATGGAGCCCTGCACGGAGCCTATAGTCTTTATGCGCAACAATGAGATTGTTGGCTTGGATGCCGAGCTTGTATACCGCTTTGCCGCCTACATTAAACGCCCCATTGTTATTGAAAACATTGACTACTATGGGTTGCTCACGGCTGTGGCTGCCGCCAAAATTGATATTGCCGCCTCCGGGTTTCTCATCACCCCGGACCGCCGTAAGAGTGTGATTTTCTCAGACTACTATTACGAGAGCAAATCCATCATCGCCGTGAGAGACGGTGCCGCGCAAGACCCCTACGCGGGGCTGAACTTCTTTGAGCGCCTGTGGGTGAGCTTTGAGCGCAATATCATTGAAGAGGAGCGCTACATGCTCATTTGGGATGGCTTGCTGGCAACCTTTGCCATAGCCATTTGCTCCGTATTACTGGGTACACTGGTGGGGGCAGCCGTGTGCTACCTGCGCATGAGCAAACGCAAAGCCCTGCAATGGGTGGCACGCCTGTATATTGACATTATGCGCGGCATGCCCATATTGGTGCTGCTCATGCTCATGTACTACGTTGCCTTTGCCGGCAGCAGCATAGATGCCCTGTATGTGGCCATTATCACCTTCAGCCTTAACTTTGGTGCCTATGTGAGCGAGATGTTCCGCACCAGCATCAGCAGCGTGCATGCCGGGCAGTCCGAGGCCGGTATCGCCATGGGGTTCTCCCCCTTCCAATCCTTCTACTACATTGTATTGCCGCAGGCCATTCGCCGCGTGCTCCCCGTATATAAGGGGGAGGTAATCTCCCTGGTCAAAAACACCTCTGTAGTGGGTTACATTGCCATTGAGGACCTCACCAAGATGACGGACCTCATCCGCGCCCGCACGTTCGAGCCCTTCTTCCCCCTCATTATGGTAGCCCTGCTCTACTTCCTGATTGCGTGGTTATTCACGCTGGCACTGGACTACGCAGGCAGCAAGATTAACACTGAAAAAACCACCAAGAGATGATCCAGATTCAACACCTCGAAAAGAAGTTCGGCAAGCTCACCGTGCTCAAGGATGTCAACATCCGCATCAAACGCGGGGAGGTCATCTCCGTTATCGGGCCCAGTGGCACGGGCAAGAGCACGCTGTTGCGTTGCCTGAACCTGCTGGAGTGGCCCACGAGCGGCAGCATTATTGTGGATGGCGAGGAGCTGTTATCCGCCAACAAGGTGGATGCCCCCAAACTGCGCCGCAAAATGGGCATGGTGTTTCAATCCTTCAACCTGTTCGACCACCTCAGCGTGCTGGAGAACGTATGCATAGGCCCCATTAAGCTGCTGGGTATGAGCAAGGTGGAAGCCACGAGGCGAGCCATGCGCCTGCTGAAAATGGTGGGCATGGCAGAGAAAGCCCGCAGCATGCCTGCCGAGCTTTCCGGTGGCCAGAAACAGCGCGCAGCCATAGCCCGCTGCCTCTCCATGAACCCGGAGATCATCCTCTTTGACGAGCCCACCTCTGCGCTGGACCCCACCATGGTGAGCGAGGTGCTCTCCGTCATCCGCACGCTGGCCAAACAGGGCATGACCATGGTTATCGTGACCCATGAGATGTCTTTTGCCCGCCGCGTGAGCACCCGCGTACTGTACATGGACCAAGGTGTCATCTACGAGGAAGGCTCACCCGAGGAGATTTTTGACCACCCCCGCCGTGAACGCACCCGCGTGTTTGTCAACAGCATCCGCGATTTCCGCTACGATATCCACAGCGAGGACTATGACTTGTACGCCTTTGAGGCAGAGCTGCGCAACTTCTGCAACAAGTATTTCTTATCCGACGAAACCGTGCAAACCGCCGTGCAACTGGCTGAGAAACTGCTGCAATACATCCCCCTCTCACAAGGGGAGGTGCAGCTCGTGTTCCGCTATGCAGAAAAAACGGGTAACCTGGCATTGGAGATTCTGATGCCGCAGGAGCTGCCCGCCGTGGTAGATGAAATACCCGCAGACATTAAAACGGCTCTCACTGCCGAAAACGCGCTGCATGAGGACATTGTGAAAAGAAACGACAAAATGGTGCGCATGGTTAAACTTTTTATTCACTCAGAAAAGTAAAAAGCCACTTACTCGAGTTCCCCATAAATTGCATTTTTTACCGTAGGGCGGCAGCCAATATCGCACGCGTAAAACGCCCCGGCGGCATATCCGTCGAATAATAGAGCCCGTAAGGGCGGCAGCCAATAGGCAGGGGCGTTCCGTCTTCGGGCTGAGCCCTACGCCGTGACAAAGAAGCCCCTGTTATTCAAAGAAAAATACATTGATCCCCGCCGAATGGCGGGGTGGCAGCTAAACCGGGGATTAAAATATAAGTGGTGTTTTTATAAATTCCGCTTGTTATACATATGCCACGCTTCCGCTGCCACCCCTCCTAAAGTCGGGGTTATATTTGTATTCCGTTAGTTATCAGGCGCTTCTTTGTCACGGCGTAGGGCTCAGCCCGAAGACGGAACGCGCCTGCCTATTGGCTACCACCCCTGACGGGGCTCAATAATTCGGCGGGCATTCGCCCGCGGGTACGATATTTTTTATTTCGCCCCATGCGGGGCGAAGTGAGATTGCGGCTGCGCCGCAGTGAGATTTGAGCGGTAGCTCAAGTGAGATTGTTGCGCCGAGGCGCAACAGTGAGATTGAGCCTGCTGCGCAGGCTCAGTGAAGGGGAATAATAGAGCCCGTAGGGCGGGCAGGAGTCCCGCCCTACGATATTTTTGTACGTCAGGCATGACACGTAACTGGGGTGAAAGGCCCCAATGAGCCGCTGACAGGGCGGAATCAAATAGCCAAAGGCAACTGCGTCACAGTAATGTGGGGTGGGAAGGAAGCCGGAGGCGAAA
>SUVJ01000015.1 GCA_015062045.1 Akkermansiaceae bacterium
CCCCCTTTATCGACTCGCTTGCGCTCGTCATGAAGAATGCGCTATCGCGCATAGTGAAGAACGCCTGCGGCGTAATGAAGAAGCCGCTTGCAGCGGCTCATGAAGAATGCGCCGGCGCGCATAATGATGAAGGCCAACGGCGGCTCATGAAGAATGCGCTGCCGCGCATCATGAAGAGTACGCTGCAGGCTTAGAGAAATACTATTGATAAAACAGCTTGAGGAACTCCGGGTTGTTCTCGTTATAAAGGGTTTCTGCGAGGGTATCCGCCGTTTCAATCATTAATTTTTCAGAGCAGCAAAGGAAAGGGGATACTTGGTTGATGTGACCGCTGGCGGCGTGGTTGGTGCAGCCGCAAGAGTTGATGCAGCGGTGCCGCAGTTCACAAAGTTTGCAAGCCGGGGTAATGTTGCCGCGGTTGGCGATAATCCATTCTTGGCGGGCACGGTTGATGCCGTGGTGCACGTTACCGAAGTTGAGTTCCGGTTCATCACCCACACCTACCAAGCGAGAGCAGGGGAAGAAATTGCCATCTACTGATACTCCGATTTCTCGTTCTCCGATGGTGCATTGGGCGCAATGGGTGTGAGAATTCTCAGAATGGATGTGGGAGAGGATTTTGTGCTCGATATTACTGAGGCGTATGGGGGTGCCGTTGCGGTAGGATTGCAGGACCTGCTCGGCAACGAGCTTGTATTGCTCGCAAAGGATATCAAATTGAGCATCTGTCCAGTTGCTCCAATAGTCTATGTTGAGTCCTATTTCTCGGTGAAAGTGGGTGGATAGCCATTCCACACCTTCTGCCAAGTATTGCACATTGTTGGGCGTAACCACGCAAATGGCCTTGGTGCGAGCGTGCGGGTGGGTATCCAGTAGTTCAACTGCGCGAGCAACGGCAGCATGGCTTCCGCTGCCATCTGCATAGCATCGGTTTGTATTGTGCATAGCGGGGGAGCCATCTATGGAGATGCCTATGAGAAAATCCCGCTCAATCATCCAATCCAGTTTTTGTTGGGTGAGCAGGGTGCCGTTGGTGGTGATACCGTAGCGAGGGGGAACGATGAGCCCGTGTTTGTGAGCCTCCAGATACTCATAACACCATTGCAGCAGCTCCCACTCCAGCAGGGGCTCTCCACCAAAGAATGATAAATCCAGCCCTTTCTCCACACGTTTTGCCTCACTCAAACAAATGTCTATGGCCTTTTGGGCGGTTTCTTTGCTCATGGCATGTTTGTATTTTCTCCCTGCGTAGCAATAGTTGCAGCGCAGGGTGCAGTCATGCGTGAGGCAAAGGGTGCAGGTAAGTACCTGAATCATGAGGTATATCTGCGTTTAAAATGAGTTCACCTTAATTTTCTTTATCGTGAGTTGTCGGGGCTATTCGAACGCCCATGACTTGCTGATGCTCAACCTCAGGGCGTCTCGGTGCTCGCTTACCGCCCAAACGGCGCGGTTCAATACGATGCGGCACTACATTGGTGCGAGCTCTACCGATGACGGCTTGAGGCTCACGTTTTTGCTCTTTGGGTTGTGTGGGGGCGGGCTTTTCCTCCGGCATTTGGTAGGGCACAGAACCGGCAGTGCGTTGTTGGCAACTCGCGCTTGCGGCCAACAATGCAGCACTTGTGGCAAGTGTGGCAAAGGACGGGTACTTAAGGCGACGTGATTTGGTTGCTGAGATTTTCATGATGCTTTTTTGCGGTTATTTTACATAAATGATAAGTAATCGCAAACTGGAATCCGCGAAAAAATCATAAAAAGAGGGGAAGAATCAATGCTGCATGATGCATTCTTCCCTCAGTTTTTCAGCAAAGAGGCGCAGGGCTGCACGAACGGAATGCGGGTGAGCCTTGACACATTGCTCCATATATTTTTGTTGTAATCCGGGTAACCTGCGGGTGACAATGGTGTCAATATTCTCATAGCCGTATTGTTTTTTTACGGCCTTCAATTTTTCTGCATGTTGTGTGCGTATGGCTTCCACCTCTGCATGGCCGGCAGATTCCGGGAGTGCTTGCAGAGCCGTTAAGCGCTCGCGGTTAATGTTAAGCATCGTTTCAAAGTATAGGCGGTCTTGCCCATTGTCCATAAAAGAAACATCCAGCTTAAGCACCAGCTCCAGGAATAGGGCGTGAGCTTTCGCAGAGTCCGGGTCCAGCCCCTGTTCATCTGTTGCTGCCATGCTGTCGAACCCGGCTGCCATAATAAAGAGTAAGGCTGCACGAACTTGTGGGGGGAGTTGCTGCCAGTTTTCATATTGCATCCGTGCGGGGGCGGGTGCTTGAGCAGGCTCTTGCGCATAGGTCGGTAATGTTGCAGCATAACAGGCGGAGGCAAGAATGATGGTGCTGAGTTTCATGGCATGTGATGCGTGGTTGCGTTTATATCCTACTAAAATTGCTGATTTTGTAAAGAGAAATCCGACGCGCGGAGCTCGATTTACGATTTGTGGAGCATGGTGGCATAGAGCTGCATGCAGGAATCTGCCGTGTCGCTGATGCGGTATGGGTAAGGTATTTCTGTTATGGTGGAGGGGCGGTATGTGTGCCACTGGGCAATAGTGTCTGCCACGGCGGCGGTGTCTCCGGGGGCGATACGCCCCTCCGGTAAAAAGGTTTCAAGTAATTCACCGATAACGCCGTGGTCGTACCCCACTACGGGGCGACCCAGTGCCAAGGCCTCCAGCACAGGGCGGTTGTAGGTGGCCGGGGCTTTGGTAAGGGTGAGGATGATATCACAGGCGCACATGACTTCTCGCAAATCCGGGCGGGCACCCACCCAGCTGATATGCTCGGATAGACCGGCTTGTGCAAATTTTGTTTTAAGTTGCTCGGTATAAACGGGGTCTGCTTTGCGGGAGTCTCCGGCAATATAGGCGTGCACCGGTATACCCTGGTGAAGTAGGGTTGTGAGAATGGGGGCTAAATCCTCTATACCATGCAGGGGAGAAATGGGGGCAGGCAGGCAGAGTGTCAGTTTACCGGCGGCCTCGGGTTGAGCTGTGCGCCATTGCTCGCTTTTATCTGCGGATAAGCGAAAGGAGGGGTGGCACTGCTTTTCATTAACACCGTAGGGCAGCATCAAAATATCGCGTCGTCTCTTTTTTAAAATACCATCTGTTAAGATTTGACGCAAGTGTTTTGATATGGTGATGAATGCGTTGCTGCCACTGTGGAAAAATCGTCTGATTCCCCGGCGTGGATATGCTGTAATAACCTCTATGCAAATGGGTTTCTCTACCTTGAGCTTGCGGCAGGCTAAGGTGGCAAGCAGGGTGGATTCTGCACTGTATGTTTGAATGATTTGCGGGTGCGTGGCGGAGATGATGCTACGCAAACGCAGCACCTCTGCCGGCATGTTGAGCAGGTTGGGCTTAAAACACAAGCGGTGTTCTGCCCCGGTAGCGCGCAATTTGCTTACCAGCTCATTGGCGGGGGATACCACAATGTTGTGGCAATCCCCGCGTTGTTGCAGGGCGCACGCCAAGTCTGCTGCCATTTGGGCAGTGCCACCCGCGCGCAAATCCGGCGAAACATGGAGAATGGTTATCATGCCGAAGCAGAATGCGCCTGATGTGATTTATTTGTTATTGCAGAGTTCTTTGTAGAGGTTAATGTAGGCATCTGTCATATCTTTGCGGCGGTAAGGAGCCCCGAGCGGTAAGTTCGGGTATGGGGGATTTTTGTACCACTTTGCAAGTATTTCAACCATTTTATCCGTATCTCCCGTGGGTACTTTGCCTTCCGGCAGTAGTGTGTCTAATTGTTCTCCTACGCCGCCGGCTTGGTACCCGGCTGTGGGTTTGCCTAAGGCCAGAGCCTCCAGTGTTGTTTTTCCAAAAGCCTCGGGGATAAGATTAAGCGAGAGAATGACATTGCTGGCTATCATGACATCTCTAATATCTCGCCGTAAGCCGGTCCAAGTGACATCCCCCGTTAACCCGGCTTTTTCAAAAGAGGCCATCAGCTCCCGTTGTAATGCTTCCTTGCCTTTTTTGGTTTCGCCAACGATAAGGGCATGCGCAGGTATACCGCGTTTCTTTAACCCCAAAAGAATGGGCTCCAGATGTGCAGCCCCCTTGTGGCGGGTTATTCTGGCCGGTAGGCAAATAACATATTTTCCTTTAACTTCCGGGAATTGGGTATACCATTTTTCATACCACTCTTCCGTAGGGCGATACTCCGGGTAATGATAGGAGGTGTCTACCGAATTGGGAATGACCAAAACCTTGCTCATATCCGTTTTAGGATAGCACTCTGCAATATGTTGCCGAATAAAGTCTGAAACCGCTACAATGCTGTCGCCTCGGGTCATGATGGCAGAATACGCATTAACGGAATAATAACCATGGAACGTGCTTACCACCTTGGGGCGTTTCTCTGCAGGGATGCCCTTAAGTGCGCGGTGCCCCACCCATGCCGGTACGCGAGAGTGAATGTTAATGACATCCGGGGCTTCTTTCTCTATTAACTCACGGAGCTTTTTAATCAAAAAAAGAGTGCGTATGCTTTTTTTGCCTATTGCCATGGTAATATGTCCGGCCCCGGTTGCTTCAATGTCGGGTACCATTCTGCCACCGGCAGATACAACAATACTCTCGTTGCCACTTTCATGCAGTGCTGCGCAGAGCTCTAAAACAACCTGTTCCACCCCGCCGGATGCCAGAGAGGGCAATAGATGCATAACTTTCATAATATAGGTGTCATTTGGGGGTTAATGGAGAAGTTTCGGGAATTTTTGCAGAATGTAGTCGGCTGTGCGGCCTGCCTCATCAAGCACATTGCCGCTTTGGGGGATCTTGTGCTCTTTGGCCCAAGCGGTAAAAGTGCAAACCTCGCCCTCTGCGGTGAGCATGTTAAGGCCACGAGCTACGCGAGATACGGTGTCTTTCTTCTTTTTGCTGCGCTTGCGGGGCATTTCAATAACGCCAACGGGAGCCCCGCTGCTGAGAGCCTCGTACACCATGGACACGCTGTCTTGCGTTACCCAAACTTCACGAGCGCAGGCCAGGTGGTCTGCCACCCAAGTGGGGCCTGTTTGTTCTACCGGCTCAACGCGCACACTGGGGCAAGCGGCGGTGACATCCTGCACAAAGTCTTTCGGGGTGCGGCGAGAGGTAGTGAGCACAATGTTGTTGGAGCAATGGCGCACAATGGTGGTGAGCTGGTTGAGCACGTGCTCGGCATCCCAATCAAACTCTTTGCTGGGGCCGCCGATAAGGATGAGGGTATCCGTTTTCGTGACCTGCGGTTGGGGTTTGATGTTGTTGATGGCGCCGTTAGTCAAAAATACGTTATCGGCCGGAGTTTTCCCCTCGGGGATATCGTGGCGGGGTATAATGCACAGGTCAAACATGCGGGCCGGCAGGCTTGGTTTCATGCACACAATGCGGGGGCAACGCAGGTGCCGAGAAAGGCTGATGGCGGCCAAGTGTGTGCTGTGCCCGGCGCAAAGAATGAGGTCCGGGCGCGGTAAATCCAAGTCCTTACCTTTGTAGAGGAACTTGGAGAACCAAGTTTTACCGACAACAGAGATTTCGTGCACGGCATGGGGGGCGTTGGGCGTCTTTTGCACAGCACGCTCCAACAAGGCAGAGGCCAAGCCTCTCGTTTGGGAGAGGTGGCCTTTTTTCTCATCGCTGATGATGTATATAATCATAAAATAAAATCAATTTAGCAAAGTGGCATGGTGACACCGCCTTGCAGAGTTGTACCCAGCAAAGGCGTGTTGAGAGTACCACAGTTCATGGTAGATTCTGTAACGCAGAACTCGACCTCGGGATCAAAGAGAAGCAGGGGGGCAACCACGGGGGTGCCTTCCTCCTGGTCATACGGGGTGGCAATCTCTGCGGGGGAAACACAGCAGGCTTTAATAACCTCTGCCCAAGTGAGCTTGCCGGGCTTAATTAAGTGAGTGTAAATGGCGGGCAGGTAGGTATCCAACGCAACCATGCCTTGCGGGGCACTTACAAAGTCCTGCTTTTTGGCAAAGGGTATGCAGGGGGTGTGGTCTGTTACAATGCAGTCTATGGTGCCGTCCTTCACACCTGCCAGCAAGGCATCGCAATCACTCTGCTCACGCAGGGGCGGCAATGTTTTGAATGTGGTGTCATAGTCACCCACGTTCTCGTGTGTGTAGAGCAGGTGGTGCAGGGCAACCTCTGCGGTAAGCCCCTTCATGCCTTTTTGCTTGGCTCTGCGGATGATAGCTACGCCCTCTGCCGTGCTGACCGTTTGAATGTGCAGCTTTGCCCCGGCATCTTGCGCCAAACGAATGAGGGTTTCGATGCCGATTTCCTCTGCGCAGGCAGGGGTGCCATGCAAACCGAGCTTGTAAGAGGTAGAGCCCGGGTGCATGTAGGTATTGTGCGTAAGGGCGGGTACATCCCCCCTAATCGCAAAGGTAAGCCCCAGCTCAGCCGCGTATTTCATGGCACGGTGCAGCATGAGAATGTTATCTGTAACATGCTCGGCATCGCTCAAAATGTTGACTCCGCGTGCGGCTAAGGTATTATAAGGTGTTTGTTGGGTGCCTTGCATGCCCTCCGTAATGCAGCCGGCAGGTATCATGGTGGCGGCGGAGCGTTGGGTAACGGCATCTGCAAAGCTATCCAGTGTAGAGGCGTTGTCAAAGCAGAATCCCGGTGTGGGCATTACCAACATACCCCATACACCGCCTTGCAGGGCTGCTTGCCCGGTGCGGTAGATGCTCTCTCTCTTGCTGCAACCGGCAATTTCAATTTTGGCGTGCAGGTCAAATAAGGCCGGCATCAACAGCTTGCCCGTGGCATCAATGACGCGGGCTCCTTCAGGAATCTTCATTTCCCCGGCATCCGTTACCCCATTGACTCCTTGTAGGGGGATGTCGTCCAAGTAGATGGTGGTGGGCTCATCTCCGCTCTGACCCATGCGCAGATCCAGCTTTTGCCCGGTGATTGCCCAAGTGGCGTTGGTGATATAGGTGTTAGTCATTGTTCTGCGTTTGGGGGGTAAGGTGATAAAGAATGCTCATGCGGGCGGCAATGCCGTTTTCAACTTGATTGTTGATAAGGCAGTTACGATAATCCATGGCGGCATCACAAATCTCCACGCCCCGGTTCACGGGGCCGGGGTGCATGATGCTGAGGTTGAGGTCATCTATACGGCGCAGCCTTTCCTCCGTAACACCAAATGCCTGGTGATAATCACTGCGGGGGAAGAAGGGGGTGTCCATGCGTTCATTCTGCACGCGCAGCAGGTAAATGACATCGGGTTTCCAATTGAAAACCTGCTCCCAATTCGTAAAGCGGGGAATGCCTGTGTATTGCTCTTGCGGAACCAAGGGGCCCGGCCCCATATAAGCAACCGCTGCCCCCAAGCGGCGCAGTATGGTGCTGGTGGAGCGCGCTACACGGCTGTGCAGAATATCACCGATGATGACAACGCGCTTGCCGGCAACCTCGCCATATTTTTCTTTGATGGTGAAAGCATCCAGGAACGCTTGGCTGGGGTGAGCATGGGCACCGTCTCCGGCGTTGATGACGGCAGCCTTACAGTGGCGGGCAATGACGGCGGGAATGCCGCTGTTTTTATGGCGCACGATGATGTAGTCCATCTTCATGCTCATGAGCGTGTCGATGGTGTCGTGCACGCTTTCGCCCTTAACTACGGATGATGTTGAGACGGTGAAGGTTGTAACATCTGCCGATAAGCGGTTGGCCGCTACTTCAAAGGAGGAGCGGGTGCGGGTGCTCGGCTCGTAAAAGAGGGTTAATACGGATTTACCCTTGAGCGCAGGAACTTTCTTGACGCTCTTGGTAAAGATGTCTTTCATGGCCGAGGTGCTCTCCAGAATAGTCCGGATATCCTCGTCACTCAGCGCATCAATCGTGATTAAATCTTTTCTCGGATTCATGTTTCAGAGATGTTGAAATCAATAAGTGAGGTCTTCTGTGCCGTCAATTTCCATCAAGCGCAATTGAATGCGCTCTGCTTCGGGGGATTCTAACTTAAATGAGGCGTAGTCCGGGTGAATGGGCAGCTGGCGCCCGCCACGGTCTGCCAGGCAATGCAGCTCCACCTTTGCGGGGCGGCCGTATTCAAAAATAACTTCCATAGCCGCGCGAGCCGTGCGGCCGGTGTTGCATACATCATCCACCAGTACCAGTGTCATGTCATCCGGAGAGAACGGCAGGTAAGAGGACTTGAGGGCTGGGCGAATGCCGCGCAGGCTCAAGTCGTCTCGGTACAGGGTGATATCAATGGCACCGTACTCAGCCTCGCAGCCATTGTCCTTAAGCTTTTGTACAAGGCGCCGTGCCAGTACATCCCCATGGCTGATAAGCCCCACAATAGCCAATTTGCCTACAGCTTGCGGGGCTGTGGTATTGAGCAGATGTGCCGCCCAGGCATCAAGTGCCTGTTCAATCTCGGCCTGTTTGATGGTGGGCATGGTGTGTATGCTTGGTTAATTATTGCGCGAGCTTGATAATGCGGTGAGCCGCCATGGCTGCGTTGATGGGGGTCTTTTTGTGCAGCCCCACCGTTGTGGCAGGCACACCACCCGGCAACTGAGAAATGGCCAACAGGGCATCCACGCCGTTAAGCGGGCCACACGGTACGGGTACGCCGATTACCGGCAGCTCCGTATTCATAACCACCACGCCGGGCAAAGCTGCGGACAAACCGGCCACGCACAGCAGCACGGCCTTGGTGCCGTCTGCCTCCAGCTTTTTGAGGTACTCAATGAGCTCCGGCAAATCTCTGTGGGCGGAGTATACAACCTCTTCATGCTCCACGTTGTTCTCTTTCAAATACTCGCGAGCCGGTTCCATGAAGGGAAGGTCACTCTTGCTGCCGTATATGGTAATAACTTTCATGCTAAAGCGTATTCTAGCACTACTAGGCACCCCACGCAAGAAAAATCCGCGCTCATGCCGTAATTATAACATAGGCTATTGCTCGGTCTCATCATGAACGGGCAACATGAGCAGGCGGAACACGGCCAACACCGGTAATTGTGCCCACAGGTAATACCACGGGGCGCTGCCCAAATAGTCCAGCAAGGTGCCCTCCACGGGTACTCCCTGCGTGTAGCCGTAGTTTGTGTTTAACCACAAATTCACGGGTATGATGCACAGCACGTAAGCATCCATCAATAACAGAGCTTTCACGTCATCATATCCCCGTGCCCGCCACCCTATGAGCACCGGTATGGCCAAGGCTACAATGAGGAGCAAACCGTGCGCAATGAAAAAGACAAAGAATGCCATACTCGGGTACCCGTTGGCCATGGCCGGGGTGATAAGCCCTTGTATGCTGCCTACCAATACCCCGAAGTATACCAAGGTACAGGCCGGGCGCCACCGCCACCACAGGGCAATAAAGGCAAATATACTCATGAACGAGCAGAAATGCAGCGGTAGATTATACTCCCAGCTGCCGTAGGCACCCGACACGGCGCGCCAGGCAAACTCACTGATAAACTGAAATGCCACAACGCATGCCAAAATCCTGCATATACAATGCCGCGCTTTCTCTTTACATTTGGAGCCGAAAAACAACAGCAGTGCCGCTATCACGATGGTGATAACCAGCGCGTAGATGTGTTCTGTTGACCAGCGAACGAAAGGATAATAGGGCTCCGGCATGAGGTGGTGGGGGATTATTTGCTGTTCAGTTGATAAAGCGCATGTATGGCTCCCTCGTGCCCTTGTTCAGCAGCTTGTTCAAAACATTGAATTGCCTTTTTTTCATCTTTTTGTACATGTTCTCCGTTCAGGTAGCATACACCCAGGTTGAACTGCGCGCCTGCGTTGCCCAGTTCGGCCCCTTTGCTCCACAACTCAATGGCTTTTGCCCAGTCTTTGCGCACGCCGTCGCCACGGAAATAGCATTGCCCCAAATCATTGAGGGCAGCAGCATTGCCTGCATCTGCCGCTTTTTGCCAGTATTGTATGGCTTTTTGCGTATCGGCATCTACTCCCATGCCGTTGTAGGTCATGGTGCCCAGCAGTCGCCAGCCCTCGCTGTTGCCCGCCTCTGCGGCTTTGAGAAACCAGTCGGCAGCTTCTTTCGGGTCTTTTTTCATGCCGAACCCAAAGATGGCAAAACGCCCCATTTCAAAAATGGCTACAGGGTCGCCGCTTTTGGCTGCAACGCGCAAGCATCGGCAGGCAAGTTGTTGGTCATCCGGTAGGTATTCGCCATTGGCTACCAGTTTGCCGAGTTGCAGAATGGCTTCCTTATCTCCTTCTCTTGCCTTCTTTTCAATGACTTCGTTGCCTAAGTTGCGGAACAAATCGCGCATGATTGCATCTGCCGCTTGCTCCGGGGTGGTGTCTTCATCTATCACCACCGTATATTGTTTGGGTGCAGCTTGGGCGGTGCTTATGGCAATTGCCATGTAAATGCTTGTAATAATATATTTAATCATCATTTGCGTGCGGGGGGGGATTTATTTTCGACGAACGGGAATATACATCAGGTAAAACAGAGCCAAGGCGGGGAGCTCCAACCACAGATAATACCAAGGGGCGGGGCCCAAGCCATCCAGTATGCTGCCGGCGGGGGCTGCTGTGGTGTAGCCGTAATTGCTGTGCAACAGCAGATTGATGGGGTGTATGACAACTAAATACGCATTCATGAGCAATACGCTGCGCAACGGGTCCTTTGCCTTGGCTCGCCAATCTGTCAACAGCGGAATCGCCAGAGCGGAGAGCAGTAATAGCCCGTGCGATAAAAAGAATACAAAAAAATCCGTAGAGGGGAACCCATAGGTAATGGCAGGTGTAATCAAACCTTGAATACTGGCACTTAATACACCAAAATACACCAGAGAGCGAGCCCAGCGTGGCCCCCACCACAGCGCAATGAAACACAGCAAGGCCATTACGGCACAAAAGTGCAGGGGCAGCTCATCTGATATAATGTGAGCCCACGAGTCATGGATGAACCTCCAAGTGTACTCTGCAATATAAAGCAGCAAATTAGCCATGGCCAGGCATCTGCACAAGCGGGTTTTGCCGGCGGGGGACATTTTGCGCCCCCATAAGAGGATGCCGGTTATCAGCACCGCAATAACCAGTAGTGTGTTCAAGTGGGTCGGAGACCACATTGCGAAATCTGAGTATTCAAAAAGCATGGTCGGTAAGGTGAGAGCGCTGTTCAGTACCCGCCGTTATCAGCCCCGTGCTTGTGCCAAATGCGTGCCAGTTGAGCACAGGCCATGAGCTGAACTTGGTGAAATACCATGAGTGGTAATAGTAAATTGTTATCAAGCTTGCCGAAGATAGCCAGCATCATGGGGGCACCTACGGCCAGGCTTTTCTTGGAACCGCAAAAAACGATGGCAATGCGGTCCTCTCTGCTGAACTTGAGTGCTTTGCTGCTGAAATAGGTAGCAGCAAAGGTGAGGGCTAAAATGGCAGCACTTGTCAAGATGAGCGCACCTAATTGCGGGGCACTCAATTGAGCCCAATAACCGCTCACCGTGGCAGCTGAGAAAGACGTGTAGATGACCAGCCAAATGGTTGTTTGATCATTCCAACTGATGAGCTGTTTGTGCTTAGCTACCCAATTTTTCAACCACCTGCGGCTGAGCTGCCCCAGCACAAACGGCAGCAAGATCTGATAGCAAATCTTTAAAATGGTGTCTACCCCTATATCTGCCCCCGTGGTGTTGCTTTGAGAGAAAAGAAGCCCCACCAGCATGGGCGTGAGAAACACACCCAGCAGGCTTGAAACGGATGCCGAGCACACGGCAGCGGGTACATTGCCCCCGGCTACGGAGGTAAAGGCAATACTGCTCTGCACGGTAGAGGGCAGGCAGGCTACATATATTAAACCCGCATAAAGGGATGCCCCCACCAATGGCTCAAATACCGGTTGCAACAGCGGTATCACAACGGGGAAAAAAATAAACGTGAAGAGCAGTACCATGCTCTGCAAGCGCCAGTTGAGCAGGCCTGCTATAACGCTCTCTCGAGAGAGCTTAACACCGTACAAATAAAATAACAGTACAATGGCTGCGTTGGTCAGGGTGTCAAAAAGCCCCGCCGCATTGCCGCTGCATGGCACCACCAAACCCAGTATCACGCTGATGATAATACCGGTGGTAAAGCGGTCCGCTTTGGCGAAAATGCGGCGTAGGCTCCTCATGGCAGATTATTTTCGTGGCGGGAAATCGTATGTAATGCGCCCGGATGTTGCATTGAACACCAAGTATGCATCAAAGTTTTTACCGCTCTTGTGGCTGACAAAGCCTTTAATCAGATCCGTTTTACCTTTCGAGAGCAACTTGCCCACTACATCTGCCGTAAGGGTAATGCCGCACATAACACGTGGTATTACCAAGGGCTTGCGGGCTTTGCCGACTGTGTACCCCTCCACATGCCAGGCAGATTCGGTCTCCAACAGCTCGTGCTCGCCTTTGCCTTTCACTTTCACCACGCCGTGGCGGGTGGCCTTGCTCAGGTCCTCTGCCGTGGCATCTGCCGCGGTGAACTTCTTGCTCGCGGTGCTTTTCTCTGCCGTTTTTTTGCGGGGTTCTCTGGGGGGGAACTCAAAGCCAACGTTGCCTTTCTTTTCATCCAGCACCAAATAGGCATCAAAGGCGCGGTTGGTACGTTGAGAAACAAAGCCGGTAATAAGCTCGCTCTTGCCATCTGCCAGCACGCGGTACAGCTGTTCAATGTCTATCTCTTTACCAAGGATGGTGCGAGACATGGAGAACCCGCTCTTATTGCCGCTTTGGCGGAACTCCGGTATGCTCCACTGTTTATCATTTTCAAAGAGCTCCAGCTCGCCCTGGCCTTTTACTGTTATTTTGCCTAAGGATGTTTGGGCTGCGGGGGCCTCTTCCGTTGCCGGTTTATCGTCGTCAAAGAAAAACTCTGCCTTCCAAGCTCCTTTTTCTTTTTCGGGGGCAACCAAACGCAAGCCTGCCTTAAAGGGCTTGCCGAACTTGGAGCGAAACCCCTCCATGGGGGGCAGCTCTTTGGCGGAGATAAGTTGCGTGAGCTGCTCATCGCTCAAGCTCAGGCCTGCATGCACACGGCGAATACGGAACTTGCACGCGGGGCAGGATACCGCATCCACTCTGCCGGTAAGGTGCTGTTCCCCGCAAGCCGGGCAGGCAACATTCAGCTCCTCATTGCGGCCGTTCTGCATGTACTCTCGCACAGAGGCTACAATATCGCTCGTGTAGGTGCGGATGTCTTTCATGAAGGCATCTCTGCCCAACTTGCCGCTTTCCATCTGCTTGAGGCGGTACTCCCACTCGCCCGTCAGCTCGGGGCTGGACAAGGTGCTCAGTCCAATCTTGCTCAGCAGGTCAATTAAATCCATGCCGCGGCGGGTGGCCACCAAGTCTTTGCCGTCTCGGGCAATGTACTCTTGGGTAATGAGCCCCTCTATAATGGCCGCGCGTGTGGCAGGGGTGCCCAAGCCTCGCTCTTTCATGGCGTAGGCCAGCTCCTCGTCATCCACCAATTTACCTGCCGTTTCCATGGCGGTAAGCAAGGTGGCTTCCGTGTAGGGTGCAGGCGGTTTCGTTTGGTCGTGTATGGCGGTGGCTTTCTCCGTGAGCACCTCCTCTTTGGGCGCTACGGGGCAAAGCTCATCTTTTTTGCGGCGGTCTGCATTGCCGTACAGTGCCTTCCACCCGGCCTTGAGCATGATTCTGCCGTGGGTGGAGAAGTGGTCTTTTGCGCCCGGGCTCTTAACGATGGTGGTGCGCTCCGTATCCTCGTACTCAGCATTGGGCATAAACACCCCCAGGAACCGTTGTACCACCAAATTGAAAATCTTGGCGGCATCCCCGCTCAATGCCATGAACTTACCGGTGGGGATAATGGCAAAGTGGTCGCTCACCTTGCTGCCGTCAAACACGCGCTTGGAGGGGCGCACCCGCTTTTCTGCCAAAATCTCTTCCGCAAACGGGGCCATGGCAGGCATATTCTCTGCAATGGCTGCCACCGTGCGCGTGGCAATGCCTATATAGTCATTGGGCAGGTATTTTGAATCCGTACGCGGGTATGTCAGCACCTTGTGTTTTTCATAACACTCTTGCGCAATTTGAAGCGTGCGGCTTGCCGAGAACCCGAACCTGTTGCTGGCTTCCTTTTGCAGGGATGTCAAATCAAACAGCAGGGGCGCAGGCATGGAGACCGGTTTCTTGACCTCCTTTACCTCCGCCGGGCGGCCTTGGCAGCGGGCAGCAATGGCCTCTGCCACCGCTTTGTCCCAAATGCGCTCTTTGGTGCGTTGCGGGGCTTTCTCGTCTTTCTTCCAATCCGAATCAAACCATTTGCCCTCATAATGCCCGGCCTTTGCCTTAAAGGTGGCGCGCACCTCGCTGTACTCCTCCGGGGTAAAATTAAGAATATCCTTTTGGCGGGCTACCAGCAAAGCCAGCGTAGGGGTCTGCACACGCCCCGTGGGGGTAATGTTAAACCCACCTGCGCCCGATTGCAACACCGTAAGGGCGCGGGTGCTGTTGAGCCCCACCAGCCAGTCAGATTCCGAGCGGCATACGGCGGCATCTGCCAAGTTGGCCATATCTTCATCGCTCTTGAGCTCGCTCCAGGCTTCCAAAATGGCGTCATCCGTCATGCTCTGCATCCACAGGCGCTTGAGCGGCTTCTTGATTTTACCGTAGCGTATGATATTGCGGAAAATAAGCTCACCCTCGCGCCCGGCATCGCATGCATTCACCAGCATGTTTACCTCCTTACTGCGTGCCAGTTTCAGCACTTTCTTCAGGCGGTCAGATGACTTGGCTATGGGCTCCAGCTCCATGCTGCGCGGCATCACGGGCAGGTAATCCATTTTCCACGGCAGGCTCTTGCCGTCCTCCGTCTGCGGCTTCTTTTGCTCTACCAAGTGACCCACGGCAGAGGTAATAATGATGCTGTCATTCGCGTAGCTGCCGTCGGTCTCCGACTTCTTCAATTTACCGAGCTTGCGCCCCAGCACACGTGCCAAGTCTGCTGCTACACTGGGCTTCTCTGCTATAATGAGTGTCTTTGCCATGTCTTGTCTTGAAAGGTTACGGCACCCGCGTGGGTGCTTTTTGCTTCTTTATAGATAGCCCGATTTTACCCCTCCTTGTCAAGCTTAAAGTGAGTCATTCATTGCGCGCGCACGTAACTGTTGGTGATTTCTACTGAAACAGAATTGGATGACAAATATAATAATTATTTCACACGAACAAACAACATTTACCACTTTCCACCAACAAGCTGAGCTCCTGAAATTAACGGATATGTTACATTTGCATACAACGTAAGGGGAATATCAACTACAACAAAGACCACAGGTGAGAGAATATACTTATCCATTGCAGATGAAGTTTGTTGTTTAATCGGAACAACTCTTAGCTCATCGTGGGAATCACAACAAGTTGCAATAAACGAAAAATTGATATCACGCCTGTAATCAATATCATCCAGCGCTATCCAGTCCTGATACTTGGAGCTCTGATAATTATATGCTATATCCTTAAATAAATTTTCATCATACCATTGAAGAGGTATATCTGACGTTCTATACTTATGCAAAAAGCGAACCGCAGATGTTCTGTTTAATTTGTAGTAACGCAATCCTCGAGTGTACTGTACGATATGGTCTTTGGCTCCTCTTTTGTAAAAATAGGAACTTTTTTTGTAACAAGGAGGTATAACTTTATAATCAACTATCCTCCCTTCAAGATAATAATCGTTATCTTTTTTGATAATCGCAAATGTTACTTTATCATTGTCTTTGAAGAAGGGATAAATACCCTCGTAGGTGCATTTTCTTTCTGCAATCTTTGAAGATTGGTTTGAGAGTAAGCAGGAAGGCAACAACAGCACTAAAGTCAGTGAAGCAAACAAATACCAAAACCTGAACATGGGCTGAAATATAGCACCGGGATTAGAAGAAATCAATGCAATAATTAACAACCTTGCCCTCTGTCGCTCTTTTTTTGCAGCTTTAGTTTTTTTACATTGAAGCTCCTTAAAGAAACGGCCTGATTTCTCAAGGAAATCAGGCCGTTTGAGAGAGGGAATCTCAATTAATTATTTTTTGATACGGTCATTTTCACCGGGGCCCCAAGAGGGGAGGTAATCCGGTATTTTGTGACCATCGCCGGGGCAGGTATCGGGCACGCGGTATTGATGGCGTGCGGCGTGGTACTTCTCGGTGAGGTCTTTCATGACATCTGCATAGGCGGGGTCTTGGGAGACGTTACGCATTTGCTGCGGGTCTTTCTCATTATCAATGAGCAACCACTCGTTTTCCGGTTTGCGCACGCCGCTCTTGCGCTCGTAATCAAGCGGGGTCCAGATGCGGGCAAAGGTGTAGCGGTTTGTGCGGATGCCATCGTGGCGGGGGGCGTTGTGCTCACCCGGTTGCTCGTAGAAGGCGTAGTAGAGCGGGCGATCAACAAACTGCGGGGCCTCGCCGTTTTCAAACAGCGGTACCATGGATACACCCTCCATCGTGCGGGTGTTTTCCGGTGTGTTGGTGCCGGTTACCTCCAACAGCGTGGGGGCGTAGTCAATGTTTTGCACCATGGCGTTGCTGCGTGTTTTGGCGGGGATTCTGCCTTTCCAACGCATGATGAGCGGCATACGCATGGATTCCTCAAAGATCCAACGCTTATCATACAAGCCGTGCTCGCCCAGGTAGAAGCTTTGGTCGCCCACGTAGATGACCAAGGTGTTTTCAGACAGCCCGCTTTGGTCCAGATAGTCCAGCAGGGCGGCAATGGATTCATCCAGAGAGAGGATGCAGCCCAGGTAGTCCTCCATATACCAGCGCCAGCGTTGCACGGTCATGTCCTCCTGCGTTTTGATTTTGCCGGCACGCATGGCCTCTACGAACTCGCGGGTACGCTTGGTGTAGAAGTCTACGTATACTTGTTGCAGGCCCGGCTCAATCCAATTGGTGCTCCATCCCAAGTTTGTTTTGGGTGCAAATTTGGGTGTGTGCTTTTCAATATTGAAGTCTGCGGGTATTTGCCCCTTAAACTCGCCGTTTTTAATCTTGTTGCGCAGCTGGTGCTTGGGGATAATCTCCTTCATGACATCGAAGGGGATTTCCTTGTACATCAAGTGGTTATCGTTCCAATTACAGAGATCCCAAGCGATGGATTGGCGATTATGCTTTAAAAACTCGGGGCGGTTTTCCCAGTTGTCGTGCAGGGTGGCCGGCGGTGTCATTTTGGCCACGTGTTTTTTGATGGTCTCCAAGTGGCGGGGGGCAGGCAGCCAGTTGCGGTGGGGGGCTTTGTGGCCCACAATCAGGGCAAAGGGTTTGCTCTTGTCTCGGCTCTCCATCCATGTGATGGCCATGTTGGTGACAACATCCGTAACATACCCGCGGTGGCGTATGGTTTTGGTGCGCCCTTGGGCATCTGCCGTGTGGAAGGTGGAGTTGAGGTAATCCCCTTGGCTGGGGAACACTTGCCAAGAGTCAAAGCCCGTGGGTTGAGAGATAAGGTGCCATTTGCCTACAATACCCGTTTGGTAGCCGGCAGCTTGCAGCATTTTGGGGTAGGTGGGCTGGCTGCCGTTGAATGCAGGGCCTCCATAGTTATATAAGAACCCGTTGTTGTGGGAGTGGCGCCCCGTGAGCATGCAGGCGCGGGAGGGGCCGCAAAGGGAGTTAGCGCAATAGGCGCGGTCAAACACCATGCCTTCATCTGCCAAACGGCGGAACCCCGGCAGCGGCACGGGCGTGTCCTTGTCATTGGTGCCCATGGCGTTGACGGAGTGGTCATCCGATATGATGAAGAGAATATTCGGCCTGGTACCCTCCGCTGCTGCGGTGGCTACAGCCCCCATGAACAATGCCGCTGTTGCGGCCAGAGTGCGTGAGATATTCATAACATCCCCAGTCTAGCTTGTTGGGGTGCGCATGTCAAGGCAAATTACCATACGCGGGGGAACAATTAGAGACTATCGTCTATGTTGAAAGGTAAATTATTTTTTGTATGGGCAGAGTATTGAAGGACGATAGTTCTTCAATTTCACTACTCTTCATGGCAAATCTCACCCTGTGAGTGCGTAGCCGCCATTATTCTGAAAATAAAAAAGTTAGCGCAGCTATCGGTGCGCGGATTTATTTCAACAAATTGCCCACAGGCGTGTACATGGGGGCTTCGAGTCTCGCCTATGGCTCGCTTTCTACGCCCTCACAGGGTGAGATTTTCCCTTACGGAGAAAGTGAGATTCATCCTGCCGGATGAGTGAGATTGCTCTTGGCTGAGCAGTGATATTGAACGGCTTGCGCCGCTCAGTTTCTCCTCCCCCCACACACAAATTACAGTATTAACATACAATCTCCGTAGGAGAAGAATCTGTAGCGCATCTCTACGGCTTGGCGGTAGGCCTCCATTATCAGCTCTTTGCCGGCAAAAGCGCATACAAGCATAATGAGGGTACTTTGCGGCAGGTGGAAATTGGTGAGCAGCCCACCCGTTACTTTGTATTGATAGCCGGGGTAGATAAAAATATCCGTATCGCCGCTGCATGCGGGCAGGGGGCGCCCGTGGCGGGTGGCCAGGGTTTCCATAACACGCACGCTGGTAGTGCCCACGGCAATGACGCGCTTGGCATTCTCAATGGCATCCGCCGTTTGTTGCGGCATGGTGAAACTCTCTCGGTGCATGTGGTGGTCTTCAATGTTCTCCACTTTAACGGGGCGGAAGGTGCCTACGCCCACATGCAGGGTTACGAAACTGTGCGGCACGGCGGCCAGAATCTCAGGGGTAAAGTGCAGCCCGGCCGTGGGTGCGGCAATGGCTCCCTCATGCTCAGCGTATACGGTTTGGTAGCGCTCTTTGTCTGCCGGTTCGCTCTCACGGTTCATGTAATGGGGCAGGGCAAGTCTGCCGTAAACCTCGGGGTCCACGAACTTATCCCAGCGTATATAGCGGTAGCCCTCGTCATCTATGGATTCCACGGTGCCGGTGGCATCCCCCACTTGCACCGTGCGGCCAACCTTCATTTTTTTGCCGGGGCGCACCATGCATTTCCACACCAGCTCTTGTGCCAAGCCTGCGCGCACCAGTTCAATGGAGCCGTCGTTGCTGAAATAGCGCGCGGGCACCACCTTGGTGTTGTTGAGCACAAAGTGATCATCGGGTTGCACGTATTCAAGAATATCGGAGAAATGGCGGTGCTCTATAAGCCCGGTGTCACGGTGCACCACCAGCATGCGGCTTGCTGCGCGGTCCGGCAGCGGGCGGTCGGCTATCAGCTCCTCCGGCAGGTGGTAATCGAAGTCGATGGTGCGCATGCTGTATGTGTGTACCGTGGTGTGTAATGGAAATCAGCAGGGGAAAATGCTGATGCGGCGCAGAACCTCCTGCTTGCCCAATACCTGCATAATCACATCAATGCCGGGGCCGGCGTGTGTGCCGGTAAGAGCCATGCGCAGCGGGAACATCATGGCCCCCACCTTCACGCCATTCGCTTTGGCCAGCGGCTTAATGACTTGGAATGCAGCCTCGCCGCTCCACTCCTCAATACCGTTAAAGGCTTCGGTAAGCAGGCCGAGCATCTCTTTGGCATTCTCCTGCAATTTGGCCATGCTTTCTTGCTCGTACTCCAGCACTTGCACCCATTTTACCCAAGCCGGGGCCTCACTGAGCAACTGTACCTTGGGCTGGGCAGAGGGCAGCGCCTCTCGCAGCTGTGCGGTGTCCTCCAACCCGGCTGCCGTGCAGAACGGCATGGCCAGCTCAATAAACTTGGCGGCATCCAGCTTCAGAATGTGCTGCTGGTTCATCCACTTGCATTTGGTGATGTCAAACTTGGCGGCAGCGCGGTTGACGTTCTCCAGTGAGAAGAGGTCAATGAGTTGCTCCTTGGTGAACACCTCCTCATCGCTCTTGCTGCTCCATCCCAACAGGGCGATAAAGTTGATGACGGCATCGGGCAAGAACCCTTCCTCCGGGTAGTTGCCCAGCTGGGCACCTACGTCTCGCTTGCTCATCTTGGAGCCGTCGGGGTTCTGAATCAGCGGAATATGTGCGTACACGGGCGGCTCTATACCAAAGGCATCAAAAAGTTGCAAGTGCTTAAAGGTGTTCATAATGTGGTCCTCGCCACGGATAACGTGTGAGATCTTCATCTCAATGTCATCCACCACGTTGACCAGGTGGAAAATGTAGGAGCCATCGGTGCGTTTCACCACCATGTCGGGGGTGTTCTCCTCATTGGTGTAGTCCACGGAGATATCCCCGCAAACGAGGTCGTGCAGGGTCATCACGCCGTCTCTCTTAAAACGGAAACGCCAAACAGTGCCCTCGCCGGTGCCGGGTATCTCATCGCCGTTTTTATCTCGCTTATTGGGGGCAGGGCACTCATACACGCGCCCCAGCTCTACCAACTTATTGAAGTAGCGGTCGTAAATATCCTTGCGCTGACTCTGGAAATACGGCTCACAGGGGCCACCCTTGCCCTCGCCCTCGTCCCAATCCAAGCCCAACCAGCTCATGCCGGTAAAGATGGCTTTCATGGCATCTTCCACGTGTCGCTCCTGGTCGGTGTCTTCTATGCGCAGAATAAACGTGCCGCCCATTTTACGGGCGAAAAGATAATTAAACAGAGCTGTGCGGGCCCCACCAATGTGCAGGTAGCCGGTGGGGGACGGTGCGAAGCGTGTGCGTATGGCCGTATTCATGCGCGCCTTATACACCTATTCCCCCCTTTTGGCAAGCCTAAAATTGCCCGTTAATGTCTAAACTTTCACGAAAATGCGGTGTTTATAGAGCAGCAGGCAAAGGAGCCAAGCGAGGGTTAAGTAGGCGATACCGTAGGCAAAGCCCTGCCACGGGCGGTTAATGAGCTCGTGAATGGTGCCGCCGAAAACGCGCTCTGTGAGCTGCCCGAAGGCAATGATGTGCGTAAAAAGGTAAATGAACAGGGCATTGCAGCCCACAACTTTGAATGGCCATGCCCAGCGTTGACACTTCCAAACATCTATAATAAGGTGAAACACAGCCATGAGGATAGCCCCTATGCCACCGCAGAGCAGCACAAAACACGGGGTCCATATATTTTTGATACAGGGACCAAGCATGCCGAGCACAATGGCGATGCCGCCCCCGATGAGCAAGGTGAATACCCTGCGCGGAGCAGAGAACGCTGCGTTGAAAACACGCCCGCTCAGGTAGCCCCCCAGTGCAAGAGCCGTGGCAGAGAGTATGCACAGCGGCCCCTCGGGGTCAATAACGCTGTAGTGAAGCTTGCCGGGGCACAGTGCGGCATCTGCTGTTGCGTTGAAACAGCCCGCGGGGGTCATATCCCCACCCAGGTATTGCATCAGGAATACTGCAAGCAGAATCACGCCTGCACCTGCGGCAATGCTCCAAGTTTTACGTAATGCAAGAACAAGGGTGCCTGCCAGTGCCCCGCTGATGCCGATAAGCCCCAATACAGAGGCGCAGCGTATGGCCGAGGCATCCCACACCAAGGGGCCGTTAACCAATATGCCCAGTATGACCAATACTATGGCGCGGTACCACATGTGCAGCAGTAATTTGCCGGTGCCGGCACCGGTGCTGCCGCGTTTGCGTACGGAGAAGTTGAGGGATATGCCAGACAAGTAGACAAAGAGCGGGAAGATGAGGTCATACACCCGCAAGCCCTCCCACGGGGCATGCCCCATTTGGTAGCGCACCTCTGCCCAAAAGGGAGTGGGGCAGGCGGTGTAAACAGCCCACAGTGCCGTGCTTAAACCGATGATGAGGGTGGTGTCTAGCCCTCGCAGGGCATCCAAAGATTCCAGACGTTGATTTGATGCAGCCATGTTTTAAGAAATGCTGCTGCCCATGGTAAGGGCCAGCAAGAAGAGGATGAGGTGCAGGGAGGCGAGCCCCAGCAGCATGTTCATGCGCTTATCTGCCGGGGTTCGGGTGATTTTGAGCAATATGAAGCCACCGCAAAGAATGGCTGCCAGCCAGCAAAGATTCCAGCTGACATCGGGCAGGAAAAACGCCGTTTGCTTGAGGGTGACATACGGCGCAATCAGGAAAGCCATGGCCAACCCTCGGGCGCGTTTGTCGCCCAAGCGCACGGCCAGGGTGCGTTTGCCGGTGCCGGAGTCCTCTTTGCGGTCTCGTATGTTGTTAATTTCAATCAGCAGGCAAGAGAGCAGCCCGCACTGCACCCCCACAATGAACGCTGCCCCGTATATGTAGAGGAAGAAACTGTTGTACACAAAACCAATTTGCACGTATACCGTACCCATAACGGCAACCAGCCCGAAGAAGAGTAGCACGAACAGCTCGCCCAATCCTTTATATGCCAAGGGGTAGGGGCCGCCGGTGTAACAATAGGCGCACAGCATGCTCGGTATACCGATGGCGATGATGGGCCAGCCCTGCGCTTGTATAAGCGGTATGGAAAGTGCGGCTGCCACCGCCAAAAAGAAGCAGCCCGCTATTTTAACTGCACGAGAGGACATAGCACCACTGGCGGTGATGCGGCGGGGGCCTTGTCGCTTAGCGGTGTCTGCCTTCTTATCGGAGTCCAGCGAGTCATTAAAGAGGTTGCAGGCAATTTGTATGCACATGGCGCTTAACACGGTAAACACGGCCAGAGCCCAATTGAGTTCCACCTGCTGCCACTCCGGCAGGGCGTTGGGGAGTATGTGTTGGTATTTCCACACAATCATGCAGCCGGCCCACACGGCAACAATACCGGCGGGCAAGGTTTTAGGACGTGCGGCAAGGAATATGGATTTGATGGTATTCATTTTTTACGAGGAAATTTGCGGCGTCCGCCCTGAGCCCGTCTAAAAGGCTCAAACAGGGCATCCAAACCGCTGTTTTTGATGAGAAGTGTTTGCTCCATGAGCCGCCCCAGCTTGCCTTTGGGCCAGCCACGCTGCCAAAACCAGTCCAGGTACTCCGTGGGCAGGTCCATCAACGGGCAGCCCTCGGGCGGATAATTGGCGGGGCCGTACATGCCGTAGGGCATGTGCATGGCGGCTATTTCTGCCAGCAAGGCGCGCAGGTCATCTGCGCTCGGTATGGCGGCATCCTGCATCAGGCCTTGATGCTCCAGTTGATTTGCGCCCCGGCGTACATGGGCACCACTTGTTGCCCGTAGCTGCGGTAAGATGCCGGCACGGCCATGGGGGTGTCTTGCAGGGTCACTTTTTTAGCGGTGGGTGTAAGCCCGTGGAGGCGGCAGGCATTGCCGCTTACAAAGCCTTGCAACTTATCCAACGCACCGTGCCGGGCAAAAATCTCTGCCAGTTTGGGCAATGCCAGGGGGGCGGTGAACACGCCTGCCGCGCAGCCACAAGCCTCTTTTTTGCAACGGGGGTGCGGGGCGGAGTCGCTGCCGAACATAAGCCGCGGGTGCCCGCTGATGGCGGCCTGCAGCAAGGCATCGCGGTCTTGCGGGCGTTTGGCTATGGGTTTGCAGAACAAGTGCGGTTGGAGGGCACCGCCCGCCACGTCATCCAGCGTGATGATGAGGTGTTGCAGCGTGACGGTGGCACACAAGTTTTCAAACTTCTCCAGCAAATCCAGCGCTGCTGCGGTGGTGATATGCTCCATACAAATACGCAGCTTGGGAAATTGCTGTGCCAAATGCTTATACACGGCCAAGAACTCGGATTCTCGGTCCATCACAAAACCGTGGCTCTCGCCATGAATGAGCAGGGGGATCCCCATCTCCTCCATCATCTTGAGCGTGCTTTCCGCCTCTGCCAAGTTGGCCACGCCACCCTCGCTGTTGGTGGTGATGCCGGCGGGGTAAAGCTTGTAGCCGAAGAATCCCGGGGTCTCTTTGACAATGGTGAGCTGCTGCTCTGTCTGCTTAGTGAAGAAGAGGGTCATGTAACGCGAGAAATCCGCCCCGCCCATGGCAGAGTCGATTCTTTGCCCGTAGGCCACCATGGCACCGGGATCCGTAACGGGCGGTACAAGGTTCGGCATGATGACCGCCCCCGCAAAATCTGCGGATAAGGGGGCTACCAATTTGAGCATGTCACCGTCTCTCAGGTGCAGGTGCATATCCAACGGGGATTCCAGCGTTATTTCCATGCCCGCATTATAGCAGAAAACTGCTTTTTTGCAAGTCGTATTCAATTATGTTCTTGTATGTCGGGGCGAAATACGCTATAACAAACGCGTATGAAAAAGATTACCCAAGTGATGATGACCCTTGCTGCGTTGCTTGCATGCACCGCTGCCGCAGATTCTTTCTACGGACCACACGGTAGCAATGTAGGCCGTGCAGAGACGGACAGCAACGGCAATACCCGCTATTACGACCGCAGTGGCAGATACTTAGGCCGTGCAGAGAAAAACGGCAATAATGTGCGTTATTACGACAGCCGTGGCTCATACGCCGGGCGTGCCGAAACCTCCGGCAGCAACACCCGCTATTATGACAGCCGTGGTTCTTACTCCGGCCGTGCCGAAACATCCGGCAGCAATACGCGCTACTACGATAGCCGCGGCTCTTACGCCGGGCGTGCAGAAAAGTCCGGTAACAATACGCGCTATTACGACCGCAAAGGCTCTTATGCCGGGCAAAAGAACCGTTAACCCTTAATCCTCGTTTTCAAAAGCTTGCTGCTGCTCTGCGTATTCGCGTTGGGTAGCAGCTTCTCTTTGCTCATATAGGGCATAAGAGGGCAGGGCTTTTAACTCTGCGCGGAGGTCATTAACCCAAATATAATTTACCTTGGGAGAACAGGCTTCAAACTCAATATGTGGGTATACCGTGGCAAGAATCTGTTTGTCGTTGTATAAATAGAGTTTGAAAAAATGTTGTGGTGCAGGGGTGTGGGGTATGGCCGCCTTTGGGGCCTCGTGCCCGTTTTGAACAGCTCCGACAATCCAAACTCGTTTGAGCATGTGTTTGAGCTTGTCCAGTTCATCCGTGCCGAGACGAATATGGTATTGTTTTGCGGCTGCTTCATATTCGCCGGGGGCAAAATCGCAACCGCTGAGCTTGTCGGAGTACTCAAACGCTGCGTAGGTTGCTTGGTCAATGACAGTGTGGAAACTTGCCTGCGCAGCTTCCTCCTCTTGCCGGGTAAGCTGATAAGGCACCGGTTCAAAGAGCCCCGTTGTGCCCATTTCGCAGCTTGTCATCAACCCGAGGATTAAACAGCCCATTAACATTTGTTTCATGCCGATATTATAGGAATTGTCTGCCGAAAAGTCAATTCAAACAAGAACACACTATAAGCTTGACTAAGGAGGGGGATGCGTTTATTCTTACGCGCATGAATCTGAAGCAAATGACGGCTCTGGCATGTTTGCCTGCAATGTTAAGCGTTGCCCCGGCGGTGGATGTAGTGCTCTCCGGCGGGGTGGCACTGAAATCTTGGGAGAAGCTGCGCGGGCCGAATGCTCATGATAATTGGTGGGCCAATTTTGTGCGCGGTGCTACTGTGCGCATAGATAAGCTTCAGAAGGAGAATCCCAAAGCAAAAATCGTGTGGATTGTGTTTCGCCCCGCCTACATTAACCGCGGTAAGGAGGACGGCAAAGACTACATCCCGATGATACGAGAGCAGGCAAGCAAGCGTAAAGTGAAGCTCCTGTTTGTTGATACGGCTCAGCAGGCCTACAATGCCATTAACAAAGCCGGGCGGGGTAAAGATAAAATCACCTCATTTTACTATTTCGGGCACTCTAATGCCCACGCTTTTATGCTGGATTACAGCAGCGATATCATTGGAGCCTCCATGCACTGGATGCATGAGAAAGACTTGGCTGAAAAGCTCAACAAAACGGCATTTGCTCCCGGGGCAGATTGTTGGAGCTATGGTTGCTACACCGGCAACAGCATGTCTGCCAAGTGGAATCAAGCGGTGGGTGTGCCCTTGTGGGGTAACACCATGTTCACCCGTTACCAACCCGTTGGTTGGGGCGAGCTGCCCGAGGGTGGCGGTAAATGGGTAAATGGTGCTGATTAATGCTTGCGGATTTTGGCGGTAACATCATCCAGCATGTCTTGCACATATTTGAGCTTGATGTTCCAGAGCCTGTTTTTTTTGCCGTTGGGGGAGAGGGTGTCTAAGAACGCCTCTGCCTCATGCAGCCATTGTTTGGCGGCGGTGTCGTCCCCCATGTTGCGGGCATGCGCGGCGGATTCCGCCAGGGCATCCGCATACATGTATTTGAGCATGGGGCTGTTGGGGCTTTGCTCTAAGAGAGTGCGGATGATTTCCCGGTATTCAGCAAACTCAGCTGTTGCTTTAGATTTTTCGGATTCTTGTTTACTGTGAGCCATGGCCAGGTTTCTCATGAGCCCGGCGCGTATTTTAGCATAATCAACATTATTAGGAGCCGTTTCAAGCAAGACATTGATGCGCCCCAAGGCGTCTCTGGTGTAACGCTCTGCCGTGTGGTACTCGTTTTTACGCATGTAAATATCTGCCATGTTGGCTAAGGTTCTGCATTGCTGGAACGGGTAATCCGCGTTGTCCCTATCCATGGTTTCGAGCTGTTTCGCCATATTGAAGCATTGCTCGAATGCCGCGTGAGCCCTCAGGTTGTGTTCCTGCTGTTTGGTGGGGTCTGTTTCCGTTAAGGCTTGCCTGTTGTGCATGGTGCCAATGGTGTAATAAGCAGTGGATAACCATTGGCGGAAGGAGAGCCTGTGCGGGGATTCCTCCGACAGGGCGATGAGGATCTCCTTGCTTTCTCGCAACAGGGTTTCGGCAGTGGTGAAATCATTGGCATCCATATAGAAGGAGGCCAGGCTGATTTGGGCTTGAGCCAGCCCCTTGCGGCTGCCCTCATGCAGGGGGTAATCTTGCACGAGTTTTTGGTATAATTGAAGCATTTCATCAAGTATTTTGCGGCGCTGCTCCATGTCTCCGCTGTTGTCTGCCAGCTGGGCAGCTGTGCCCATGGTTTCTCCTAAAGAGCACAAATAGTCCGGGTTACCGGGGGCTTTTTTGCAAACACTTTTGATGAGAGCAAGGGCTCTGTCCGTCAAATCACGCCCCTCGTTGAGCATATTGCGGCGGCGGGCTATTTCTGCACGGTTACACAGTGTTTTGGAGAGCTCGTAGCAGGTGCGGGTGTCTTCCGGGGTATCGTTGTAGCGTGCCTCCAGCAGGGCCGTAGCTTTGCGGTAGGCCTCTGTTGCGTCCTCCAGCTTACCTTGCTGCACAAAGACAGCGCCCATGTTTTGCCAAGCCGTTGCCATAGAGCGCTGCAATCTGGCATCATTTGCAGCGGGTAGGGTTTCCATAGAGTCCAAATAATTTTGGAGGTTGGTACCCAGTTTTCTCTGCAATTGGGTAGAGCCCGGCAGGTCTGCAAGCTCTGTGTTAAAGTCATGCAACAGGGCTTCTGTAAAGCGTAAGCCGTTGATATACATTTGCCTGGTTTGGCTTTTTTCTTGCCAGGCAATGATGCTGAGGCTGCCCAAGGCAACAATAATGACCAGTGCAATGGCCATGTAAATGCGCATGCGCAGTATAAAACTGCGTGGCGGCGGTACAATGCCCGACTCCGTGCACATGCGCCAAGTGGGGGCATCTTGCCAACGCTCGCGCGGGTCCAGGCTCAGGGCTCTGTCTATGGATTGCAGAAAATAGGGCTCGTAATACAGTTGCAGGTCTTTGCGGCTGGCCAGTGGTTTGTAGGGGTCGGGCGTGGCATGCACGCGTGTGTCTGCCCGTGGCGGTAATAATCTGGTAATAAGATAATAAAAGCAGGCGCCCAAGGCATAAATATCCGTACGCAGGCTCAGCTTGCCGCTCATCTCGGTGTCGCTTTTAGATGTGCTTTGCTCGGGGGCGCAAAAATCCGGGGTATAAATGTTGTTGAACACCTTGCCGCTTTGCAGCTGGCGTGCAGAGCCGAAATCCAGCAAGATGGGGCGCCCTTCTTCATTAACGATAATGTTCTCCGGTTTAATGTCTCGGTGTACAATGTTGTGCTGCTCCAGGTACTCCAGGGTAAAGAGCAAGGCACGCAATTGTTGCTTGATTTTACGGGCTTCTGCGGCTTTTTGGCTGCGGTCAAAGGTGGGTTTTTCCGGTATTTGCAGCGGGGTACCTTCCACAAAGGGCATGGCGTAGTAGGCGGTGCCGTTGGCCTCAAAGGCCCCCAATATGGGTACGATACCGGGGTGCTCTAAGCCCATGAGAATACTCACTTCCTCCATGAACTCTGCCATGGTGGTGCGGAACTCCTCTTCTTTTTCCGGGGTGCTGCTTACCACGGCGTAGCCATCGGGCATGCGTATGGCCATGCCCTCCGGTATGTGTTCTTTAATGACAACAATGCTGCCGGAGTCCGTATGTTTGGCGCGGTAGGTAATGCCGAACCCGCCTTTGCCCAGTTTGGAGAGTATGGTGTACTCCCCTACCACAGCACCGGGGGGCAGGGGGATTCTGGTGTTGTGCTCCTCCGGCGGCTCCTCTGCGGGGGGCGAGGCGGCAGGCACAAAAGGCCGCCGGGCCGATACGATGGGGGGCGGCGGGGGGGTAACCTGTGCAGGGATGGATGGTGCAGGGGGCGGATTCATGCCAGTGATTTTGTGAGTTTGAGGGTGCTGCCTTCTGTGGGGTCTGTGCAATAGACCCCGCTATCCAACGGGAGGGCGGGCAGGTGCTCCAGCGGGTTGAATTGCTGTATGTTGTAGGTAAGGGTTATCTCTGCCTCTTCTTCATTGCAGCTGAAACGCAGGTTTACCTCGCTGCCGGTAGGTAAGGCGCAGATGATATCTGCCACGGCGGTTTGCAGCTCTGCAATGGCCACGGGAGACGCCAGTACGGACTCCAGCATGGCATTGCAACCATTGGCCATGTTGCTCAGGGCAGCGGTGTCTCCTGCGTTGAGGCTAAATTGTTTTTGCTGCATCCATTTGCCTTTGAACTCTACGGCAAGCAGGGTGCAGTCCGTTGTTTGCTCCTTGTGCCCTGTAAAGTTGCGCAGCTCTACCTGCACGGTGCGTATAAGCTCCGTAACGTTGTCCGTGGGCTGTTGCAGGGCCTCTTGAAGTCTTGCTGCACCAAACGGAACCTTGGCGGCATTGGTAGCCTTGAGTATGCCTTGAGAGTACAGCAAGATGCGGTCCCCCGGTTGCAAGGCAACAACACATTCTCTGTAAATGGAGTTTTGATGAGCCCCCAACACGGTGCCGGAGCGCATGGGCATCATCTCAAACGGTGCCCCGCTTGCACTGCGCAGGGCTTGCGGGGTGCCGGCGTTAATGAAGCGCAGTACGCCGCTGTTGATGTTGAGACGCGCCAGGAAGAAGGATATGCGTGTTTTGGTGATGTTGTTTTCGCAGAGCGTTTTGTTGGCCTCGGTAAGCAGCTCTGCCGGTGGCATACCCGTGGCTGCCAAGGAGCGTATGACCGACATGGCGCGCATCATGAACAGAGCCCCCGGGATGCCCTCTGTAGAGATGTCTCCGAGCATGAAACACAAGTGCTCGTGGTCTGCCATGAAAAAGTCGTAAAAATCACCCCCCACGTTTTCAGATTGTAGGCGTGTGGCGTAAATATCAAATTGATTTTGCTCCGGAAAAGCCGGAAACTTGTTGGGTAGCAAAGTATTTTGTACGGAGCGAGCCAAGGCGAACTCCCTTTGCAATCTCTCCTTGCGTTGTTCTACGTATGATTGCAGCGAGTCCACCATAGAGTTGATACCGGTGGAGAGACGGGTGAACTCCGGGGTGTCTCTCACATGCACGCGCTCTTCTTTATAGCCCTCTGTAATGCGTTGCAGGGAGCGGTTGATGCGTGAGAGCCCGTTGAGTACAAGTTTTTGCAATAACACCCACACCAGCAGGAACATGACGATGAAAAGCCATACATTGCTGATGAAGAGTTGTTTAAGGGATTCTAAGCTGATTTTGTTGATTTCCTCTGCCGGTAATAGACCGATGATTCGTACATCCTTTTTTTCTATGGCGTGGGCGTAGTATTCTCGGTCCCCTATTTTGGTGGACTCCGTCTTGTTCAGGGGGAGGGAGAGGAGGTCTGAGGTCGGAAAACTCAGGTCTGCACCGTTCATGAGCGCCCCGCCGCGAAAGGCAATAATTTTGCCGTTTTCACCTAATTTGAAGCGGTTGGTTAATGCCGCAAAGGCAGTGTTGGCTCGCACTGCCTGTTCATGTATAAAGCTGAACCCCAGTTGAACAACACCGGGGGCATCCCGACGCGTTACACCTGCGTATTGAATAACCTCTCCGTTGTGGGCGTTAGAGCGCGGACGCTGGATAATCTCCTCCCCCGGGCTCTCTATGCATTTCAGAAATACGCGGCTTTGCTCATGGCTGTTGAGGTCAAAACCTATCAGGGTGCTTGGGGCGGCGGCTATGATAAAGCCCTTGGCATCCGACACACATAGTTGGTCTGCCCCCATTTCATTGCAAAGGCGTTGCAATTGTTCATCCTGTAGCAGAATAGCAGGGTTGAGGCGTATGAGCTCTGCCACGGCGCGGGTGCGGTTGAGGGTGCTCTCATTGTTAATCTCAACCACGTGTTTCATGTTCTCATTGGTGTAGTTGAGCAACTCTGCCAAGTCATTAAGGCGGGTGTTGAGAATCTGGTTGGCACGCTCTTGCACCTGCCTGTCAAATTGAAGGTAGGCCAACCCGCCCGTCACAACAAAAGTTGCACAGACCAGCAGTAATAGCCATGTGAGAAACTTGCGCCTCATATTCCTGTCAGCTCAGCAGAGATTCTATCATGATTACGCCCCTGCTGCAAGCATCAAATCGTTTTGTTGGTGTGTATACCTTAGATTCTTTTTTGGCGTTTTTGTTCAAAAAAATCCCCGCAATGAGTATTGCGGGGATTTTTGAAAAACGCAATCTGAAAAACAGGTTTATTTTTTAGCTGTTTTTCTGTGGCTTTGCTGCTGTTGCAGGGAGGCATACATCTTGCGGCAATGGCTGTAGCCTCTGCGGTCGGAGAGCTTTTGCATGCTCAGCTCAGAGGACCCCCACTGTATCACCTGAATCTCCACCATGCGACGCCCCCACCGGCGCATCAGCTCCGGGGTGGGCTGGTAAATATCAATGGTACCGGTGTCTACCAAGGCACTGCCGTAGTCATCCACCACATAGATGTAGGGCTGCCCTTTTATCTTAAATCGCGTGCCCAAGGGGTATACGGACCAATCTGCCGCAGCGCTGCGCACTTGGTCTGTGTATTTAAGGGATGTACCTATGGCGTTGCGCGGGCCATAGCCCACGTGGTCGCTCTCTGTATGCGTGTAGGCGGTGGTGCGTACCACGCGGTTACGCTGAGAGGGATGGTAGAACGGCATGCCATGCTTGTCCCTACCCAATTTGGGTAATTTGGGATTCGGCTTGGCTGAAGGGGACGGCGCAGCAGGCATAATAAAGTCCTTGCTGACACTCCGCGTAGCGGCCTCTGCACCCGGGGTGCAAAGCACGGCCGCTGCAAGCAGCGCAACGACGCTTCGGAAAAGTGTTTTTGCTGTTTTCTTCATTTTTTATTGCTGGAATTTTGCGGCAATGCGGGGGGCATTGCACCCTTGTGGGGGTGTAAGACGCATTTAGTCTACCATAAACAGATTTTCCTGACAAGCCTTTTTTTTATGCCTACCCCCGCCGGTTGTTAAAGTTGCTTGCCGTGCACACAATATATGGTATGATGTATTGCGTTGGCTCTGCTTTATCTTGCGATATTTAAGTTTTTGAAAGAATAAAAAATTAAAAACTTTTTTATAGCGGGAAGGGGGGCACCTGCCAGCCGCCGGGGGTAGCCTTGAGATTTCTGAAAATAATTTTAGCTTTACCCGGCAGTTTGTGTTCTGCGTGCTCCAAGTAGTATTGGGATTTTGAAGCTTGGTTTTCTGCATCGAACATGAGAGCCAAATAAATGAGAGCCACGGGGTCTTTGTGGGCAGCGGCATCCTCAAAATGCATGGTGGCTGTATTGATGTTTTTGGTAACCCCTAAGCCTTTGAAATAGGCATAGCCCAGCAAAGATTTTGCGTGAGCATATTGGCGAGAGGCCGTTTTAATGAGCATTAAGCCGGTTTGGAGGTCTTGTTGAGTGCCTATGCCGTTGAGCATCATTTGCCCCTGCGCGGCAAGGAGTGCCGGGGCCCCGGAGAGCATGGCGCCAATGGTGGCATGGCGGTATGCCTTGTTGTAATCTTTGCTTTGCCCGTGTTTGCCCTCATAATAAATGCGGGCAAGTTCGGCTCGGGCGTCAATTTGCCCCATGATGGAGGCCATTTTGAGCATAATGACACCGGCTTGCGGGTTGAGCACGGGGCCTACATTGATTTCCAACGTGGGCGGGGGGGCTATCATGTACATGGCCATGCGGTACATGGCATCCGGGTTGCGAAACCTGACCGCAGATGTGAGTTGCTGATAGCTTTTGGCTATATCCACCTGCTTTGTCAGCTCAGACAGCTCGTAGTATGCTCTGCCGTTACCTTTGAGTGCCGCTTGATTCAACAGTTGCAGAATGGCTTTATTCTCCTTGGCCAAAATGCTCATGTGCTGGAGGATGTAATGATTCCCTCTTTTGATTTCTGTTTGAATCTCAGGGCGCTGCAGGTCCTCATACGTCTTCATGCGCTCCGTTTGCAACAACCAGGCGAATCTGGCCTCAAAACTACCGCCGCTGCATGCTTGTATCAGCAACTTCTCCGCCGCAGATTCGTTTTTGAATACGCCTATGCCCTCTTTGAGGCACCTGCTGTATTCTACCATTGCCGGTACATACTTGGCATCGGATGCTTTTTTTATCCTTGTTACCGCAGTGCGAACCTCGGGGGCGCGGTATTTCTCTTTCGGCAACATTATCAGGTGCTTTTGCGCCATAAAGAGCATGGCGGCGGGTTCCCCTTCATCTGCGGCGCGTTGCATCCATGGTTCTATGCTGAACTCATCATTCGTTGCCTTGAGTATGGTGAACAGAGCCGGGCTCAAATCAAAGCTATTTTTTTTTGTAAGCCCTTGAAGCTGTTGTTTGAATTGTTTGTAATGCGTTTCATGCGCTGCCGGAAATGCCTGTTGCGTAGCAGGGGCTTTTTTTGCAGGTGCTGCATGGGTGGCAGGCGTGCACAGCATGCCTGCTGCGATAAGTGCAGAGAATAGATGTATTGCTTGCATGTTGATTTTGAGGGTAGTTGTAAAAATTACATATTGATATCAAACGGAGTCAGGTGCCAGCCGTTATACTTATTCTTGTATTGGTCAAAAACTTGTTGAGCATATTCTCCTAAGGCTCGTTTGGCGTGCCCCATGTAGTATTCTACTTTTTGGGGATTTTTATCCAAGCCGGCCCCACCTTCATCATACATAAGCGCAATGTAAACAAAGCAAACATCCAGCCTGCGGCGATCCGTGGCTAAGCTCTCCAACAAAAAAACGGCTTCTTTGCCATTGGGTTCAACACCAATCCCGCGAAAATGAAGGTATGCTTGCATGGCAACAGCGTGTGGGTACTTTTGCCGTGCTGCCAAATTAATGAGCTGCAGCCCTTTGGCGGCATCTTTTTTGACCCCGTACCCGTTAACCAACATGAATCCCTGCGCCGCCAGGAACCCGACATCCGGTCTGGCGGATGCCCCGGCTTCAATGTGTTTGTATGCTTTGTCTATGTCTTTTTCTACACCGCAAATGCCGTTGTAATACAGGTGTGCAAGCATGGCATTTGCTGTAGTATTACCCATGCAGGCAGCGGTTTTGAGCAGGTATACCCCGGCTGCTTCATCCTGCTGTAATCCCAATGCCTCTGCAATATCTTTGTTCGGGGAAATAAGGTATTCTCCCAAAGTGGAGAGTGCCATAATGTTGTGGTGCGCAGCTGCGGCTTTGAGGTAATGGTAACTTGCGCGTATATCCAAGCGTGACAAGTGGGTGGATAGCTCATACATGGCACTGTGGTTACCCATGCGTGCAGCCTCGGTTAACATGTTGAGCATGTAAAAGTCGTTGGGGGCTTTGCCGCTCAGGTAATATAGCACATGGTGGTTGCCTCTGGCAATTTCATTTTTTACCTCCGGGCGGTCCTTATCCTCATATTTTTCAAGCCTGCCGGACTGTAATAGCCAAGAAAATCGGGTCTCAAAGTTGCCGCTGCGGCAGGCCTCCATCAACAGGCGGTCTGCCCCTGCCGTGTTTTTGATAACGCCCACGCCATGGCGCATGTAGGTACTGTAATCTACCATGGCCGGGGCATACTTTTTGTCTGCCGCCTTTTTGACAAGCGCAACGGCCTCCTTAACCTTTTTGTCGCGCTTCATGTTGTCCGGCACATAAAATAAGTGCTTAGACCCCACGTAATTGAGTGCCACGGGGTTGTTCTCTTTTGCGGCTTGTGCCATCCACTCTTCAATGCAAAACTCATCATTAGTGGCGTTGAGCGCAATAATAACGGCCGGGGCGGGGTCAAAACTGTTGTTGGATGCCAGCTCATCCAGCTTGGCCTTGAACTGCTTATATGCTGCTTGATGATGCTGTGGGGCTGAGGATTCGGGCGCGGATGTTTGCGCAAATGAGGCTGTTGCAACGGCTGCTATGAGCGGAAAAATGAGGGAAGATAACTTCATGGCCGAATTCTCTGTGTGATGTTCGGTAGCATTTTATGCTCTATCTTTTCTGCTTGCAAGCTCAAAATATGTCTTGTTACATGATGAGCCCTGTGGCAATTTCATCTGCCAGTAATCGCCCTTTGAGGGTGAGTTGTAATTTGCCGTCCGCCGTGCGTATGGCCAGTTGCTCTGCCTCCAGCATGCTAATGAAGTCCGCATCCTGCTCACGTATCAGGTGAGGGGGCAAGCCTTCATCCGTACGCAGTTGCAGCCCCAAAAGCTCTGCACGGCGCGCTTGCGGGCTGAGTTGCTCTGTCTCTGCTTCACTCAGTTGCCCCATGCTCAGGGCTGCAATGTAAGTTGCTGTGTTTTCTGTGTTTCGGTAGCGGGTGTTGTTGACAGTGCCGCAAGCCCCCGGCCCCAGCCCATAGTAATCCTCCCCCCGCCAACAGGCCAGGTTGTGGTGAGATACCGCACCCCCACGGGCAAAGTTAGAGATCTCGTAGTGGCGGTAGCCGTGGCTTGTTAACAGCTCATCTGCCATGGTAAACATGGCTACATCCGTCTCTTCATCCCCGGCATCTGCACCGTATGCTTCAAAAAATGCCGTATCTTCCTCGTAGGTAAGGTTATAGGTGGATATGTGGTCCGGCTGCAGTGCCAGTGCCTCCAGCAGGGTGTGTTGCCATTGTGCAAGCGTTTGCCCGGGCAGGGAGAACATGAGGTCCACGTTTACCTGCGGCATGCCTGCCTCCCGGAGCATGCGCACGCTTTGCGCAATTTGCTGCGGGCTGTGTTCTCTGCCCAGCAGTTGCAAAAGCTCCGGCTCAAAACTTTGGGCTCCTAATGATACACGGTTAATCCCTAATTGTACCCATTGCTCCACCTTGGCCGGGGTAAAGGTGGCGGGATTGGTCTCGAAACTCCATTCTTGCACCCCGGTGAAATCAATGTGCTCCTTTAACCCCTCTACCAGTGTGTTCAGGTGCGTAGGGGAGAGCATGCTGGGGGTGCCGCCCCCAAAGTATATGGTGTGTGGCCGATACCCCTGCGGTAACCTCAACTTGGCCTCCCTTATCACGCTGCGTACATATCCCCGTATATCCGTGTTACCCAACCTGTGCTTGTAAAAGGCACAATACGGGCATATCTTGTTACAAAACGGTACATGTATATACAGGTGCATGTTCGCGGAATTCTAAAACGGGAGCCGGTTTTCAGCCGGCTCCCGGTAAGAAGTTTTATCTGTTGGTTGACAGCGGTAGAGCTTTACAGCTCAGAGCCGGCTGCCTTGTCCAGGAAGTACTTGGCATCCGGGTGCTTTTGCAGGTAAGAGGCAGCAACATCTGCCGTTACGGGACCATTGATGGCCTTGTTGACGATGGAGGCCTTCTTCTCACCCCAAGCCATCAGGCGCAGTTTCTTGGCATCCATGATGGTGGCTACACCCATGGTGATGGCATAGCAGGGTACATTCTCAAAGCCGCCGAATGCGGGGGCGGCATCGGTCTTGGTCAGGTCGTCCAAATGTACCTGGCGGGTGCGGGTGGTGTCGTCGGAGCCCGGCTCGTTGAAGCCGATGTGACCCGTGCGGCCGATACCCAGAATCTGCAGGTCCAGACCACCGCAAGCCTTAATCTTGTCCTCGTATGCCTGGCAGTGTGCGGCAATGTCCTCCTGGGCAACCGTGCCACTGGGCAGGTTGATGTTCTCTGCGGGAATATCAATGTGGTTGAACAGGTTGGTGTGCATGAAGTACCAGTAGGACTCCACGTGCTCACGGGGCAGGCCGTAGTACTCGTCCAGGTTGAAGGTGGTCACGTTCTTGAAGGAAAGCCCCTCCTCCTTGTGCAGACGAATCAGCTCTGCATAGAAGCCCAGGGGAGACGCACCGGTGGCCAAACCGAGCACAACACCCTTGCCCTCTGCTGCGCGGCTGCGGATGAGCTCTGCTACCTCAGCTGCCAAGGTCTTGACAGCTTCCTGCTGTGTTTCGAAAACTTCGTAAGTCATGGTGACCTTATTCTATACTATACCCCCGTAAAATCAATCCTAAAATTACCAAAAAGAAAAAAATTAAGAAATTTTGAAAATTTTGCTTGCAATATCCGTTTGAACATGGTAAGCTGCCCCCGCACACAGCACCTGCCGCTGTAGCTCAGGGGTAGAGCAACGCATTCGTAATGCGTGGGTCGTCAGTTCAAATCTGACCAGCGGCTGCCTCTCTGAGGTTACAACAAGGTGTGAGTGCCCTCAGACATTGTGCCTCCTTAGCTCAGTCGGTAGAGCAGCTGACTCTTAATCAGTTTGTCCGCGGTTCGAGCCCGCGAGGGGGTACCAGTCTGCGGGACTACTCCCGTGCAACAATGCCTCCTTAGCTCAGTCGGTAGAGCAGCTGACTCTTAATCAGTTTGTCCGCGGTTCGAGCCCGCGAGGGGGTACTCCTCAAAATAAGGCGAATCACTCTCGTGGTTCGCTTTTTCTATTGTTCGATTTTACCCCTTGCTAATAGAGACAAAAAACGGGCTCACAGTTGAAAACCGTGAGCCCTGTTTGATAAGTCGAAAAAATCTACAACTTATTTAACGTTGGCAGCAGCCTCCTTGAGGGTCTTACCGACCTTGAACTTCACAACGTTGCGGGCAGGGATGGGTACATCCTTACCGGGGTTCTTGGGGTTGCGGCCGATCTTGGCCTTAACCTCCTTAACAGTGAAGGTACCGAAGTTGCGGAGGACAACGCGATCGCCGTTGCCCAGAGCCTCGGTGATGAGGTCAACTGCCTTCTGGATTACTTCAAGTACATCATTCTGCGTGAGGTCGCTGTTCATCTCTGCGCAGATCTTATTTACAAGCTCTCTTTTAGTGATTGTGTTTGCCATATATGTGGATTCGCTTGGTTTAAGAAGCTGGCGAGATTGTAGCGCATTTTTTTCTCTTTGGCACGCAAAAAAAGCAACTTACGTGCATTTTTTTGTGTCAACCATGCATTTTGGGGGCTTTATGGCTCAAAATTCTGCACTTTTTCATTGACCTGAGCATAAAATCAGTCCATTTTATTGCCACATGGCTTCTCAATATACCATCGATTTAAATGCAGCAGATGCTCGCGCTCTAAAAAATAAGTTGCAAACACGCGCCGGTTATGAGCCGTCGGAGCGTGAGTATGCAGAGTTTTGCTTTACCGGCCCCAAAGTAAACGTGGCATATTATGCCAAGCGTGGCAAATTAGTGGTGCAAGGCAGCGGGGCAGATGAATTTTTGGAGTTTGTGATGCTGATTGACCCGCGCACCGGGGTATCTGCTGTAAAAAAATCTGCCCATACGGTGGATAAGACTCCGCACTTCGGGGTGGATGAAAGCGGCAAGGGAGACTACTTTGGCCCCCTGGTGATAGCCGGTGTATATTCGGATGAGCGTACGGCAGATGCTTTGGTTAAATTGGGATGTAAGGATAGCAAGGCAATACCCGATGATAAAAAAATAGCCGCCATTGCCGCAAAAATCATGCAGTTGCCCGGCATTGCGTATGAGGTAGTATGCATAGGCCCCAAGCGTTATAATGAGCTATATGCGGAGTTTGGTAATCTTAACCGCTTGCTGGCATGGGGGCATGCACGTGTGATAGCCGCCCTGCATGAAAAAGTGCCCTCCTGCGCGCGCGCGCTGAGCGACCAGTTTGCCAATGAGTGGGTGCTTAAAACTGCCCTGGGCAAACGCCGTGTACCCGTGCAATTAGAGCAACGCACCAAGGCAGAGAGCGATGTCGCCGTGGCGGCTGCCTCTATTTTGGCGCGTGCACGTTTTGTGAAATGGATGCAGGACACCGCCGCTGCCGCCGGTTGCGACATGCCTTTGGGCTGCGCAGGCCATGTTACCAAAGCTGCCCGCGCTTTTGTTGCTAAACACGGGCAGGCGCGCCTGTGCGATGTCGCAAAGCTACACTTCAAAACAACTGCAAAAGTTATGCCGCAATAAGCCCTTCTTCGTTGGCCTCTCCCTTATTGATTATAGATGAAGAATTTGCCGAAGATGCTACTTTGGTATGATTCTTCCTCTTTTACCTGCCTTTTTGTCGATGCCACCACCAATTTGTATCCATCCTACTGCGAGGTTCACGAGGAGAATCTGTTGGATTTTGCATAGGCGGTTTCGGAGTGTCTGCTCCATCATTTATTTGTGAGTCTGATAAGGGGGCAGTTTTTTGGCTATGTTCTCTAAGTGTTTGTTTAAGGCTCGATTCCTTATAATCGCCGGATATGGTGGTGCCTTCAGCATTTGCTGTAAATTGAGTATCGTTACTATTGTTATATGAATTCCGCCATGAGTCTAAAGGTGGAGCCGGAGGCGGAGGTGGTATATCCTTTGCGGAGTTTAGTTCTATCCCCGAATTTTTTGATTCCAATTGAGTAGCTATATTATCTCCATTAGATTCAGGATAATCCTCCGTATATGTATAATGTGAATGTTGTCTCAGGTCGGAAGCTAAATTACCTATAATTTCCCGTTCTGCCTGATGATCTTTTATGGTTTGATGATCTCTATGCGGTCCAAATATATCGCCATCATCATAACCTTTTGAATTCATTTTTTCAGCCTGTTCGTATCTTTCCTCACTAGTTTTTAAACTATTATAAAGATTTGCTTCTTCTCGTTCATTATGAAGTATTTGTTCTTTTGTATTTGATAAGTCCGGATGCAAGTCTAATTCGTTTCCGGTATGCGGATCAATGACACTAACATCGTATTCGTGTTGCGATGGTTGTTCGTTGTCCGTTTTTTTTCCCATTGTTCCCTCTTTAGTTGTAGAGGAATCAGAATCTTCATGAACCGCAGCATCATCGGTTTCTTGCTGAGCTTCGGCAGCATCAGCTTCTTCTTGAGCAGCGGCAGCGTCGGCCTCTTGCTGAGCCTCGGCAGCATCAGCTTCTTCTTGAGCAGCGGCAGCGTCGGCCTCTTGTTGAGCCTCGGCAGTGTCAGCTTCTTCTTGAGCAGTGGCAGCGTCGGCTTCTTGCTGAGCCTCGGCAGCATCGGCTTCTTCTTGAGCAGCGGCAGCGTCGGCCTCTTGCTGAGCCTCG
>SUVJ01000016.1 GCA_015062045.1 Akkermansiaceae bacterium
TTGCATAAGTTACCGGTGTAATTACGGCAGAAAACGTTGAGATAGCAATGCTTATTTTGCGAACAACAAGGGAGACTTCCCGTAGCTGTGAGCCGAATTAAATTGACTTCGTATTTCGTATGTTACCACACAACTACCAATTTATCTATCAACATATAAATCAAACCCGCCAATTATTCCCACGCGTGTATATAATTTGAGCCAATAATTACTTGCGTCGTCTGTGAGCGGCTAACCCTGCCAATGCCAGTAAGGAGAGCGTGGTTGTTGTCGGCTCGGGGATGGATAGGGGGGCGGGCTCGTCAGAGCCGGCAAAGAGGCTTACGTCTCCGTTGTTGTAGCTCAGGTAATAGGTGTCATTTGTACGGAGCCCGTTAAATACACCGGTGACATCGGTTACGGAGTCATTGTCCAATTCAACACTATTTAAAGTGAGCCGGTCTACCCCCGTAAACAGGGTTACGTATTCTCCATTGTATAAGTCGGTAAGCATGTGGTCTGCTAAATCAAGTGTCATGCCTGTGGTTAGGGTAATGTCGCTACCCATGGCTAAGGCCCCCTCCATACGCAAAAATGCCTCCTCTGCAAAAATTATGTTAGCATTCAGTGTGGCTCCTGCTCCCACTATCAGCTCTGTTAAGGTAATGGTAGCTTCTGCAGCAATGGCAATCTCTGTCGAATCGGTGGTATTCAACACACTTAAGGTGGTGCCGTTGTTTAAGTGCAGGGTGTCGAGCTCTATACCGTTTTCTACTGCAATAGCCGTGTTGGTATTGCCGGCTGTGGTAATATCTTTCACGGATTTTACACGTGCAGCCATCTTTTTTTGAACATTATAGAGGGTAAGGGAGTCTGCCTCTACATCGCCGGTGATGTTCGCGTCACTACCCTGTATGATAACATCTGCATTTTGGGCATTTCCCTTGGTGATATTTCCGGTTACCACGCCCCCGGTGATAGTAATTTGGGCGTGGGTTACAGAGCCGTCGGTTCCGCCGGCATTGATTCCGTTATTGATAATACCACCGTTGATGATGATATGGGCATTGTCAACGCTGCCGCTTGTTTTGGCGCCACCGTATATGCCGCCCTGTATCGTGCCATTGTTGACCACAATTTTGACGCTGTCAATGTGGCCGCTGCCATGTACGGCCCCGCCCACGATATCCCCGTTTACAATGCCCCCCTCTACATACACATTGAAGGCCTCTGCCTGCCCGCCATTATAAGAGCCGGCAATGGCGGCAGTTTTATTGCTGTAGGAGCCATTGCCAATGCTTGCGCCGTCCGCAATCTCCAGCGTGAGCTGCCCGGCTTTAGCACTGTTCATGGCACCGAAAATGGTGTGAACCGTTTCGCCTGTTACTTGCACGTTAATGTCTGCGGTGTAGGTAGTGTTGGTCATGCCGGTCCACCCCGCACCGGATTCTATTTTAAAGGTATTGTTTTCCGGCGTTGTTGAACTGACCAACACTTGCCCCGCTGTGGCATTGGTTGTAGCAGCAGATGAAAAATCCACCCCGGCTGTTGTATATGCCTTATTGGGTATTAATGTGCTAACCGCAGCGGTATCTTGAGTGGTGATAAAGGCGTGCTCTGTTGAGCTGATGCCGGTGGTAGACGGCGCATAAGCCGTGTTGCTCCAGCTCAGGGTGTTCAGCGCAGCGTCCGCCCCGTAGGCAGAAAGCAGGATGCCGTTCAATCCTGTGTCGGTAGTAGCCTCCAGACCTTGCCCGATGAGCATATCCCCCAGCCATACGTAATAGCCTTGCAATACGTTGTCTGTAGTGTTGCCGTTGTGCCAGGCAATGCGCAGGTTCCCTTCATTGGCCAAGGTGGAGTTATCCCAACAAAAGAGCACATCACTACCCCAGGAGATGTACCCCTCGCTCACATTCAGCGTGCCACTGTTGGTACCGTCTCCCAAAGAGATGGCAAGCCGCGTATCTGCGGTGGCCCATCCATTTTGCGCACCATCCCCGAAACCTGCATTTAAGTCTATGGTATAGCCGTTTTCCATAGTAAAGGCATTTGCCGCCCAAAGCCGGCTGCTACCGGCAGCAATCGCGTTGACGGGGGCTGCGCTCCACCCGGTGGCACTTTGCCTTTGCAAGCCTGCCGTGCGCCCGCCGATACCCATGGCGCGTGCCAAATTGCCCGCTATAATGATTGAGCCTTGATCGTTGGGGTGCAGCCCGTCACTGCCGGGTGCATTGAAGAAAGCCCCGGGGCTGTAAAAAGAAACGCCGGATGTTTTGTCAATCATACCGCGAGTGACATCGACGTATACCACATTTTTACCGGCGTGGGCTTTATTGTAGGCGTCGGTCCACAACTCCAGATTACGGTTAAACTCTTGTGCGCCGTAGTGATAACTCTCTGTATTGCTGTTGGCGTGTTGGGTCCACGGGGTAATGGAGAGCATGTAGAAGGTATCACCCTCTCCGTGAACATCGTTTACAATGGTGCCCATGGTACCCCAATTGGTGCTGTCCGCAGTCCACGTATAGCCTGTTCCCTCTGCATAGCTTACCGTGCCACCCAGCATCTTGGCCATCTTGTTGCAATAGTCCGTTGTTGAACTGCCCCCGTCAGAGAGCATATCATTGGTGCCCATCATGCAGAACCAAGTGTTGCTGTCGTAGTTGGCTGCCGTAGAGGCGGTGGAGTGCCCGCCGTAGTTCACACCGGTCATGCCGGCATTGGAGCCGCTGATGATGTTGTGCGTACGGCCGCTTGCCTGTGCCAGGTGTACATTGGCAAACGCTTCCCCGCCATAAGTGCTGCCGGCATCTTGCGTATGCCCGGGGGCGCTGTAATAACCTTCCCTCGGCCCGGCTATTTCATTTTCAATACCGTTATCCGTCAATGTTTTGAAGAGTTGCCAGCGATAGCTTTGGTCATTAACACCATGGGTGATGGAGTCTCCCAGGAAGGTAACACGCCCTACCGTGGTGCCATCCGTACGTTGGCTGACAAAGGGGGCACTATAGTCTACCGGCGGTACATAGGTTGCCGTATCTAAAGTGGATGGCGTATGGAGGCTTACCCCTGTCACATAGTTCAGGTTAACATAGTAGCCGCTAACGGTGTTCATGCTGCTGTATTTGAGTGAGGGGGCTGAGTACAGAGTCTCTGTTTTCCCTTGGCTGTTGGTGGCTGTTACATTTACACCGTTGCTAGTGCTGTTGGTTATGCTCAGGGTTACGTAGTCTCCCACGGCATAGTTGCTCAGCGTATCGTAGGATATGTTGTTGGTTGAGGCATTCCAGGCACCGGTTGTATAACCGCTCAGGTATGGTGTGCGGGAGCCGGTGTTCAGGCTTGTGTTTGCATTATCGCCTAATCCATAGTTCTGGATGCTATTCTCCCACAGCAACATATAGCTGCTCCCCGTGTAGTCGTTTGAGTTTACATAACTGTTGAGAGAACTCAGGCTTATCGTTATGTCTATGGCCGTATTGGCTGCGGATTCCACTGCAAAATACCCCCGCCCGTTGTAGATAACGTTGTTCGTTTCATCACACCATGCACTTGTCAGCTCTGTGTAGGTTGCGGCTATGGCTTGGCTGAATTGTCCGGCCAACAAGGCGGTTATTAGTAAGGTTCTCTTCATGGCTTTTGCGGATGATATTTATATAAATCCTATAGGAATTGCGGCGTATGCCGAAAATCTATCAAATTTGACGCATTTGGCAAGCCTAAAGTTGCAAATTTTTCAAAAAAAATAAATTCAGGGCATAATTGTCGGAAATGCCTTGCCAAGCGGGGGGAAAATATAGTATGCTGGCGGTGTAACAAACCATATTCATTCAATATGCAGCTTAATACACAAGTACTCGAAGAGAAAGGGCTGAAGCTTAACCCCGCCGCCGCCCCCGTGGGCTCTTATGTCAATTGCATTCGCACCGGTAACTATCTGCACCTTTCCGGTGGAATCTCCATCAATGGGGATGTATCTTACTTCGGCAAACTGGGTGCAGATGTCAGCGTGGAGGAGGGGCAAAAGGCTGCCCAAGCCGCTATCCTGAACCGTTTGGCTGTTATTAACGCAGAGCTGGGTGGCTTTGAGAAGATGAAGAAGATTGTTGCCATCAACGGCTTTGTGAACTGCACCCCCGACTTTACGGACCAAGCCAAGGTGCTCAACGGAGCCTCCGACTTGCTGGTAGACTTGTTCGGCCCCGAGGCCGCACACTCCCGCTCTGCCGTAGGTGTAGTAAGCCTGCCGCTTGGCGTGGCTGTGGAAATCAACATGATTGTTGAGATAGAGGCTTAATATCCGGGTCTTTTAACGGGGGAGAACGCCATGGCAACGGTTATTCTCGGTATATGCGGCTCCATTGCTGCCTACAAGGCGGCAGATGTTGCGTCTCGCTTAGTCAAACTCGGGCACGAGGTACACTGCGTGTGTACCCCCACCGCCTTACAGTTTGTGACACCGCTTACCCTCATGACGCTCTCCCGCAACCCTGTTATTACCACTTTTGAAGATGAAACCGGCAGCTGGGTGCCGGTGCATATCGACTTGGCTCAGCGGGCAGACCTTTTGGCCATTGTGCCCGCCTCTGCCAATACCATGGCCTGCATGGCTCAAGGATTTGCCCCCAATGCGCTTACCGGCCTTTACCTGGCTAATCGGGCTCCTGTGCTCATTTTCCCCGCCATGAACGGCAACATGTGGACCCACCCCGCCACCCGGCAAAATGCCTCCGTTCTTTCCGCCCGCGAGAACCACCGCATCATCGGCCCTGCCGATAGCGGTATCTTAGCTTGCGGGGTAGAGGGGCAGGGGCGCTTGGTTGGGGTGGATATTATTGTGGAGGAAATCCTGCGTACCTTAGAAGCTAACACAACAAACTGATATGAAATCCCTTTATCTCACCCTTGCGGCTGCCATGGTGTTGCCCTGCGCCGCAGATATTTCCATCGGTACGGGGCGACGCCCCGTGGCTCCTGTCGAGCAACCTGCCGCCCAGCCGGATTTGACCGCCGAAAAAGCCGCCTTAATTGAGGCCATTAAGCTCATGACCGATGAAAAAGGTGCCGCCGCCGCAGAAAAACAACTCAATGCCAAGAAAACGGCTCTGGAGGGCGTTGCCAAAAAATATGATGAAACGGTCAGGAAGATAGATGCGCTTGGCCCGCAGGTGGAAGCTCAATTGAAAAAGGAGGTATCCCGCGTGGCGGATATGGCAGAGGGTAAGGGGCTGACCACCGAGAGAGATAAGAAAATGCACGCTATCCTGATGCAGAATATCCCCGAGTCCGGCTATGATGCCTCCGGCGCGCATGATATCGGTGGGGATAAAGCCCCGACGCCTCAAAAGGAGAAAACGCCGCCCCCGCTGCGCCCGCTTCCCCCGGAGTTACAATAAAAGGCGGGGCTAAGTGCCCCGCGCGCCGAGGTTAATGCCCCGGCATTCAGGCAGATGCTTTTTTAGGGGACGTTACTTGGTGCAATCTGCAAAGCCGTTGCTGCGGAATATGTTGCGCACGGCGTTGGTGAGCTCCGGCTCGGGGGGCTCGGTGTTTTCCAAAGAGTAGGTGAGCCCCAGCTCTGCCCATTTGAACTTACCCATTTGGTGAAAGGGCAGCACATCCACTCTCTCGATGTTGCCTAAGCCGTGGGCATAGCGTGCCAGTTGTTCGATGTCTGCCAAGTTATCCGTCCACCCCGGTACCAGTACGTAGCGCAGCCATACGGGTTTTTTGAGGGCGGCCAGTCGCTCCGCAAAATCCAGGGTGGGTTGCAAATCCTGCCCGGTGAGGCGGCGGTATTGCTCCGGGTTCCACGCCTTGATGTCCAACAACACCAAGTCTGTGGCAGCCAGTAGCTCGTCATCTGCCCCGGCACCCAAGTGCCCCGAGGTGTCGATACAGGTATGCAGCCCTATCTTTTTGCATTCTTGCAGCACGGCCTTGGTGAACTCCGGTTGAAAAAGCGGGTCTCCACCGGAGATGGTGACACCGCCGCCGGCTGTTTTAATGAACCCGGCGTAGCGCCCTATTTCTTCCATTACATCCTCTACCGTACGCTCTTTACCGCTGCATTTGAATGAGGTATCAGGGTTGTGGCAATACCTGCAACGTAAACTGCACCCGGCTAAAAACAGAATAAAGCGAATCCCCGGCCCGTCTACCGTGCCGCATGATTCTACAGAATGAACGGAACCTGTTTGCATAGACTGATTCTAACATCTCCCCGATTCGATAGCAAGTTTAATTGTGATTTTCTTGACATTGCACGTGAAATGTGCTAGAGAGAAAGCATCATATATGAAACGGTTCATCACAAGAGTTTTGGTGTGTTGTCTGGCTGCATGGGTGGGGGCAGATGGTGCCTTTGCGGCAGATGATAAAAAACAACCCACTGCGGCAGAGCTGCGCAAGGAGCGCCGCGCCGCCGTAAAAGAGGCAGAGCAGAATCTGCGCAAAGCCCGCCGCAGCGGGGATGAAAAAGCCATTGCAGAGGCTAAGGCCGCTTTGGAGAACGCTAAGAAAAAAGCACGTGGCAAAGGGGCTGATATGGCAGCGGAGTTCGCCGCGCTGATGCAGGCGTCCGAAATGCTGGCGACAGTGGCAGATGAAACTTCTGCCAAAAAAGCTGCGGACAAGATTGTTTCTATGTTCAGCAAGCTGCCGGCTCCGGATGAAATATCTGACGATGACATTGAGCTGTGGTCCACCGAGCAAAATAAGCTCAATAAAGAGATGGAACGCCTGCGCAAAGAGCCCTGGTTTGAAGACTCCGGCCTGCAAGAGGCGTGGACCGCTGCTACGGACCCATTCTCTCGCAAACGCGCCATTCGTCAGAAAAAATGAGGAGATGCTTGCAGATAGCCTGCTTGCTGGCAAGTGTTGCGGTGGCAGATACCCCGCTGACACTCAACCCGGATGTGGTGGAGGCCGCCAAGCGTGCCGTGTTTAACGGTGAGCCTTTGGTGATACCCGGGGTAAAGGTGTTGCCCGAGGTTGAGCAGGGGGATGTTGCCCTGTGGCAGCAAGCTATGGATGCCGCCGGTACGGAGCTGATGCCCGTGCGTTTGCTGGCATTGTTGCAGCGTCTTAACCCGGGTAAACCCATGGAGCAACACGCCGCCTTGTATGCGGAGGCGTTGCGTTTGCATGTGTTGGCCGCTGCCGGTAATAAAGCGGCCAAGGCAGAGCTTGCCTCCGCCTTGCGCGTAGGTGTGTTGCCCAATGGCATGCGCCTTATTTGTGATGCCGCCGCTGCCGCCGCCATGCAGCCCTGAGGGAAGGAATGCCATCCCCCCCAAAAAAAACGGCACTGTACCTTGAGGGAACAGTGCCGTGAAAAAAAAGAACAGCGTCGCTTTGCGGACGTGGCCTAAGCGCGCAGCTTAGGACTTGTAACGCAAACGCTTCTTGTGGCGGTTCTGGCGCATGCGCTTGCTGCGCTTGTGCTTGTTGATCTTAGCCTTACGTCTCTTCTTAAGCGATCCCATAATGTGTTATGATGTCGTTTGTTGTTTCTCTTTTGGGAGAGGTTTTGTCAGCTCACCCGCATGCCCGGTAGAACCTGCGGCACCCATGTGTTCGGGCTTGCTGAAGTTGTCGGGGGAATATGTAACTACCTTTTGGGGTGAAAGTCAAGCCGAAAGAGTCTCTATGCCGCATTTTTTTGCGGAAAGTGGGTAGTAATGGGGTTATAACGGTTAGTGGCACACACGGGCAGTAAACCAATCTTGCAGGGCAGGTAATACCCCGCTGTGGGCAGATACCCTGCCGCCGTGGGCATGCAACCAGGCTGCAACCTCCGGGTGAGTGTTGGCCGGGCCCGCGCACCAGGCCCCTTTAAAGCGGCAAAAGGCATCTATGTCGTTATGCCCATCCCCCATAATGAAGAGGTGCGGGGCATCTATACCCAGCTCTCGGCAAACGTATGCTAAAGCTGTGCCTTTGTTGAATCTTGCATCTGCAAAACGCAGGTAACGCCCGGCACGTTGAATGGTGATGTGTGGTGTGGTGAGCGGTGCCAGCAGGGGCATGAGGGCATCCATGGTTTCGCTGTCGATGGCCTCTACGGAGAGCGGGTCTGTGGCGGCAAGCTCCCATTGCAGCTCGGGGTGCGTGGTGCGTATTATTTGTAACGTGCGGTGCAGGGTGGGTTGAAAGGCGTGGCGCAGTTGCATGTTGATGCGCTCGCATTCCATATTGTGTTGTGTGGCGGGTTGGAGGGTGCCCCCGGCATCTGCCAGGTATATGTAACGCTCGCAGGTGCAGATAAAGTCCGGCAGGGTGGGGGAGCAAGGTAAGAGCTCGCTGCACAGGTAAGGCAGGGTGCGCCCGGTGTTGATGCCCCAGCGTATGCCGTATGCCCGTAGCTTTGCCATCTCTTCAAAAAAGGCGGGGGCAATGGCGGGGCCGTGCTCTGCACGCAGGGTGCCGTCAAAGTCCAGGGATACCAGCCAGCGGCACGGCTGCGTATGGGCGCAGGCCTTGCCGGGGAGTACGCTGCCTTCTGCCGGAAGATTCATGGAAAATGACCGCGGGCGTTATTGTTGGGGCAGCTCCACTACCTCTGCCATGTCGTCATCCTTAAAGGCATCTGCCTCTTGCAGGCGAGACACGGATTTGTAGGTGTCCGGGGTGCGAATGCCGGCTTGGTGCAGCTGGGTTACTTTTTTATCCAGCGGTATGCTGAAGTCGTTGCCCAGGCATCCCTCGGGGATTTCCTCATTCTCACTGCGCATGTGAATCTCCACACGGCGGTTAAGCTTTTGCGCCTCGGCATCTCCCTTGGTGCTGACAATGGGGGATTTTGCCGCGCAAGCGCGTATGTAAACGCGGTCTGTGGGCACGCCGGCATCCTTAAGCCATTGGCGCACGGCAGCGGCGCGTTGCAGGGAGAGAAAGGCGTTGTAGGTGTTTCTGCCAATGCTGTCGGAGTGCCCCTCGATAATGAAGTGGGTGGAAAGGTTGATTTGGATGAGGGCTGCCAGTTGTTGCAGGCTCACCAGTGCGGATGACCTGAGCTTGCACTCGTTGAAGTCAAACAAGAGGTCTGCACCCAAGCGGGCCACACCGGACTGCGAGCCGAGGTTGTGCTGCCCGAGCAACTCGCTGAGGGTGCGGGTGTCCTCCGGCATGTTTTCCATACCGGAGCGGGCGGCTTCTTTCAGTTCATTTTCATCCAGCGTTGTACCCTCGCTTTCAATATCACTGTTTTGCGGAGCAATGTTGACAATGGTATCATTGGCATTCAGCGGTACGGGGTCCGGGTTTTCCATGAGCACTTGGTGCGGTATGGCCTCTACGGCGGGCAGCTCCATGCTCATTTCGGACGGTGATGGGGCGGGGGCCTCCAAGGGTTTAAGGTAATCGTTCTTTTGAGCAATATCTGCTTTGACTACAAGTTGCGTGTCTCCCGGGCGCATTTCAAGCTCGGTCAGCTCGGTGTCCAGCAGGTCCACATCCATGGGTTCAAGGTCTTCTGCGGCCGGCTCCTTCTCCTTGGGCTTTTCCTCTTCTATCTCCGTGTCCGGGGGCTCGGGGGTCTCTTTCTTTACCTTGAAATACACGCGTTTTGTTTCGTCTTTAACGGTGTCTGTGTATTGATCCGTTGGTTTGAGGGTGTAGTTAAAGATTTCCGGAGCCAAAATGTAGGCAACAATGTGTACCACCAGGGCAGCCAGCGCGGCACCCATTGCCACGGGCATCATGTCTCTTTGGCGGGTCAGCTCGTACCCTTGGCGCCTGCGGTTGGTGCCTTTGGTTGTTCTGCGTTTTTGTGTAGAAGATGCTTTTGCCATAATGACTATGGTGAGGAATCAGAGTTGAGTGTCGGATGTCAGTATCGGGCGATTCGGTGTACTGACGTGGGGTTTATCAATTGCGGTGAGAAACTGTTCTAACAGCCAGTGAATAATGGCGGTGTACACCTCATTTTCTCCGGATTTGAGGTGTATTTCGATATCATACGTGCGTTCATTTTCCCCTTGGCCTACCGTGCAATGCTGCACGCGAGTGGTGGCATGCGGGGCATCCGTGGGGGTGCGCAGGGTCCATACTTCCTTGGTATCACTGGGTAACTGGCGGTAAATGGTCAGAGCATCATTAATGGTGCGAATGGGGTTATCCTGTTGCAGGTTAATGATGAGGGCGGGGGTGTCTCTGTTGAGGTTGGTGGCGCTGTCCACCGGCACAACATCAAAACATTCAAAGCCAACATAGCGGTTAATGCGTACATCCATAAGCGCTAATTTGACTTGGCTGAGTATGTTCTCCGGCATGGTGCGGCTGATGGACTCGCGCAGCGAGGCAAAGGCATCTATGGATACCAGCCCGCGTATGCGGTCATCTTTGGCGGCAGCTTGTAACAACAGGCCTGCGCCGTAGCCTTGCCCCACGGCAATGATGATGGGGCGCTCTTTGCCGCAACGCGCCGCCAAGGCATCTATCAAAATAGGAACATCTGCGCTCTCCTGCAACCCGTGGGTGCAATAGGGGCGGCTGCTGTCTTTGCCACGCGGCTCCCATAAAATGCAGCGAATCCCCGCCGCCGTGAGGTACTCTGCCAATGGCAGGGCAGAGCGTATGCCGTGGTCCCAATCCACACAAACTAAGGCGTAATCTATGTGTTTGAGCTTATCCGTTTGTTGATTATTAAGCCCGGAAAGCACGGAGCGCTGGCGGGAGGAATCCTCCTCATCCTTTTCTGCAATAACGGCGGTTATCTCCGTAGCGTCCCAGCCCTTGAAAGAGATATCGGTAAATTTAATGCCCAAGTGCTGCTCGGGTACGGCGCTCAGGTTATTGTAGTCTTCATTGAGCGGCAGTAATATAGGCTCTGCCAAACGCCCCATGTATTGCCATACCCACAATGCACCTGTGACCGGGAGCAATATCACGATCAACAAGATGATGTACAATGGGCGGAACAGTCTCATACGTATGCGCGCGAGGATTATAGCAGCCCCCGGCCATACCTGCAATTGTAAATTACGTCAACCTTTATCACGCACATGCCCATTTCAATATCAGGGCTCGCGCTGTGTGGTATGCTTGTACGGAGCATTCCTGCAAACTGTGCAGGTACTCCGTGGGGGTGATAAGCCCGAAGAACATCAGAATGCCGATGAGTAGTATAAAGTTCAGCAACACGATGATGAGCAGCGAGAAAAGCAGCCCGTTGTCAAAAAGGTCCGGCTGGCGCTCCTGCATGATGCTGAAGGCAGTCCAAAACAAGTGAAATGCCCACCAAAAACCGAAACCTGCGTAAAACCATTCCAAATAGGTGTCAAAGGGGCTCAGGCGGTTCATGCTCCATATCAAGGCCATCCACACCAGCATCCAAAAGGGAATAAAGTAGGGGGAGAGGGCTATGAACAGGTTTGTCTTGTTTGTGAGCACATAGCTGCCCTCTGTGGTGCTGATGCGCATGCCCTTGATTTTGCCTAAGCACATTAAAATGGCAATGGCATGTGTGAGCTCATGCCCCAAAACATAAATATACAGGCTGGTTCGGCGCCTTATGCCCAACAGCGCAATGACGGTAAAAGCGAGGATGCCCAGCAGGCTGAACCAAATGGGGGTGCGCAACCAAAAACGCACGTTTTCCATATTTGCAGAGCTGTGCCCCAAACAGTGAATTAAGGCATATATGATAATGCCGTTCAGCGGCAATAATATGCTGATGGCAGCCAAAAAACGCAACAGTTTACCAAGCAGCCCGGGGCCTGCGGAAGGGGCCTCGTCATCAAAGCGCCGCATGTGCTCGGGCAAGGCATGGGGCGGGTAATGCTCTGCCTCCTCCGGCCGGGGTAAATCTGCCCGCCAGTCACCAAACTCCGGTTGTTTGGCGTTGGGGTGCAGGTTGCTTCTGTGCGGTGGGCGTATCATGTGCGCGGGGATTGTGCCGGCCTGATATCCTGAATGGACATGGAGACGCTGGTGCGCCCTCGCCACACGTTGCGGTCTATGGTAAAGGCGATATCCCAGGGCGGGTCCGGCAGGTGCACGCTGCCACCGTTAAAGAACATGGCATCGCACTCATGTGTGCCTTGTCTCAGGCTGAGCTTAAGGTGGTTACCCTGTAAATGCCTGGGCGCGTCGGACAGCATGACATTGCGGCTCATAAACACCGGTTGCGGGTTGGAGTTGCCGAAGGGCTCCAGCAGCTCATAGCTGTCTAACAAATCAAGCGTGAGCTCTGCTAAGCGCACCTCTGCGTCTATATGCAACTTAGGTTTAAGTTGCTCATCATTAGTGTTTTGCTCTACATAGGCATCAAACGCGCGGCGGAAGTCGTTAATCATCTCCTCACGTATCACCAGGCCGGCGGCCATATCATGCCCGCCGCCGGATACGATGGTATCTGCACAGGCGTGTATGGCCTGCACCAGTGATACCCCCGGTATGGAACGGCCGGAGCCCTTGCCTAAGCCGTTTTCATCTAACGAGATAATGAAGGTGGGCTTATGGTAGCGGCGCATGAGCAGGGAGGCCACAATACCCACTACACCCGGGTGCCAGGTGCGGGAGCCCAGCACAATAACGCGATCCGTTGCCGGGGAGAAGTGCTGCTCGAGCATTTGCGTGGCTTCTGCTCGTATTTTTTCCTCCTCCTGTTGGCGGGCACGGTTGTGGGCCTCCAGGCAATGTGCCAGTTGTATGGCGCGCTCTGCATCGTGGGTCATGAGCAGCTCCAGGGCATCTGTGGGGGAGTCCATACGGCCCGCTGCGTTTAACCTGGGGCCTATGCGGAAGGATACATGGCTGGCACTGGGTGTGCTGCGCATGCCCGTTACCTCATTAAGGGCGCGCAAGCCCGTGTTGCCCCCGCGTGCCATTACTTTTAACCCGTGGCGGGTGAGCAAGCGGTTTTCATTTACCAGCGGCACAATGTCTGCCACGGTGGCTATGGCCACTATGTCCAAATATTTCTTTAAGTCAAGTCCTGCAAGCGCCTGCGCTTGAGCATGGCGTGCGCCAGCTTGAACACTACCCCGGCACTGCAAAGGTAGGTCAGGGGGCTGTCGCCCTCCAACTTTGCGTTGACAACGGCAACTGCGGGGGGCCGCCCGCGGGTGCTGCTTTCGTGGTGGTCCAGCACAATGACATCTATGCCGATGCTGTTTAAATATGCCACCTCATCCACAGATGAGGTGCCGCAGTCTACCGTAATGATAAGATCCGGCTTGCCGCCGCAGGCCTCCACGGCGTGGCTGATGCCATCCTTACTCAAGCCGTAGCCCTCTTTGGTGCGCACCGGTATAAAGCAGGCGGGCTCTACCCCGTATGCCGTTAATATGGTATGCAACAGCGTGACGGAGCTTACTCCGTCCACGTCATAATCCCCATAGATGCAGACCCGCTCGCCGTGATCTACTGCGCGGAAGATGCGCTCAACGGCGGCGTCCATCTCCCGCATATCAAAAGGGTCCCCTAAATCGGCTAGTCGGGGCCGGAGGAATTGTTCTGCCCGTTGTGGGCTCCGTATGCCTCTTTGTGTTAAAAGCTTACGTACGAGCGGCGGAAGCTGCTCGTTAAGCTCTGCCCCAAAGTCGGCCATGGAGTCCATCGGGTTTAATTCCCAACTGAACTTCGTACTCATGGCTACACTCTATCATCTGCGCCTCTTTACGTCAAGGTTAATCTTGAATGCAATCGCAAGTTGACACAGCTGTGTTGGTATGTTGATGTGCACCCGATGCTGAATGTTAAATCAACGGTTATGAGATACCGTTGAACACCAAACTGTGGTGATTTCGATGCTCTGCTTGGGGAGCATACTGTTGATGATTATTGCAAGCCTTGTATTGATTTTATCCGGCAAAAGAGGCAATTTAAGTGGCAATAGAGGAAGTTTATCCGGCAAAAATTGCCTGTTAAGTGGAAAAAAATGAGGTTTTATCCGGCAAAAGAGGCAATTTAAGTGGCAAAAGAGGAAGTTTATCCGGCAAAAGAGGCAAATTAAGTGGCAATAGAGGAAAAGCCAATTTGCCTATATCTCAGGAGGAGGGGCATAGAGTTCCGCGCTCCGTGAGATTTAATTGCCCATCCCCCCCAAAAAAAATTGTGTGGGGGCCGCTCTGGTGTATGAATACCTACCCACCTATTATTGCCGGAGCAATAAAGTAGTAAAATATCGACGCTTTCTGTTTCTCCCGATGCTGTTGGCTCAGATGGGTAATTCTGCGTCCGTGTAGGGGAGCACGCGGGCAGGTATATGACCTTTGGGGCAAGAGAGGAGCGATACCTTAACCGCCGCAGCCGGCAGGTCAAATGCTTGTGATATAAGCCGTTTGTAAGCGGTCATTTGGCCTGTGTACTCTTTTTTGAGCTCTTGGTATGGCTCATTTTGCCGGAGCTTGTTTGTTTTAAAGTCAATAATATGGGCAGCGATTGTGCGGCCTGCGGTATCTGTTGTGAGCACAAGGCGGTCTAAGGTGCCCGATACCCACTCATCCGCCCCCGTAATAGCCTCTATGGACTGTTCACAATACACCTCTTGCCCCGGGCGGGGGGTAAAGAGCTCCTGCACCTCCGCCTGTTGCAAGGCGGCTGCCACCACCTGTTGTGCCTCTGTTTGCGGGGTGTTCACCCATTCGGGCAGGGGCGCGTTAAGCCAAGTAATCTGCTCCCAGCATTCATGCACAGCCGTGCCGAAATCCGCGCCCGAGGTGTGCTCGGAGAGTCGTTTTTCTTGTGGCTGTTCGGTGTTATCTGTCATGGCAGAGGGGGATACGCGGGTGCGTGCTCGATGTGGGGTACCCAGTGGTTGTAAGGGGGCTGTATGTGTATGTGAATCTGATTTGGCGGTTTTTTCCGTATACCAGTCGGCATGCCCGAACTCCGTATTTTGCTCTATGGAGGGGGCACAATCGTTGCGGATGAGCGCAGAGAGAATCCAGTCTGATTCTTTAGCCGGGGTTTCCGGCAGTTTTTCTCCACCGGGTAACAGTATGTAATTAGCATAGCGGGCGCGTGTCAGTGCTACGTACATCAGGTTATAACTATCGTCTCTCTTTGCTTTTTTCCACTTGTTTTCGCAATCTTGCAGTGCTGCCCATTTTTTACGCTCATCTGCCGTACCGGGGTGAATGAGGATGCCTTCTTTATCATCGGAGATGAAATATGGAATCCCCTCTGCACGCGGTTGGTCCACGGCTTTAGAACCCAAGAAGGGGAGAATGACGGCGTCAAACTCTGCGCCTTTACTCTTGTGCATGGTCATAACCTGTACAAATTGGGCGGCTCCGGTCTCCTTGCGGCAGCATGTGCGCATGTGCAGCAACCATTCATCCAGTGAGCCCCCTGCGGCATCAAAGCTTAAGGCTTCTTCCATCCACTCGGTCAGCATGCGTCGCGCCGTTAGCCGGGGCAGATAGTTTGCCAGTTGTTGAATGACGGCAGCGTAACCTTGCTCATTGAGCTTGCGAAGCCAGGCGTCCCACGCTACCGAGGGGTCTGTATGTTTATCCTCTTGATTTGCCGGGTGCATGATATTGCCCAACGGTGATACGCGCAGAATATTGTAGCGATATTTATCTGCCGGTTCACGCAACCACATGAAGAAGGAAAGCAGCAATTCCCCCAGCGGCGATGCCTCCGTCAACGGAGAATCCTCCACTAATTGCACGGGGATTTCCGGTTTATAACGGCGTAGCCATGCTACGATTTCTCGAGCATAATCACCCTTGCGCAGCAGGATTGCCACGCTGATGCCGTTGCGCAATCTGCGTTGTTGCGGAGCTGCAGGCTCGGTGAGCTCGTCGAGAATGTCGCCTATGGCGGCACATGTGTCTTGCAGCGTTTGTTCTGTTTTGTTTTTAGGTAGCACCTTAACTCGTACATAGCCTTTCTTATTGGCGTTGTTGGCATGGGTGCGGTGTTGAGAGAACTCGGAATCCACCTCATTGAGTGCTCCGAAAACGAGGTTGGTGAAGTTCATGATGGCGGGGACGGAACGTCGGCTTTCGCTCAAAGATGAATTGGTTAATACCTGCTTTTGCCAGTTGTAACCATCTGCCGTATCTTTGGTGCCGCGCAGTTGTTCGAAAAGCTCTGCAGATGCCCCGCGGAAACTGTATATGCTCTGTTTTTTATCACCCACAACAAAGAGGGACTTGTCGGTGTATTGCGCATTTTCTTTCAGGAGATTGCTGAGGATTTCCCACTGCACGGGGTCGGTATCTTGGAACTCGTCCAGCATCCAGTGGTCTAATTTTGTGGTGAGGGTAAGAGCCATGCCGGATTCCGCGCCGGTGGCATCTGCGCCCAAAAGGCGGCGTGCGCCTTGTTTAATGTCATCAAAAGTGCAAAGCCCCTCGCTCAAAATGCTTTCTCTGTAGGCCTCATAGTACTTTTGCAACAGGCTGTACATGGCAGCGGAGCGCTCTTGAACGGTACGCAGGAATAGCTCGTTGCATTGCTTGCTGAACCTTTGTATGACTTCGCGCAGCTTGTTGTCCTGCGCTTGTTCCGGAGCAGGGGGTAGGAACGCGGATTCCCCGGCCAACCAAGATGCAAAAGATGGAGAGGGCGTAAAGCATTTGCGAATTTTTGCTGCCACGCCTGCCATGGTCTTTTTAACGTAACTGCGCTTTTTTGTCCAACTGATAGCCTCTGTCAGTTCATCGATTTCGCATTGGGTGGCTGCAACATCTTCGTTTGAGATCAACGCTGCTTCCGCACAATTCGGCAGCCCGAACGGTGCAGGATTTCCCCATGGTTGCTGCTCGGGAAACTCTTTGTAAAGGCTCAGATAGGTGCTGATATTTTGCTCCAACAGCTCAAGCAAAGCCCCCCCTTTGTCATCAGCTATGTTGGTCAGCAAGGTAAGGAGTGCGGATTCGTGGTGGGCCGATTTTTCACTTTCCGCCAGCATTGCCATCAATGCGGAGCGAGTAGCGCGCTGTTGTTGCAGCGTGCTCATGGGGGTAACACTGCTGAGCCCCGCACGGTGCAAATCTGCTGCCACTACACGGTTAAAGAAGCTGTCCAGTGTTGAGAGCTGTAAGTCCGAAACCTTGTTCAGTACCCGCAACAACAATTCGGCGAAGAAATCTGTGTTGAGTTGCGGCAGGGGCGGCTCACCGTCTATGGGGGTGAGTTCTTCCGGGTAACACCTCAGGGCGGCGGCGCGCTTCATCATGGGGATGGCTGCCGGGTATAGTGCTACCGGATTAGCGGAACTTGTGAGTCTGTAATCGGGGGCCAAGTGTAATCCTGTCCAAGTCTCCCAGACCCGGGCAGCCATGGCGTTGCGCTGTGGTATCTCATAGTCGGCCTTGCCCAAGGCACCATCGGACAAAGCTTGGAATATGCGGTTGCGGAACTCCCCTGCCGCTTTTTTGGTGAAGGTGAGGGCAATCATCTTTTCCGGGCGCGCGCCCAAGGCCAGCAGTGCCACAAAACGAGAGGTCAGCTGGTAGGTTTTACCTGTGCCTGCCGAGGCTGCAATAAGATTGCCGGTGATATATTCAGATGAAGAAGGATTCATTAGTATGGGGGCAGGTGACGTATATCAGATTTCAGAAGAGGTGGTATTATCCGGCGTTGGCAGACTGCACATAACGCGAGGATCCGGGTCTTTATAAATATTCAAAGCCCCGAAGTTGTTGTATTTAAGACTGCGCCCGAGCGATTCTGCCGATGCCAGGCACATGCCGGCACGCATGAGATGAGCCGCAGCCTGAACACAGCGCATGGCCTGCTCGTGCAGTTCCTGCGTCATGGCCGATTTTGCTTTCAAGCCACACATGGGGTTATAGGTTACTTCTGCCGGGGCAGAGCGGGGCATATTATAGAATGCGGTTTCAGGCAGGGTGTTTAAGTGGTGAATACGGCGCAGCGCTTCTGCATAAAGTGGCAGCTGCACGCTGTTCCAGCGGTATAGGTCGCCGTTGTCGTCTTGCAGAGTAAACTCAGCAGGTAAATGGATTTTGTGCAGTTGAGCCGCGGTTTCCGACAATTTTTCCCAGTGAGTTTTGCGTGGGTCGGTGGCGTTGCTCTTGTAATCGATGACTCTCATGCGCCCATCATCGCGGTGTCGGTCTACGCGGTCTACCCGCATATCAAAAATCAGGGGGGCAGAGTTATCCGAAGCCGGCATGCTGAATACCAATTGTTCTTCCGTCATCAATACCTCCCACCCGTTACACAGGTCTTGAGCGTGTTTTTTGGCAAAAGCGCAGGTTGTTTTATACAGATTATTTTGCAGTATGCGAATGGGGAGGGTAAGGGTATCGTCGGCATCCCCATATTGTTTTGCCACATGAGCCGTTGTGCTTGCAATAGCATATTCGGCAATTTCATCGGCCAACGTTTCTTCATTTGTTCCGGCTTCTGCGCGCGGATAGCGTGTGGTGATATCTTGCAATATGGCATGCAGCAGGGTGCCGTATTCTGCGTGGTCCGGCTCAGCTTTATTTTCTTCCAAAGCATCCCCGGGGCAGATATTCAATAGTTTGTTGAGCCAGAAACGCAGCGGGCAACTTAAGAAACTTTTGATGGCGGATGGCGAGAATGTGCGTTCTGAGGCTGCGTAGGGATTGGTTATTCCGGGGGCGATGAGGGAGATATCCTCCCACATACCGTCATTAGCCCGGTCTTGTGGCGGGGTGATGAAGGGTAGCAAATCATAGGCTTGTTCCGTGGTGTTGACTTGCGGATCCGAGAAGAGCCAGTGTACGCGCTGCGCTGTTTCGGCTGCACTGTTACAACGCAGCAGTAGAGATGATGGTGCAATGGGGGTGCCGTCCGTTGTACAGGCAGATAATACAAAATGTATATTCCCGGCGGCTCGACTATGTAACAGGGCCGTGAGCAGAAAACTGTCGCGCGCACAGCGGGTGGTATCGTTCGTCATGCGCTGAAAGGCTCGGTAGGCATTCGGTAGGTAAGCATCTGCAGGCATCCGCTCGGGTACACAATTATCATGCATACCGGCTATGATGACGTAGGGCTCACTTGTGTAGCACAGCTCTCGCCAGCCTTTCAAATTGATGGATTTGTTTCGTTCTCCTGCTCCTTCCAGTATGCCGGCTGCCTTTTTTTCTGCCAGATGTGCCACGAGCATCAGCGCCGTTTGCGGGGGGCAAGCAATGGTGCGGTCTGTTACCAATGCCGCCGCATCTCGCAAAAGTTCGGTCAACACGCGTGCTGCTCGTTTCATCTCGGGGGCGGTCAGTCGGCGCGCTAAGGCGTCTGCCAATTCGCAGAGCCGTGTCGGTAGCGTATCTGCATTGTTGCAATCATTCAGTAGGTCGATGATGTTTTCCGTGTAGTGCAGATAATGACGGAGTTTCTGAACAATGGGGGGGCGGGCATCTTCCCTTGATTCCATTTGTTGCAACTCTTGCCGCATCAGGTGGAGCAGGTGCTTAGCGCTGCCGGGCAAGTGCACGGAGCAGAGTTCTGTGAGGTATCGATTATAGGATACCAAGCTCTGCGGCGGGGCCATACAACATTGTAATATGCGGTTGCGTAGCAGCACCTGCAGGTCTTCCATGGCGCGGCTGTCCGATATGTCATTTTGGTATAGAGAGGCGCAGGCCTCTTTTAACTGTAGTGGTATGCGTCCGGCCTCCGTTGCCAGTAGAGAGCGCCCCTCGGGCATGTTGATTTGCCACTCCGGTTGAAAAGCCGTCACAATCATGGGGGACAGCGAATCATCGCAGGATGCCAACACTAATTCATCTGCATGGTGTCCGCCGGCTAATTCTCTGACCTTACGCCCGTATGCCTGCACGCTACCGGTGGGGTGTATCACATCCTCGGCGCACAGGTGATTATCCGTACCTTGATGGGGTATGATGATAGGGCATTCGCTCCACCCCATGCCGGCAAATGGCCCCTCTGCAATGGTCGGAATCGGTTGCCCGAAATCGTCAAAGCGGAGAGATTCATCAGATGGCGCATTAACCCAAATCTCTACTCGTGCTGCGCCGGATTCCGCCATACGCCGTAAATATAGACGATTGATGGGGGAAAGCTCCGGCACACAGGCTACGATAATCATCCCCCGCGGGTGAGGGTTCTCCATCTCCGCCGCCCGACATTGCTCGGCGGAGCGTCTCTGCCAGAGCGCCAATTGCTCATCTACCCCGTTAAAAGTGGTACGCAGGGTTTCCCACCGCTCCTTTTCGTAACGGATGGTGTTTTGCCATTGCTCCTCGGGCTCTTGCAGATAATCTCTCACAAAGCTCAGGGCAGAGTCGAGCTCCCACTCCGGTGTGCGTCCCTCCTGTTCCAACTGCTTGCGTACGCGCCGCATCTGGGTAACTACCTCAAGCAGCCACGGGAGCGGTTTGTCACTCATGGCATTGCCCAGCACATGCAGCCATGCGGCTAATGTTTCCATTTCCGTAGCAACGTTATCGCCTTTGGTCGGGATGAGTTGTCCGGCCAAGGTGATACGGGGCATGAGTATGGGTTTACCGGCGCGCTCAGCCATGTATTCTCGCAAGCGTCGCCCGCTCTCTGCCGTAGGCACCACTACCGTAGCACGTCGGAAAGTGCCGGGCTCTTGGGCGTTTAAGTCTTCCAGCTTGCGGGCTACCAGTTCAATGGCAGGCCTATGCCAGCCGATAAAAGTTCTTAAATCGGGGGTGTTCATGTATGCTGTTACTTTATCATACCATGGTGGATTCTGCAAGGGGGCTCGGTGCAATTATTTTCTTTTTCGTCCGCGCGGGATACCCCCCCCATAAATTCATAATGGACATTATCGAGTGTTGGGTGAGCCCCTATTCGTAAATCAACGTATACCGAATTTGGGGAACACGCATGTTTGCTTGCAGCGGAATGAGAAAATTTGCTTGATGCTCACCGTATGGATTAAGGCCTTTTACATGGCAGAAATGGGGAAGGCATAGTGCCCTTTGCCGATGCCGAGCATTTCTCTTGCCGTGCAGAGAACAACACCGGGCTGCAAGGTGGCGTTGCCGGTGGGGAGCCCGTTTAATGCTTTGAGGTCGGCTGCGGTGGGGTTGCTGTTGCGTTTCACCTCCATAGGGTAGATTTTACCTTCTGTTTCGAGCAAAAAGTCAATTTCTGCACCGTTGCTGTCTCGGTAGTAGCTGAGGCGGGATCGCATGCCCCTGTTGCCCAAGGCTCGATAAAGCTGCCCGAATACCCAGGTTTCGAGGATGGCACTGCTCATGGCTCCGCCCTGTAGTGTGGACGGAGTAGGCCAGTTGCAAAGCCAAGCGCACAAGCCTGTATCCATAAAATACAGCTTGGGCGTTTTACTGAGTCGCTTGATGGTGTTGGTGTGGTAGGGCTGCAGCAGGGTAATGATGCCGCCGGCCTCCAGTATCGATATCCAACTTTTAGCGGTTTTAGGTGATATGCCGGCATCCTGAGCTAGATCTGAATAGACCAGCTGTTGGCCTGTTCTGGCTGCGGCGGATTGCATGAGGGTGAGGAACGCATTTTTATCGCCCACCTGTGTGAGTGCCTGAACATCTCGTTCCAAATAGGTCTGGAGGTAGGAGTCGAAGTAGTGGTTGATGTTACGGTTGAGGTCTCGGTGCAATGCCGGGTAGCCCCCCCTCCATATACGCGTGTAGAGCTCATTGATGTCGCATGAGCGGCGATCCGGCGTCAATTCTCGCAGGCGCTCTGCAGACGGAAAAAAGTCGGGGGTGTTGGTTTCTCTTGCTGCCTCCTGCTGAGACAGGGTGCAGAGCTCTACTATGCCCACACGTCCCGCTAAACTTTCCGTGGCATTTTTCATCATGTGAAAACGCTGGGAGCCGGTCAGCCAATACATACCGGGGGTATCAGCCTCGTCTATTTTTAATTTTATGGCTCTCAATAAATCTGGCGCATACTGTACTTCGTCTATGCAAAGCGGGGTTCCCATCTCATCTAAAAAACCGATGGGGTCTTCTTTTGCTCGCTTCAGTAGTCGAAAATCGTCTAAGGAGATGTAGCGCATACTGGGGGGCATAATCTGCTTAAGCATGGTAGATTTGCCGACCTGCCGTGCGCCTGTCACCATCACGCAGGGGAAGCTGCGTGTCATTTCTGCCACGGTGCTGAGGGCTTTTCTGGGTATGTACTCGCGCTGCTCCATATAATCTGCTCCTATTTTCTGTTTTTTTGATGTTTTGTCAAGCAGAAAAGTATGCAAATCGGGAATTGGATTCCCGATTTGCATTAAAATTTGATAAAAACCTGCAAAAAGTTATGCAAATCGGGAATTGTATTCCCGATTTGCATAAAAATGGCTTATTGGGCTTACGTAAAAAAACACCCTGCAAGTGTGTAGCTTGCAGGGTGTGAAAGTGTGTGTTGCGCGGCTTATCAGGCGCGGGTGTGGAAGGTACGGGAGATTACCTCGCGCTGCTGCTCGGGGGTGAGCTTGATGAAGTTCACGGCGTAACCGGACACGCGGATGGTAAGCTGCGGGTACTTCTCGGGGTGCTCCATGGCGTCCTCCAACGTTGCGCGCTCAAGCACGTTGACGTTGATGTGGTGGCCGGTGGCGTCGAAGTAGGCATCCAACAGGGAGGCCAGCTTGCCGCGGCGCTCGTCCTCATCCTTACCCAGTGCTCCGGGCACAATGGAGAAGGTGTAGGAGATGCCGTCCAGCGAGTCATCGTAGGACAACTTGGCAACGGAGAGCATGGAGGCCACAGCACCGTTCTTGTCGCGACCGTGCATGGGGTTGGCACCCGGGGCGAAGGGCTCGCCGGCGCGGCGACCGTCGGGGGTGTTGCCGGTCTTCTTGCCGTATACCACGTTGGAGGTAATGGTGAGCACGGACTGCGTGGGCAGGGAGTCTCTGTAGGTGTGCAGCTTGCGGATCTTGTCCATGAAGTTGCTTACCAAGTTGCAGGCGATTTCGTCCACACGCGGGTCGTTGTTGCCGTAGCAGGGGAACTCGCCCTCTGTCTCGAAGTCCACGATGAGGCCTTCCTCGTTGCGGATGGCTTTAACCTTGGCGTACTTGATGGCGGACAGGGAGTCTGCTGCCACGGAGAGGCCGGCGATACCGCAAGCCATGGTGCGCAGAATCTCGGGGTCGTGCAGAGCCATCTCGATACGCTCGTAGCAGTACTTGTCATGCATGTAGTGAATGACGTTGAGGGCGTTCACGTAGGTCTTGGCAAGCCAGTCCTGCATGTTGTTGAACAGCTCCATCACTTTGTCGTACTCCAAGTACTCGCCCTCGTAGCGCGGGGCGGGGGGTGTTACCTGTTTGCCCTTCACCTCATCCATGCCGCCGTTGAGGGCGTAGAGCAGGCACTTGGCCAAGTTGGCGCGAGCGCCGAAGAACTGCATCTGCTTGCCGATGCGCATGGCGGATACACAGCAGGCAATGCCGTAGTCATCTCCCCAGTGCTTGCGCATGAGGTCGTCGTTCTCGTACTGGATGGAGGATGTCTCGATGGATACCTTGGCGCAGAACTTCTTGAAGTTCTCGGGCAGGGCGGTGCTCCACAGCACGGTCAGGTTCGGCTCGGGAGCCGGCCCCAGATTGTAGAGGGTTTGCAGTACGCGGAAGGAGCTGCGGGTCACAAGGGTGCGGCCGTCCTCGCCCATACCGCCAATGGATTCGGTTACCCAAGTGGGGTCGCCGGAGAAGAGGTTGTTGTACTCCGGCGTGCGGATGAAGCGAACCATGCGCAGCTTCATCACGAAGTGGTCCATAATCTCCTGAATCTCGGCCTCGGTGATGGTGCCGTTGGCCAAGTCTCGCTCAAAGTAGATGTCGAAGAAAGTGCTGGTGCGGCCCAAGGACATGGCGGCGCCGTTTTGCTCCTTAACAGCGGCAAGGTAGCCCAGGTAGGTCCACTGCACGGCCTCGCGGGAGTTGGCGGCGGGGCGGGTGAGGTCGCAGCCGTAGCTCTGGCCCATTTGTGCCAGCTCGCTCAGGGCGCGAATCTGCTCGTTCATTTCCTCTCGCAGGCGGATGAGGTCTTCTGTCAGTACGTCACCCTCGCGGTTGAGTATGTCTTTGCGGCGCTCGGCGATGAGGCGGTCTGTGCCGTACAGAGCTACACGGCGGTAGTCACCTATGATACGGCCACGGCCATAAGCATCGGGCAAACCGGTTACGATACCGGCGGAGCGAGCTGCGCGAATACCGGTGGTGTAGGCATCAAACACACCCTCGTTGTGGGTCTTGCGGGTGGTCTTGAACATGTTGAGCGTTTTCTCGCTCATCTTGTAGCCGTAGCTCTCCAATGCCTGTTGGGCCATACGCAAACCGCCGAAGGGCATCAGGGCTCGCTTCAGCGGGGCATCTGTTTGTAAACCGACAATGGTTTCAAGGTCTTTGTCAATGTAACCGGCAGCGTGAGATACGATGGAGGATACCACTTCTTCATCGGCATCCAGTACGCCACCTGCGTCTATCTCCTGCTTCATGAGCAGCTTCACCTTGTCCCACAGGGCATCTGTGCGCGTGGTGGGGCCGGCGAGGAAATTCCCGTCACCCTCGTAGGGGGTGTAGTTCTGCTGGATGAAGTCGCGTACGTTGATGGATTCGGTCCATACGCCGCCTTTGAATCCCTGCCACTCTGCGGGTTGGCAGGCTGCCTGACATGTTGTATCGCTCATATAAGTTATCTCGTGTTTCAGGGTTACACATCGCTGCGGGCAATGCTCCTGAGGGGCCTGCGCGACATGCCTACCATTTGGCACCGTGACAGGCTATCTCTTGCCTGTGACAATACCTGATTTCCCTACTTCTGTCAAGCCGGAACTAACTAAATAACATAAAATTTTGAATAATTCTAATTTAGCTTGGAAAATTTCATTCCTCCGGGGTTAAATCCAAGTGAGAAACCGCCGTTTTAGGTTTAACGGCGAGGTCAAGCGCGGCGTTGGCAACGGCCTCACTGTTTTCATCGAAACGGTAGGCGTAGCAATCCGGGCAAGTGTCGGCAGATTTATCGACAATGGCACCGCACACCATACACAATTTGTAAGAGGTGGGGTCATTAGCAATGGTGGTGGCTATCTCTTTGCGGTCGGATTTCATAGGCTACACTATACTCCCGGTGTGGCGCAGCAGCAAGCCCGCGTCGGGTCATAATGTGCGAAAAAAAATAAGGCTAATCATGCATTTGCTCATCAAGCCAGGAGCGCAGGGCCTGTTGCAGGGCGGGGGTGAAGAGGTCATCGCAAAAGATGCCGATGCCGGCGGGGGATGCCGCATGCAGGCGAGAGAGCTCTGCGGGGAATCCCTCGGGGGTGGTATCGGGCAGGTGCAGACCGGGGGCAAGGGGGATTCTGCCCTGCGTTTGCTGCGTGGCCTGCACGGTGCAATCTGCGGACCACTGCGGGGTCTCGTTATAGAAGGAGTAGTAGACCATGGGCAGGGCAAGGTCTATGCAAAAGCGGCTCCAGTCTTGCCGCACGAGCTGTGCGGCAATTTGCGGGGTGGGGAACACGGCGCAGGCACTGCGCAGGTTGTGGCTGCGTATGCGGGCGGTGATGGCGTTGGCGTAGTCGGCAACGCTTTGCAGGCGGAACTCTCGCCAAGCGGTGTCGGTATCCGCCTCGGGGTGCGGGGCTCTGCCGTATTGTTGGCGGAAAAGGGATTGGCAGCGGTCGCAATAGCAGTAATCGTACTCCGGCAGCTCGCAGGACATATCAAGCCCGTAATTCTCCCACAGGCCACGGGGTAAAATGACATCCGGCATGCGCATGTAGTCTAATTGTATGCCGATGATTCCGGGCAGGGCGGCAAGTTTGTCCACCTCTGCCAGCAGGTGGGCGCGTGCCCCCGGGCTGTTGGGGCAAAGAAACTGGTAATACTCAACAAAGGGGCGGTCTTGCGTGGCATGGCAAGACTTGCCGATGCGGTTTACCGCATACCAATCGGGGTGTTGCAGGGCAAGGGAATCCCCCGGGCGGTTGGCAGCCCACAGCCAGGCATATACCTGCATGCCGTGTTTGGCGGCAAGCGGGGTAAGGGCTGCTATTTGCTCTGCTGTGCCGCCAATGATGAGCACGTTGACCCCGGCCGCTGCATAGTTGCAAAACTCTTTATCCCAAAATACTGTATCGCCGGGGTGGTTGTTACCGTGTACCCACAGGTAAATCTCCGGTATGTTGCGTGTGGCCGGCGTGCGGGTGAGGGTGGCGTTGCTGTCTAAGCGCACCCTTTCGCCCGTGCGGGCAACGGTGCTTTCTACCGCAAAATATTCGGGTGTCAGAATCGGGGCATTGCAGCCCTGCGGGGCTTGCATCGCTGTGTTGAATGCGCCATTCTCTTTCTTATAAGCCAGTTGCTTGTTGTAGTAGGCAAAGAGCTGTTGCTCCGTAGCGTGGGCTGCGGGCAGGGGCATGGGCTCCCACACGCCTGCGGGGCTGTTGCTGAGGCGTACATAGCCCCAATGCTCGGGCATGTGGATGTTGATTTCTCCCGTGGCAGCCCACACATGGTTGGTTTCGGGTAGCGGGTTGCCTTGGGCGTCTGTCTTTTTGGCGTAACCGTGGGGGGAATCCGCGCAGGGGCTGACATGCCAGTTGACGCGGGAGAAGTTCATGCGCAGCGTGGTGCCGGGGGCAGGGGGCTGCACGGTGCGCGGGTGGTTGGAGTGCCCTATGATGCTCACCCAGGGAATGGCCATTTCCACGCTCCACCCCTCATCACAATCTCTTGAGTCGTTGAGTGTGCCGCGCAGGTGAACGGCGTGTTTCAGCCCGGGTATATCCCAGTCGTGCAGGGCCAGGTTGCCGCTGCGGTAGGGCTCGGTGAGCAGAAGATCCCACACGGTGTTGAGGGCGTTCACCTCTATCTCTACATAGTTTTTTGTGTCGCCGTCGGGGTCGATGAATACCTCAAAATCCGGGTCTCGGTAAATGACGGAATCCCGCTCGGTGAGTGTGGCCCACAGGTGCGCCTCCTGCATGTCGGCATGCACATACAGGTATTCGGCATCCCAAAGCATTTTAACAGTGGTGCGGTTGGGGATGGCTGCCCCCTCAATGTCTCTCAATGGGCTCAGTGGCAGTGCTTGTTGCCAAGAGCTTTCATCTGCCTTGCCGTCTATGCTCAACGGGGTATTGGTGCGTTGGCATACATAGGTGGGCGGTTGTATGTCTGCTGCATAAATCAGTCCGGTGCACAGCATGAATGCGGTCAGGCTTTTCATGGGGGTACTCTAACATATTTTATGTTGAGCGGTCAAGTAGGAATTACACTGGTGACTCAGTAATAAAAAACGGTCTCCCGATAGGTAAACCGGGAGACCGTATGAAAAAAGTGTTTGTGATTACGCTGCCGGGGTTACTTTTGTGCCGCAAGAGCCACAAAAAGCCTGGCCGGGTTGCAGGGCCGCACCACATGCCGTGCAGAAATGCGGCTTGGGGGGGATAGGTTGTACGGGCTGTACCGGAGCCGTTGCGGGGGTGGGGGCAGGAGCCGGGGCTGTAGTCGGTTCTTCTTTCACGGCGGGAGCTTCAGCCACAGCAGGCGCGTCCGTTTGTTCCGTTTGCTCGGCATCGGGGAGTGCGGGGGTAGAATTATCTGTGGGGGAAGCGGGTTGTTCTGTAGCGTTTTCTTCACCCTTTTTGAAGAGCTCTCGGAAGCTGGAGGACCAACCGCTGAGTTTGCCGTACAGGTCAATGGCGGGCGGGGCTGTTTGCGCCTCTGTCATGTAGCGGTGTACCATTTTTACCATAATCCAGCTGTCAATGAAGGCGTATTTGATTACCCAAGCCAGCATCAGAGAGAGTACAAAGGCAATGATGCCGTACCACTCAAGCGCGCGGAACGTGAGCCCGAGCACAAGGAAGCAGAGCAGGGTAATCACAACAACGGCAATGGATACCGTCAGCATGATCCAAGCCGCATTTTTGAGCAGGGCTTTCCAGTTTTGTGCGTAGAGCACCACGCCGTCTGCAGCACTGCGCCAAGCGTTGTTTTCTTTCTTGTAGAACGTGTAGCAAAGACAGCACTCATCAATATAGCCCAAAGAGAGCTCCACAAACCAGTTGATGAGCTTTTGCACCTTTTCGCCACCGGGAATCATGTTGAGAATGCCGCCCGTCAGTCTGCCCAACATGCGCTGAACTTGTTTGACGGCACTACCCACCAGTTTATCGATGCCGAAGTATACGTTAGCGGTACCGAATCTCTCTATCACCAAGCGCTTGCCTACGGAAAACGGTGCGTCCGGAATCTGCCCGGTGTGGAAACTCTCTGCAATGACCGCCACATGCCCGGCCTTTACCATGTAACCCAAGTAGTGGTTGAGTATGAAATTGACAAAACCGATACATCCCAGCCACACCAGTAGCAAGATTCCCCCTACGCTCTCGCTGTCAAAAAGATAGGCTATGCCTATAAATACCGCTATCAGTATGACGTCTATGATGATGTTGAGCAGCCCCAACCCCAGCTTCAACCAGCAAAAGGTGAGTGAACGAAAAAAGATGTTGTTTGTTGTCATGGGGTGAAATAATGTGAGTTGTTTTGTGATTACTCTGAATAATAGAGATGCTATTCATATACTACACCCCTTATAGGAAAACAAGTAAAAAATGTTATTTTGTATAAAAAAGTGAGGGAATGTCGTTTTTTCTTGCCATGATAATTAGAATGACTATAATGATGGTATGATTTTGAGACGGATAGCACGTTTTTACATAGAGGGGTTCCGGAGTATGACCTTGGGGCGAACTCTGTGGTGCATCATTCTGATAAAGCTCTTTATCATGTTTGCGGTGCTGAAGGCATTTTTCTTTCCGTCCTATCTTAAGGGAGATGCGGAATCGAAAGGGGAGGCGGTATCAACCGAGCTGACAGAACGCAAAGCAGGAGAATAAACAAAAACACATTACTACAAATGGAAGCAATAGATGCATCATTGGTGGACTGGTCGCGGGCGCAATTTGCGCTTACAGCCATGTACCATTGGTTGTTTGTGCCGTTAACGCTCGGGTTGGGCGTGGTTATGGCCATTATGGAGACGCTCTATGTACGCACGGGGCGCGAGTTTTGGAAACAAACGGCCAAGTTCTGGATGAAACTTTTCGGTATCAACTTTGCCATGGGTGTTGCCACGGGCATTATTCTGGAGTTTGAGTTTGGTACCAACTGGAGCAATTACAGCTGGTTCGTGGGGGATATTTTCGGGGCTCCGTTGGCCATAGAGGGTATCTTGGCCTTCTTTATGGAGAGTACCTTTATTGCCGTTATGTATTTTGGGTGGAACAAAGTGAGCAAACGCGCACACTTGGCCTCTACCTGGTTAACAATTATCGGTGCCACAATATCTGCCTGGTGGATTCTGGTGGCTAATGCGTGGATGCAGTACCCCGTGGGCATGGAGTTCAACCCGGATACCGTGCGTAATGAGATGGTGGATTTTGTTGCCGTAGCTTTTAACGGCGGGGCCGTGGTTAAGTTTTGTCACACGGTGGTGTCCTCATGGGTGCTGGGCAGTGTGTTTGTAGTGGGGGTGAGTTGCTGGTATTTGTTGCACGGGCGGCATAAAGAGTTTGCGCATGCCGGCATTCGTGTGGCGGCGTGGTTCGGGTTGGTGGCATCCTTGCTTACGGCATACACCGGGCACCACAGCGGGCGTATTATTGCAGAGCAGCAACCCATGAAACTGGCGGCTGCCGAGGGCTTGTATGAGGGCGGCACGCAGCAAGGGCTGGTGATGGCCGGTGTGCTGCGCCCCGGGGTGGATTGGGCTGCCCCCACAGAGGAGGATAAGATGCTGCTCAATATCGAGATGCCGTATGCGCTGTCTGTGCTTGCTACTCACAAGGTAGATGGCTATGTGCCGGGCATCCGTAACATATTGGAGGGCGGCTACCCCCTGCCGGATGGCTCCGTTGCGCTTTCTGCCGAGGAAAAAATGCTGCGCGGACGCAAGGCGATTGAGGCCTTGGGCGAGTATCGGGATGCCGAGGAGGCCGAGGATAAAGCCGCAGCCTTAAAAGCATTGCGAGAGAACTTTGACTATTTTGGTTACGGGTACCTGAAATCCCCGGCAGACTTAGTGCCCCCGGTGCCGCTTACCTTTTACAGTTTCCGCATCATGGTGATATTGGGTGGGTATTTCATTGTATTATTTGCGGGGCTGTTGGTGTTGCGGCAGCGTGTGGAGCGTTGGCGGCTTGTGCAATGGGGGGTGGTGCTCACCATCCCCTTGGCTTGGCTGGCCAGTCAAGCCGGTTGGGTTGTGGCAGAGGTAGGGCGCCAGCCGTGGGCCATTCAGGGCTTGTTGCCCAATGTTGCCGCTATTTCCCGGCTGGAGACGGGGGCTGTTCAAACTACCTTCTTTATCTTCCTGTTCCTCTTTACTCTTCTGCTGGTGGCAGAGTTGGGGATTATGGGCAAAGCCATAGCCACCGGCCCCGAAACCGATAAACCTGCTGCATGATTATGGACGATATTTCTTTTTTACAACATTATTGGTGGTTCCTGGTATCTTTGCTGGGGGCGTTGCTGGTGTTCCTGATGTTTGTTCAGGGCGGCCAATCGTTGATTTGGACGCTTGGTAAAACGGAGGAGCAAAGACGCATGCTGTTGTTAGCAACGGGGCGTAAGTGGGAGCTCACCTTTACAACCTTGGTGACATTCGGCGGCGCGTTCTTTGCCTCTTTCCCGCTGTTTTACAGCACCAGTTTCGGCGGGGCATACTGGGTATGGGTACTTATTTTGTTGTGTTTTGTGTTGCAAGCTGTTTCATACGAGTTTCAGCTCAAGCGCAGCAATTTGCTCGGTACTAATACTTACCGCGTGTTCTTATTGCTCAATGGTATACTGGGTCCCTTGTTGATAGGTACGGCCGTGGGCACGTTTTTCAGCGGGGCAGAGTTTGTGGTAAATAAGGCAGCTGTGGCCAGCCCGGGTATGCCGGTTATCTCCTCTTGGGTAAACCCGCTGCATGGGCTGGAGGCCGCCCTGGTTCCTCAAAACTTGTTGTTGGGTATTAGTGTATTGCTGCTTACTCGTGTTTTGGCTTGTTTATATTTTGCAGAAAATATAGCAGATGCTCCCCTCAAAGAGATGTGCCGTAAGCGGTTGGTGATGGAAAGCGGTTTCTTTCTCCTCTTCTTCCTGACGTGGTTGGTATATTTGTTGTTCTCCGTTGGGTTTGCGGTAGGGGCAGATGGCTCTGTGTACCTTGAGCCGTACAAGTACCTGCACAACCTGCAAGCCATGCCCGGTGTTACGGTCATGTTATTGATGGGGGTACTCATGGTGTTGGGCGGCATGCTTAAGGGAATATTAGGGTGGAAATATGCTTTTTGGCTGGCCGGCCCGGGTACGGTGTTGGTAGTGTTGGCCTTGTTGCTTTGCGCGGGGTGGAACCACACGACTTATTACCCCTCTGTGGCGGATTTACAGAGTTCTCTCACCATTGAGAATAGCAGCTCCAGTCTGTTTACCCTCAAAACAATGACATATGTCTCCTTTATTATCCCCTTTGTCATTGCTTATATTGCCTGGGCTTGGCGCGCCTTGGATAGTGAGCCCATTACTGTTGAAGAGACAGAGGAACACTGATAAACATACACGGCTTCAAACACTCTACCCGGCGGCAGTGCATTTGCATTGTCGCCGGTATTTTTATGGAGAATGCTTTGAAATAGCTTGCAAGTAGGGGGCAAAACTGTTAAGATACAGGCATGAAATTCTTTGTCATTGCCGGTGAAAAAAGTGGTGATAAACAGGGGGCTCTTGTGATGCAGGAGCTGATGAACCGTTGCCCCGATATTCAGTTCGAAGGCTTGGGTGGTAACCGCATGCATGCATTGGCACCCGCGGTGGAGGATTGGGCAGACCAAGCTGCCGTTATCGGCGTGGTGGAGGTGCTGAAGCATGCCCGCTATTTTATACGCCGCCTCAAGGAGATGACAGAGCGCATTGTGGCCGAGCAGCCGGATTGCTTGTTGTTGATTGACTACCCGGGCTTTAACCAGCGCTTGGCAGACCGCGTGCACAAGCTTTGCCCGAACATTAAAATTGCTTGGTTTATTGCCCCCATGGTATGGGCTTGGCATAAAGACCGCATCCCCAAGCTGGCCAACATGCTCGACCTCATGATGTGCACCTTCCCCTTTGAAAAGCCGCTCTTTGAGCAGGCCGGGTTGCGCACGGAGTTTGTGGGGCACCCTCTGGTGGATGATATCCTTGCAACGCGCCGTGTCGGCGTGAGAGAGAAGGGCCTCATTGGCCTTTTCCCCGGTAGCCGCAGCCGCGAAATTGAAAAGCATTTCCCCATTTTCCTCAATGTGGTGAAAGCGTTACAGACCAAACACCCCGAGTGGAGATTTGAAACCGCTGCCAGCTCAGAGAAACTGGCCGAGCGTATGCGCCGCATGGTGCGCCATGCCCGTATACCCGCAGAGGTGGTGAATATTCAGCTGGGTAGCTACCATGACTTGATGGATCGCGCGGAAGCTGCATTGGTGACATCCGGCACGGCTACGTTGGAAGCTGCCTTGCATGAACTACCCTTTGCGTTGGTTTACAAAGTGTCTTGGGGTACGTATCTTTTGGGGCGCATGCTGCTTACCATTAAATACATAGGCATGGTTAACATTCTCATTGATAAGCCTGTTACCACGGAGCTGATTCAGGGTGACTTTAATGTGCAGAACTGCATTGCCGAGCTGGAGAAATTGACCACCCCCGAGACTCGCGAACAGGTGCTTGCCGGCATGAAAGAATCTATGGATTTGCTGGGGCACGGTGGTGCTGCCGGTAAAGCCGCAGAGGCTTTGCTGTCGCTTTTTAAGTAATGCAAAAACTTATTAAAGGCGTTATACCTGTGGGGCTGGCATTAATGCAAGCCTCATGCGTTTTTTCTGTAACCTCTATTTCTTGCCGGGAGAATATACCCTATCGTACCCGTGGCGGGGAGGTGCAGTCGCCATTCTGTTATAAGGTTGGTGATTTGTATTATATGCCGGTTATAGAAAAGTTCTGCCAAGAGGGCTGCTATGTATTGGGCGGTGCCATAGGGCCGCTTTCCGATAAGCCGTTGAGTGATTGGACCCTTCGTACCGAGGATAATTGTTTTACCGAAACAACGTATTTTTTGATGACCCCGCAAGATGCTGCCGTGGCATTGGGTGCCGCTATTGCGGATCCGCCTGCGGGTACAAAACCCTTTATTACGGCAGACGATTGGGATGCCACGGTTGCCCAACCCGTGCCCATGAAGAAATGGCGGCATGCTGATAGCATGATTGCGCCGCGTACCTATTCCGCTAACGGGCACTTAAACCATTTTTATTGTGCGGCCGATGGCTCTTGGGAGGCGGACTTTACGTCATTCAGGACGCGCTACAGGGCAGACGCCTTGTATAAAGTTCCGCTAACAGCCTTGCTTTTTGTAGGGGTGGATGTACCCGTAACCGTGGTGGGTAGCACGGTATATACCCTGATAACTCCTTTTGTAGCGGGCGTAAAGGCGTTTTGTGATTAAGCCCGTGTGCGTGTTATCTTTGCACTACCGTGCGTACGGCAGTAGATTGGAGTTGCGGTAGAATATACTTATGCAGCTCAACTGTGGCTTGCGGGGCTCTGAACTCTTGCACACAGCAGGTGGCAAGCTTGTGTGCCAAGGTTTCCAGCAACACGGTTGGTTCTGCTGCGGCTAGCTCGGCCAAGCGCAGGGAAAGCGTGTGGTAATTGATGGTGCGCTCAATATCTTCTCCCATGCCGGTAAAGGGGCAGGGGCTCGTCAGGGTGATATTGGCTGTGAGCCGCTGCGGCGTGGCGCGCTCTTCCTCCGGCACACCGATGCGGCACATGAGCTCCAGCCCGTTGAGGTGAATAGTGTCTTGCTGTGGTGCAGGCGTGCGGGATATGATGGCACGCAGGGCTGCGAGGTTGGGCACCATGAGGTCCGGCTCTGCCTCTGCCAGTTGGGTGGGGTTGTTGTAGCCGGTGAGCACGCCGATGCCTGTAATGCCGGCACAGTGGGCAGCGCGTACATCGTGCTGCATATCGCCGACAAAGGCGGTTTCTGCCGGGTTGAGCCCGTGTTGCTTCATCAACGTGGCAATATAATGCTCCTTGTTGTGAATGCCGGAGTGAATATGCTCAAAGTAATCCCACATGCCCAGTTGGGTGGCTTGCTCACGGAAGGCTTTGGGATCCATACTGGTGAGGATGAAACAGCGTATCCCGCGTGCGCGGCAGAATTGCACAAACTCCTTGGCGTGGGGTATCAATGTTACCCCTGTGGCAGAGTGGTCAAAGGCATGCCGATAATAATTCTCCAAATCCTCCAGCTTGGCCTCGGGTATTTTGACGGCATAGTAATCCGGGTACGGTAGCTGAAACTCGTTGCGGAAGGCCTTGCGATCCAACGGTTCACGGTTATATTGTGCCAGCACGTAATTGGTGGCCTCTATGGTGAGCGCCATGTCATCGCACAATGTGCCCGACCAGTCAAAAAGGATATTGCGAAACATCTTGAGGGGTAATGTGTAAGTTGCTTATCTGGAGCTATACTTGCCCTTGTTGAGGGTATGGATGTTGCGTTGTTTTAACTCATATTTTTGGATGGCCTTGCGCAGTGCGGGGTTGACAAAGGGGTTATCCTTGCCGATCTTTGCCCACGGCCCACCGGGCACTAAATGAAAATCCACAAAACGCCAGTGCACCTTGGCCATGCCACCGGGTATACCCAGGTAGTCTCTCACGGCGGGGGAAATATCTATACCGGCAGCGTTGTTTTTCTCATTTTTGGGGCGGGCACCACCAAAAACGTATTGCCAATCGTCCGTCACAAAGGGGCCGCAATCCTCCCACTGGGCAAAGCAGTATTTGCCGTTGTAATATATCTGCACCCACATGCCACGGCAAACGGACTCATACTTGCCCTCCTTATCTCTGCGATACCAGGGGATAACGCGAGCCGCCTCCGGCTTGGGACCTCCCTTTTGAATATCATTATAGGGCAGGGCTACATAGAACGGATTAAGCTTGGGTATAAACCCCTTGGGGCAATAGGTGCGCGGGCAACGGTTGGCCGGGTTGGGGTCATCAAAGCCGCCGTAGTTGTCATCCCAAGCACTGTCCCAACTGCTGGCTGTGTTGGGCGTAGGGTTGTTTTTTGTGGGCAGCTCGCCTATATAAAAATAGGTAGCTGTTATATCATAATGCCATGGATACGCCCCCGGTCGCTTAGGCGTGGGCACTTTTTTGGGATCCGGAAAATTGCTGCGGTGGCTTTGGTCTATGCTGGGTTTAAGGGGACCCGCCTTGATAGCTGCTTTGCGCAGGGCATCATCATCCACCTTTTTAAGGGTTTCGGAGGATACGCGGGGCACCAGTCTGCTGCGGCGTTTCAGCTCTGCCTCCACAGCCTTGCCGGAGGTGCCGCCGCGTATGGTGGCTGCGTTCACCGGGCTGAGCATGCTCAGCCCTGATATCACGGAGATGATGAGAAGCAGGTGTTTCATGCGGCGTGGTTTACCAGTTATGAATGACACTGGGGCGCGCTACGGGCAGCTTATCGGGGGCGTCAAGCGTGTAGTGCAGGCCACGTGACTCTTGGCGGCGTATGGCGCAGTCCACAATCAGAGATGCTGTAAGGGCAAGGTTGCGCAGGTCGATAATCTCGGGTGTGACACGGTAGCCCCAATAGTACTCATTAATCTCACGGTTGATGTTGCGCAGGCGTGTTGCGGCGCGTTGCAAGCGGTGGTTGGTGCGCACAATGCTCACGTAGTCGGTCATGGTGCGGCGCACTTCATCCCAGCAGTGGTATAGAATGGCCAAGTCATCGCGCTCTGCTTTCTCGCCGTGAACCCATTCGGGTATGGGGTATTCCTCCATCTTGTGAGCCAGGGGCAGGCGGGTGAGCATGGTCTCCAATGCACGCTTGGAGCATACTACACACTCAAGCAAGGAGTTACTGGCCAATCTGTTAGCTCCGTGCAACCCTGTGCAGGCGCACTCACCCGCAGCAAACAGACCTCGCAAGCTTGTTTGCCCGTTGGTGTTGGTTTGAATACCGCCACACTGGTAGTGGGCAGAGGGCACCACGGGTATCATGTCCACCTCTGCATCTATGCCGTAGCTCTTGCAGGTTTCGTAAATGTAGGGGAAACGCTCTGCCATGAACCCCTTGGGCTTGTGGGTCATATCCAAATACATGCAGGGGTGCCCCGTGCGCAGAATCTCTCTGTTGATGGCGCGTGCCACAATGTCTCGGGGGGCTAAGCTCTTGCGCTCATCATACTTTTGCATGAACTCTTTGCCGCTCGGCCCTCTCAAAATACCGCCCTCGCCGCGCACAGCCTCTGAGATGAGGAAGGTAAGCCCCTCTCGGTCTGAGCTCTTGGGATTATAGAAGGTGGTGGGGTGAAATTGCACAAACTCCATGTTGGAGATATTGGCCCCCGCTCGCCAGGCCATGGCCACGCCATCTCCCGTGGCGGTTTGCGGGTTGGTGGTGTACATGTACACGCGCCCGGTACCGCCGGTGGCCAGCATAATGCGGTCGCTGCGGAAAATGTCAACCTCTCCCGTGGCGGGGGTGAGCACATAGGCTCCCAGCACGCGGTCCTCTGTCACGCAGCCCAACTTGGCTGTGGTGATGAGGTCTATGGCAATGCGGTGATCCAGTATCTCGATATTGGGGTGGCGTTGCGCACATTCTAACAATTTTGAGGAAATCTCAAGCCCTGTGGTATCTTTGGAGTGTAAAATTCGGCGTTTGCCGTGGCCTCCCTCTCTGCCCAGCTCAAACTCGCCGTCCTTTTGCTGGTCAAAGTCTACCCCCCAGCTGAGCAATTCGCGTATGGCCTCCGGGGCTTCGGTTACAATGGTGCGCACGGCGGCTTCATCACACAGGCCCGCGCCGGCATCCAACGTGTCGGCTACGTGCTCCTCAAAAGTATCATTTTTATCCATCACGGCGGCAATACCGCCCTGCGCCTTGGCCGAGCTGGAGACGAGCGGGTCGCTCTTGCACAGTACGATTACCTTGCCGTGTTTTGCTGCACGCAGGGCAAAACTCAGCCCTGCCACACCGCTGCCGATGACTAAGAAATCTGTCGTTATCATTTCCGTTGTCTGCGTTACGCAGGGCATTCTACCACATTTTCTGCCGTTCGTCACGCATAATGTCTTGATTTTTCACATGCCGACACAAAAAAGCCCGATGCGAGCGGCATCGGGCTTGGTTAAAAGTTGGTAACGGGGAGTCTTATGCCTCGGGTTTTGCCACGGCAATCTTGCCGGAGCGCGTGAGCATCGTCACATCGTAATCCTGCATGAGGCTGAGGAAGCGGTTGAGGCGGAAAACACCGCCGCATATCTCGATGGTGAGCAGCTCTCGGGTGGCATCCAAAATTTTGGCACCAAAGATGTTGCAGAGCTCCAGTATCTCCTGCTTTTTCTCGCCGAAGCGTACGCGCATCAGCACAACCTCTCGGTAAATGGTGGGCTCGTCCCGGTAGTCGATAACCTCTACCACGTTTACGAGCTTGCTGAGTTGCTTGATGACTTGGTCGAGCTTCTCGCTTGCCTCGTTCACGTCAATGGTCATGCGGGAGAATCGGGTGTCCTCACACGGAGCCACATTGAGAGAATGGATATTGTAACCGCGACCGGAGAACAACCCGGCCACGCGAGAAAGCACGCCAAACTTGTTTTCTACCAGTACGGAGATGGTGTGTGAATGTGTCGGCATGATATTTGTGTCCATTGCGCGTCAAGTCTACACAGATTCCCCCACTACGTCAAGCTTAAACTTTGCTTTTCTTCCTTGAATGTCACAGCTAAGTACTGAAGGGAGACGGACATCCCTTCAATATCACTACCCCGTAAGGGGGTAATATCACTCGCACAGTGGTGCGAATCTCACCCCGTGAGGGCGTAGAAAGCGAGCCGCAGGCGAGCCCGAAGCCCCATGCCCGCTCCTGCGGGCTATAAGTTGTATTTCCTTGCGGCGTAGCCGCTATCATTTCAATAAAGCCCCGTTCACCCGGGGGGCTAAAAAAATACCGCTCGCCTGCGACTTGCAGCTTGCTCAATAAATGGGTGTTTGTCTAATTGTTCCCACGCGTATTTTTTCAATTACATAGCGTAAACGGGGTAAAACTCATGCGCAATGCACAGAAAATAAAAGAGTCGGAAAATCTAAAGCCGCGCTTTAGATTTTCCGAGGTTGCTTATAATTCACTTAATGCAACCTCCGGTACAGAGTTTATATTGATTACCTTCACGCCTTGAAAAACTCCTAAATTCTCACCGCTGTATACCAGAGTCGGAGTTAACGCTTGTGTGGCGGCGTTTTGATAAAACTGCTGCAAGTTTTTGGTAAGTGCAGGCGTGTATGTCATGGCAGATTTGATTTCTATCGGCAGGGGTCGCCGTTTGATATCGAGTATCAGGTCGATTTCAAAGCCGTGGGCATCTCGATAGAAGTATAAATTAGGACGCAATCCGGCATTCAGGCGTGTTTTGAGAAACTCTGATACGATAAGGTTTTCATAAATACTGCCAATAAGTGGATCTCTGGCAACCTGAGACGGTGAGTTAATATCGAGCAGCGCGGTTACTAATCCCGTTTCTGTAAAGAAAATTTTGGGGGATTTGGTAAGCCGTTTGCCAAAGTTGTTATAGTAGGGATGTACGGTAAAGATAAGGTAAGATGCCTCCAGCATAGATACCCATTCTTTGATTGTAGGGGCACTGACTCCCACATCGCTTGCAAGGGAGGAATAATTGATGATTTGTCCTACCCTAGCGGCAAGCAGGCGGATGAACGTTTCAAATGCTGAAAGATTTTTGATGTTAATCAGCTGCCTAACATCTCGCTCTACATAGGTACGCATGTAGTTTGAGTACGCAATCTCCGGGGGGATTCCCTCTGTATACAAGCGGGGTAAGCCTCCGTAATACAGAGCCTCATCCCTGGTGTGCCGTATGTCGGCTGCCGTTAGTTCTGCGCATGATAACGGCAGCAAATCTACCATGGCAGAGCGCCCGGCAAGACTCTGCGTAATGCTCTCCTGCAATTCCATCTGGCGGCTTCCCGTCAATATGTACATGCCGGGTGTGTTTTGCTCATCCACTATGCCTTGCAGATAACTGAGCAAGCTCGGTGTATTTTGTACCTCATCTATAATACACGGTGCAGGGTGCAACGCAAGAAATCCGCGGGGATCATTTTCAAATTGCAGGCGTCGCCCGGGGTCTTCCATGCTTACATAGTCATAGGTCGGGAATAAGTGCCTTGCCAGCGTTGTCTTGCCGGATTGACGTGGCCCGCAGATAGTGACTACCGGGTACATCCCCGCTACCTT
>SUVJ01000017.1 GCA_015062045.1 Akkermansiaceae bacterium
AGTTCTGTGGGCATGCTGCAAGTTTCACCTGTGTCGGCAAGGACAAGTTGACTCACTAAAGTAAAGGCTGTAAAAACGGGGAGCAGTTTCATTACCGTATTAATATGCCCTAAGCGTTATGATCTGTCAATAAAAAAAAAGGCGGGCTCATGATGAACCCGCCGAATTTTGAATGTTATAGTTTTGAGATTACTTCTCGCTCAGGGAGCCGATGCCGGGCAGAACTTTGCCCTCAAGCAGCTCCAGAGATGCACCACCACCGGTGGAGCAGAAGGAAAGCTTGTCTGCTACCTTGAACTTCTTGGCAGCCGTTACAGAGTCACCGCCACCCACAATGGAGATGCAGTCGGACTCTGCCAAGCACTCTGCAATAGCCTTGGTGCCCTTGGCGAAGGAGTCAAGCTCAAACACACCCAGCGGACCATTCCACAGCACGGTCTTGGCACCGCGGATGATGTTGCAGAACTCCTCGATAGCTTTGTCGCCGATGTCGATGCCCATGCCACCCTCGGGAATCTCTGCGCCCTCTGCCCAAGGTGCGGTGCAGAAGGTCTCAGCACCCTCCTCAAACTTGAAGGAGTAGCGGGTGTCGGCAGGCAGCACGAACTTAACGCCTTTGGCAGCAGCGTCTGCAAGAATCTCGTTGGCAAGGTCGAGCTTGTCGGCCTCAATCTTGGAGTTACCTACGTTCTTGCCCTGAGCAGCCAGGAAGGTGTTGGCCATAGCACCGCCAATGATGAAGGTCTGGCTCTTCTCCATGAGCTTGGAGAGCACCTGAATCTTGTCGGAAACCTTAGCACCACCCATGATAACAACGAAGGGCTGGGCGGGGGTCTCAAGCTTGCCCTCAAGGTACTCCAGCTCGTGCTCGATGAGGAAGCCCATGGCACTCTTCTCAGCATAGTGAGTTACACCCTCGGTGGAGGCGTGAGCGCGGTGAGCGGAACCGAAAGCATCGTTCACATACAGCTTAGCATTGCCGAGCAGAGCCTTGGCAAACTCGGGGTCGTTCTTCTTCTCCTTCTTGTCAAAGCGAACATTGTCCAGCAGCATGACATCGCCATCCTGCAAGGCAGCGCGAGCAGCTGTAGCAGCTTCACCGATGGTCTCGGGAACGAATACCACGGGCTTGCCCAAGTGACCGGACAAACACTCGGCAGCGGCTTTCAGAGAGAACTCTGCCTGATAGCCCGTACCCTCGGGGCGACCCAGGTGAGAGCAAAGGACAAGGCGGGCACCATTCTCAAGCAGGTACTTGATGGTGGGCAGGGCAGCAACGATACGGGCATCGTTGGTGATTACGCCATCCTTCATGGGAACATTGAAGTCCACGCGCATGAGGACTTCCTTACCGGCAACGTCGAGGTCGCGTACAGTCAGTTTAGCCATAATGTTGATTCTATGTTTATGTTTGGAAAATGTTTTAACCGTGAGTATGCACTCAGGCGGGGCTATTTTAACGAGTTGCAACGTGTTTTTCAAGGCAAAATGCTTAGTAGGACGCTAAAAATATCTAAATTTTCCAACAAACATAACCTTGGCTTGACAAATGAACGCTTTCAGGCATAATCTCAGCATACCGACAAGCGGTAGCATATATCACCATGAAAAACATGTTCGGGCATATTATCCTCGGCTTAACGGCTCCGGTTGCTATGGCAACAACGGAGCAGGACACGGAGTTCGTATCTCTGTCTCCGTTATTGATGTATGTAGCAGACTATGAGAGTGCAGAGGCTATCGCGCCGAGGGTAGAAACTCTCATCAACGCCACCCCGAGGGAAAAGCTGGTGATAGATGATTTTGACCGTAATCTGCTGGAGGCAACGGGGTGTTTCGGCTCCGTTAAACTCAGCAAAGTAATGGCTCCGTTTATTGTGCAGCCCCCCGCCGGTGATTTGCCGGAGATTGCGCAACACATGGGCTTGCTGCACGAAATGTGGAACATGTTTGATCAAATAACCCAAGCTTTGGAATTGATTAAAAGCCCGGAGGATGCTGAAATTGCAGCCAATATCTTGGAAAGCTTTAAGCCCTTTATGTACACGTGGTCTCAAGCCGTGGCAGAGGTGGAAGAACCACAGGATGAAATGGCCAGGCACCGCCTGCGCATGGTGTATTTGGTGGAGACTCGCCCCAGAATCGGCAAGTTGCTCAACGCATGGGCCGATTTAGCATTGCGGAATCCCGAGTACTACAACTCCCGCCGTTTGGTGGAGGGCTTGCAGGATGTATGTGACGTGCTGGAAAACATGGATATGGCGGCGGACCCGGATGTGATGCCCGCTTTGGCAACCACTACCCGCAAATTAATCCCCTTGTTGCAACAATGGGTGGGTGTCATCAGTTTGGTGTATGATAAAGATTCTGCGGATGCCGCAGCGATTCAAATTGAACGCCTGCATGAGCAGATGCGCCTGGTGATGCAAGAGGCCGCTCTCTCCCGCGTGTATGAAAAAGATTTATTCAACGTTTCCCCTCGTTTTGAGGTGCAGGCCCATATTTGCGACCGCATTATGCATTACCTGCTGGATGAGGTGAACCCACCGTGTTTTGGTTCCCAAAAACTTTTAAACGCTTTACAACACGAAGATTAAACAGCCATGAAACTACCTCTTATTTTAGCTTCTCTGTGCACCTTTACTTGTGCTGCAGAGCAAACACAACCGCAACCGCTTTTACCCCTGCCGGACTTTCATGAATCTTGGTCAGAGGCTGATAAAACAATGATCCACAGCTTTGTAAAAAGCATAGAGCAAACACTTTCAGAGCCTTCCTCCCTGCCACCAACAGAAAAAGAGTTGGAGAGATACTCGGCATTCAGAGCTGCGTTACATCTCGCCATTGCTACCGGAAAAGTTGCCCCCTCGTTCAAGGGGGATACCTTGGCTCGATGGGCTGCTGTGGTTGACTGTCACGAAGCTGTTAAGTTTTTTGTTGGACTAGGGGAGGACCCCCATGCCAGATACTACATTGAGGCTCTCGATCTTGAATCCGGGCTGGTGCAGGAGGTTATCTTTGCTAAGGGGCTTATTTGCCCGACATCCCTCTTATGCGATCGTGTGGCCTTGCTTAATTGGCTGAAAGATAAAGGGTGGGATCCCGCAAAAGATGCCGAATTGATTGAGCATGCAGTTGCGGTTGCTCTGATGGCAGAGAATCAGGACATGAGTGAGCTCTTGGACTGGTTTTATGCTCAGGGATTAGAATTGACTCAAGAGCGAAAGGATTTACTGCATCAGAGCATTATAGTAGCTCAAGGAGGATTATCCACCTTGAAGCGACTTGTAGAGCAGGGGGATATCAAGCTGAATGAGCCTATCAATGATTTATTGCCTCTTCAGATTGTTTGCTCCTGGCACATTATGGACAAAGCTATTAATCTTGACAATTTGGAGTATTTGTTGCAGGCCGGGGCAGACCCCAACCTTATTATGGGATACGATGATGAGGAGGACGACGGGGAATACAATCAAGAAGGGTACGAGGAGGATGATCTCCCGCGGGACGATATGAAGGGGTTCTCTACCCCTATCGAGATTATTTTTGACGATTATCGTTTTCATGAAGAATGGAATGATGCAGATAAAGTTGCCTGCAAAAAAGCTCTGCATTTCCAAGCTGCTGTAGATTTGCTGCTGATGTATGGCGCAGAGCTCGACATCGAGGAAGATGAACATGATGACGAGGCGGTGGAGTCCCCCGTTTACAACGAGGTCAGAAAACGCCTCAACATGAGCCATGAGGAGCTGGAGGCTGATTACTTGCGCATCAGAGAGCTCCTGAAGTCAGGCAATTATTAAGCTAAAAAGCCACTGCCGTGATAAGCAGTGGCGTCACCTTGAGTATTATAAACATTTGGAGACCTACAAATAATGGGGCTCCCCACCCCTTGCTTCATGTTTTTTTGAAGTATCTACCCTTGAACGGGGCTTAATTAAACGCCTCGCAGTCCCCCCAAAAATGCTTTGAAGGGTTTCTCGCGATTCTCAATTGTACTTCACAAGCCCCCTTGTGGGGCGAAATAACATAGGCAGGGGCGTAAGCCCCTGCTCATGGCCCAAAACAAACGCGAGCCCGAGGAGCGTAGCGACGAGGCCGACAGGTGGGCATAGCGTAGGGCATGAGCCCGGAGCGGTGTGTGGCTCGGGGTTTACACCCCTCGGGTAGATTGTGTCGACCTCCTCGCGTTGCTCGTCGGGCTCTATATTATTTTTTCGGTCAGCAGGGCGTGCACGCTTGACCACCTGCCTATGCTATTTTGTCCCGTCGCAGTGGCTTTGCTTACTTCGTATTTTGCATTTCACATTTCGTGCTTTCTATTTGTCATATTACTGCAAGTTCCCTCGCGTAAGGTGTATATCTCATTTTGAATGAGATGTACAGCCTAAATTTTCAAAAATTACTAAAAATCAAAGTTTTATATTATACTGTTGTTATAGGAAATGCTAATTTTTCGCATATAATCTCCATATTTAACCCTTTGAATAACAGATATTAAACAGTTAAGCTCATTCAAAATGAGCTATATTGTGGCCGTTACAGTTACCAAGAAAACGACTGTTGACAACTAAACAACTATATATTAAGAGATTATGAAATTACATTTACACAAAGCACTTTTCGCTGCCGTATTAGCGGCCTTTTCGTCCGAGGCTATGGCTGCCGTGACGCAGGCAACCTTGACCGCGGATTCCATTGAAACATCTCAAACGGGTGAAAAGTATTTTAACCTGGGTACGTGTACAAATGAAACAGACTATACCAATTACACTTGGCTGGGTAATTTGACCGTAGGCAGCACGGAAGGTTCTGCCGGCACTGTGGAAAAAGTTGGAGCCTTTGATTCAGCCGGTGAAATGATTCAGCCCAACGGAATGACCACGGTAACGAATCATCTTAATGTTACGGGAGATGTCACCGTGCAAGGTGAAGGACAGCTCATTTTAGGTGGTCACGGGCGTAAGTGGACAAATCCATATATAAAAGATTACGGAAAATACATGGGGTTGGAGGCCAATTCTCTGACCGTTAGCGGGGGGCTTGTGGATGTTACCAAATTGTCTGTAAGCGTGCTCAATGTAACAGGGGGTAAAGTTAATATCATGAATACACCCGGTTGTGCTACGCTGGGGAGCGGTACGTTAGGTTCCGATACAAATAATAATCAAACCCATATTAAAAGCAGTATTGTATTGGCGGGGGGTGATTTGTGTATAGGCAATGCGGATGCCTCTTATGCTAAAACTGAAGGTGGTGTGCGTCAACATGCTTTTGGAACAACAAACGGAAGCTTCAGCCTTGTGCAGACCGGTGGTAATATGACTGTATATGGCAATGTGGCTACGTTACCTACTGCTACCATTACGCAAACTGCAAATGCCGGTGATTTGATATTCCGTGATACGCTTTACATTACGCAGGGGAGTAAAACTACTACCAGCATTACGCAAGAATCAGACACCGCAAAACTGGTAATTGGCAAGATAGAGATACAGAGCTATGCAACGGAAAGTCATTCCGTAAATTTCAATCAAAGCGGCGAGGGGTTAATTCAATTGGCCTATGGTACTATTTCAAGCAGTGACAATGGTGCACGCAACATTAATTTTAACCAATCCGGAGGTGGAGATATTGTTATAGGCGGTGGGCATGATACAGAGCTTGTCGGAGAGTTGCCGACCGGCTATCAGTTAGCAAGTTTTGATTCCTCCAACACCACATACAATATCGAGCAAAGCGACAAAGGCGGTAGTGTTGTGCTTGAAAGCAATGCCTCGATAAAAGCTAACCGAGTACAGCAAAGCACAACCGCTGCCGAATTTACGGTAAAGAGCGGGGCGGAGCTTTCTGTTAACAGCATGAAAACGCAGGGTACTGTTGACAATGCAGGTACGGTAAAAGTGGGGGCATTAGAGGTCTCCGACGGAGTATTTAATAATACCGGCACGGTAGAGGCCTTGGCCGACTCCGATGCCATGCTGCAAACCATCATCGTATCCGGGCCGGGTGAGTACCAAAACTTCGGCACCACAGAGTTGGGGATTCTCGTTGAAAACGGCGGCAGTGTCACTTTGGGGGCGGATAGCAGTGTTGGCTCCATAGAAATGAATAATGGTAACATTACGGTAGAGGGTAACAGCACCACAGGCAGCCTCACATTGAATGGTGGCACCATTACTTTTGAAAACAACGCCGCCATTACCCTGCAACAGGGGGCAGAGGTATCTCTGTTGGGGGTAGATATTGTGATTAGCGTATCGTCCGATACCTTGGCGGATCTTGCAAACGGATTCTCCTATCAACTCTTTACGAATGGCACGGATACAACGATGCTTGATAATAGCCAAATTACATTCACGGATGGCAAAGAAAGCATTCAAGCCGTAGTAAACGGTACTGTTAACGGTGGTAATGTGACCGTTAACCAAGTTATCCCCGAGCCGACTACAGCAACGTTGAGTCTGCTGGCCCTGGCTGCTCTTGCCGCCCGCCGTCGGCGTAAGTAATGCCCCGAAAAAGTTTCCCGATGAGTAATCGGTAAATGTAATTCAGCCGTCACCGAGCAATCGGTGACGGTTTTTTGAGTAATCGCAAACACGGGTAGGGGGCAACAAAGTGCGGAGTATTTTATCTGCCTTTAATTGAGCCGGAGTCTCTTTAATTTTTTTTCAAAAAAAGCCACTGCCGTGATAAGCAGTGGCCTTTTTGTATTAACTTGCAGAGGGGGTGGGCTTAGTCCTCGTATACCTCTTTAATACGCTCAATAAGAGCGAAGGCATGGCTGACCATGGCGCGGGTTTCATTGAGCAGGGTAAGGTAAAGAATACCGTTACGCATGCTGCTTTCATCTACATCGCCATGCATGAGGTGGCGGGTAATGCACTCGCCGAAGTCGTCCCCCAGTTGATAACGGCCCTCCAGCTTGGTTTCAACACCGGAGTAATCTTTGGCGTTGAGCATATCTATCAACCCGGGATAGAATTGACTGATTTTTTCAGTAAGCCAGAGTAAATCTTTACCTTGGGCCTCTTCAAGCCCGGCGTGGAAGTTATCAATATGATTGAAGGCGGCTTTAACAATGGTGAATAAACGCTCTGCCGTGTTGGCAGAAATCTCTGTAATACGGAAGATGAGCTGCCCGCGGTCTGCCAGCTCCTTGGGAATACCGGCCAAGGCCGGCAATACCTCGTTTTCGCGCACCACTTCTATGTCACGCTTAATGGAGCGAGCCTTCTTCTTAAGGCGGCTCAGGGCCTCCAAGTCCTCTTTAAGGAGCGCAGGTACCATGGCTTTATAAATACCAATCATGCGGCCGAGCCTACCGGCTGCGGTGGTAGCAAACTCGTGCATGCCGGATTCCTTGCTCACATCCACAATGGTGTAGTTTTCCTTATGCAGCTTGGTAAAGAAGGTTGATTTGATGAGGAGGAATGCAGCAATGGTCATCATGATGATGATACCCCACAAACCGCCATAGCCCATGATGAGAGCCACAGCCATGGCTGCCAGTGTAGCGGCAATGGCTGTAATCAACCAACCGCCGATAACGGTAAGCACACCGGTAATGCGGTACACGGCACTGTCTCTGCCCCAAGCCTTATCTGCTAAGGAGCTACCCATGGATACCATAAAGATAACATAAGTGGTGGACAGCGGTAAGCCTAAATCCGTACCCACCGAGATGAGGAGAGCCGCCAAGGTCAGATTGACGGAGGCGCGTATCATATCATAGTTTGCGCCGGTTTCTTCCTCCGGGGTAAGGGGGAGGAATCTTTTGCTGACAAAATCAGCAATTTTCTTGGGTGTAATACGTTCAATAAAGCGAGCGGTATTAATGGTATAGCGCACCAACATGCGAGCAGGCTTACTGGAGCCGAAACGCTCTTTGCCGGTATTGGAGGAAGAGAGTTTGAGCTCGGTCTCCGTAACCTTACGTGCTTTTTTGGACAGGAAAAGAGCAGCCACCATAATAGCCCCGGAGGCTAAAAGGTAAGAGAGACTGGCGGCAGCACCATCCCCGGCCAAGATTTGCCCCATGTTGGTATCAACCGTAATGCCGGGGGTAAAGAGCGCATCCTTAGAGGCCATGAACACGCCGATGAAGTTTACCATATCGTTACCGGCAAAGGCCAAGGCAAGAGCCCCCGTACCGGCTAACACGGCTATACGCAGAGTATTGATTTTAAATATGTATTGCAGTAAAGCCGAAAAAACGGTCCACACCAGGAGCATAACCGCAACAATTCCCCAAATGCTGAATTGATCGGTAATTGCTGCAATATCACTTTTGAAAACGCTACCCTTAAGGCCTTTGAAGATAATGAAATAGCTGATAGCCGTAAAGGCTAATGCACACCACAACGGGCCGATATAGCGGTATGCCTTGCCGAAGCGGAAACTGAAGATGAGGCGAGCAATCCACATAACGATTGTGCCCACCACAAATGCTATGGCCACAGAGGCAAAAATGGCCAATATCATGGTAAGGCACTTCTCCTCGTTAATATAGTCAAGCAGGGGGCAGGTAAGGAAATGCCCACTGCTGAAAATTGCCATACCTATACCGGCACCCAATAAGGAGAACACCAATGCTACCGTGGTGGATGTGGGTAAACCCAGCGTGTTAAAGGTATCAAGCAATATGATATTGGCCACCATCACAGCAAGATACAACAACATAACCTGGTGAAAATTGAACATATCAGGCTCAATAACACCGTTTCTGGCTACGGCCATCATGCCGCTGGAGAAACATGCACCTAAAATAACACCCACAGCCGCCACGGCCACAGCTTGATTATAGGTACCCGACCCGGAGCCGATGGAGGAATTCAGGAAATTGCAGGCATCGTTACTGACACCGACAATAAGCCCGAACACGGAGAGTACTGCAATAAGGCCGAAAATGATGTAATATATTTCCATGGTCTACGCAGCTGTTCTACCATGAATTACCCATAAAGACAAGGAAAATTGTATTTTTACCGGCATTTTTATGCTCCGCATTTTTTCACTGCTTTCAAAAATGAAATGCAGACAACATAGAAGCTTGACACTTTGAGGCTCGTGTATAATAATCTCTCAAGTAATCAGCCAAAGTTCCCTGTTATACAATGAACGAACCTAAAGCACCGTCCGTTTTCGCCTCCCGAATCAGCATCCTGTTTCGGTTCTTTCTTTTGTTTTGTTGCACGAGCATGCTGACCTCCTGCAGCATGGTCGGGAGCCTTCTTAACTATCTTATCAGCTTGCCGTTTAAGGTTTTTAATGCCGTGTGCCCATGAAAACGTCTGCGCAACAAATTGTATCTGTCATTATTATTTCCCTTGTGGCATTGCTGGGTGCGGCATGTCAGCAACCGTACTACGGCTCCGGCAACGTAGGTGTAAAAGACCACTCCGATGCCGTGGTTCACATTAACCAAGTGGACCCGGCATACCGAGGTTATTTTGCAGACCAGCACGACTCTAATTACTCCTTACAAGACCAGAGAAAAGCTTTTTTTGAGGCTGTAAAAACCTCTAAAACACCGGTTTATCAGGATGCCAAACACATGAAGGCGGCATCCTCAAAAAAGAAAGTCACACGTAAAAAATCAACGCGTTCTTCTAAAAAGAAGGTGGTGAAACGCAAATCCACTTCAAAATCCAAGGCTAAGGCCAAGAAGAAGACAACGCGCCGCAAGAGAAGATAAAGCACCATGTCTGAGCCAAATGAGTCGGAAACGGCGATAACGCCCGATATCGTTTCGCCCAATGAGGCAGATAATATAGAAACCCGCCCGATGCGTCGTGCGAGTGACTTGAAATTTGCTGCGCTGGATTACGAGCATGCGGATATACCGCCATTGCCTACACCTGAAAAAGATGCCCCCCAAGCAGCAGAAAAAGACGAGCCGGTGAAGCAGTTGCCTCCCCCTCAAGAGAACGAACCGAAACCCGAGCAGGAATCGGAGCCGATGGAAGAGGTAGACGAAGCATCATTAAAGGGTATCTACATACCACCGGTATTATCGTGGGTGCTGGGGTTCATGTCCTTGGTACTGTTCTTGGTAACGGTGGGCTTATTGATGGTACGTTTTTGGCAAGAAATCCCCATGATTGTACGAGTATGTACTCTGGTGTGCATACCCGCCTTTTTGTGGGTGGTTTATATCATAGGGTTTCATAAAGGACATAAAGCACCCGAGGCAGCATCCTTACTAGCCACCATTTCCTGGTTGGATGCGTTGTTGATTTACCAATTCTGTATACAAGCGCTGCCCATATGGATATTGAGTAGTATATTCGCCTTCGGGCTCATGCTGATACCGCTCATTAAGCCTTGGAAAATGGCTGTATGCTCATTGGGAGCCGGAGCTGCTATACAATATGCCTTAATGGGCTACGGTATGGCCACGGCAAACACATACGGGGAATGGGCGCTGACATGGGCTGCAGCGGTGTCCATGACCATGGTGTGGAGCCATATTGGTTCTTGGTGTGCTTTAACGACACGCAAGGGCTACAGGGCATACTCGCTTATTGGACCTATTGCACAGTTTGTTTTCTTGCTGATGCTGATTACCATGCTGGTGTACCCCCAATATCTGGTGCCGATGGATATTGATGAATCCGCAAGCCTCAACGAGTGGCTTTCCATCTTAGGTGTATGGATTGTGGCCATGTTGCCCATTTTGCCTTTACAACGACATTTTGCAGCAGTTTGCAATCACCCCAATATCAGCAACTCGTTCTTGCTCTATTGGTCTATTTCTATCATGACCTTACCCTTAGGCTTATTGTTGGTAAGGGATGTTCACACGCTACTGCTCATGCCGTTGATTCTTGCTTACTTGTTCAGCATGGTTTATTACGGTGCAGATTACCACGTACCCAGCTTTGTCTTGATGGGAAGCATTGGTATTTTCCTGACCCTGGTATCCATCCCTATTCATGTCGGTACGGGGCTTATCGGCAGTGCTGCTATTTTATTTGTGCTTTCCGTTGCTTTCTTTATGAGCATGGTGTGGCTTAACGGCCGTCGCAGGGCTCAAATTATGCGCCGAAAGGAAGAAATTGCAACACTGAGAGCAGTGGAAAAGGAACGCCGCAATATGAAATACTACCAAGAAAAAGAGCGTTTCTCCATCGCCCTGCCGGGGCAGGATAAGTAATTGCCTTACTGCCAAGCCGTCATGGCGCGGAACTGAGCGATACGCTGCGCAAGCTCCTGCCGTTTCAGTGCAAATAAGGATACGGTGCCGAACTTCTCACACGTGGCGGCAGCAACAACCGTGGCTACGGCTACACCGGTTTTCATGTCTTCCCAGCTTGGGTTGCCGCCATTGATGCAATGGGTAAGATACCCGGCCAGTGCGCCCATGTAAGAATCGCCGGCACCGGTGGGGTCTGCAGGGTGCATCAACGGCCAAGCGGGGCAGCGGAAAAGGCGCACCTCGCCATCCTCGGCACGGTGAAAAAGTGTAGAACCGGCACTGCCGTGTTTTACAATGGCATAGCGGGGGCCGGCCTCCAGCAATTTGTAACCGGCTTCAATGCAGTCAGCTGAGCCGGAGAACTCGCGGGCCTCCTCATCATTCATCAACGCTAAATCTACTTTAGAGAGCAGTTTATGAGTATACTCGCGCTCGCGGATAATCCAAGACTTCATAAAATCCGCCATAGTAAAGCAGGCGTTGCTGCATTGCTCGAGCATACGGTATTGCAGGGGCGGGGTAACATTGGTGGCAACGGCTATGGCGCAATCCTTCAGCTCATCGGGAAGCAGCATTTCCCAACGCTCTTGCACACCCTCAATGGTGCTAACGGTGGTGCGGTTATTCATATCATCCTCATACTTGCCCGTCCACGCAAAAGTTTGCCCCGCTACCTGTGCAACATGTTGCATATCCACCCCACGCGCTTGCATGGCCAGACTGTATTCTGTGGGAAAATCCGTACCGACAACACCTACTAAAGCCATATCGTCTGTCAGCAAACGTGCAGCCAGTGCTGCATAGATGCCACTGCCTCCCAGCACGGAATTTGCTCTACCCGCAGGGGTTATCAGCGTATCAATAGCAATCGTCCCGTATATGAGGGCTTTATTATTCATCAGCGTCTCCTTTCAGCATTTTGAGCAAAGCATCTTCATTTATAATGGGCACCCCCAGTTTAACGGCTTTGTCTCTCTTGCCGCCGCCGCCTTCTCCTGCCACAAGATAATTTGTCTTTTTCGTGACGGATCCCGTTGCTTTACCCCCGGCATCTGCAATCATTCTCTCGAACTCCGGGCGAGGTCGGCTGAGAGCCCCGGTGAGCACAAAGGTTAACCCGGCAAGGGCACCGCCTTGTGTGGAAAGATTTTCTGCAAAACGCGGCGAAATCGGATGAATGGCAAGCTCTTGCAAGGTTGATACCACTGCCTGCCCGGTGGCGGATTTAAACCAATCTACTAAGTTGTGAGTAGAAACGGAGCCAATGGGATTACTGAGTTTGAGTTTATAGGCGCCGTCTTGCTCTAATTTCAGATACCCCCGTTGCTCAAACTCGGATACACTTGCCGATATGGCATCTTTAAGTTCTTTTTGTTGTTGCAGCAGGCCTTCGGCATCCGCTCCTTTATTGGTTCTGGCTTTAGGATTAAGGGCATTGTGTTGTTCTATCAGGGTTTCCGCCTTTAGAAGTGCCGCCAGAAAGGCAGAGTCCGCCAGCTCTGACATATCCCTGTGATACGTGCATACCAAACGTGCGGTTGTTGTGCCGATACCGGGGATTCCGAACGCCGTAAGCCAACGCTCTAAGGGGAGAGTCTTCGCTTTATCGAGAGCCTCCAATGCTTTTGCGGCATTCTTTTCACCGAATCGGCGGGGTTCTGCTTCCGTACCCAAATTCAACGCACCCAATGTTTCAATATTCAGCTTAAAGAGGTCCAATGGTGTGGTTATCATACCGCTTCGCACCAAAGCTTCTGCAACCGTACCGCCTAAGTTCTCTACATCCAGTGCCTCTCGTTTGCAGAAATAAGTGGTACGCATGGCCGTTTGGGCAGAGCAGGTAAAGTTTGTGCAGCGCCAGGCAACTTGCCCCTCTTCCTGAGAAATCTCTGCCCCACAGGCCGGGCATACGCCATGCACCGCCTCATACAAGTGATAGGGTAAGGCATCCGCCGGGCGTTTCTCTTTATTGACCCTCACAATGGCAGGGATGATTTCTCCGGATTTTTCCACCAACACCGTATCGCCGATTCGGATATCTTTGCGGGTAATTTCATCCTGATTATGCAAAGTGGCACGGGAAACCGTGGTACCGGAGAGGTGTACGGGGGCTAACTCCGCCACAGGTGTTAAAACTCCGGTGCGGCCGACTTGAATCGTAATCTCTCTGAGGAGGGTTTCCTTTTGTTCCGGCAGATATTTAAAGGCAGCAGCCCAGCGGGGGGCTCTGGCTGTAGAGCCCAGAGATTCTCTGGCGGCGTAATCATCCAGTTTAATGACGGCGCCATCCGTACCGTACCCCAAGTTATGGCGCAAGGTGTTGATATCCTGCACGGCTCGGCGGAGCTCTGCCAAGCCGGCTGCTCTGATAATGGGCTGATTATAGGGTAAACCCATGCGGGAGAGCAGGGCCTCATAATCATCTTGAGAGCGGAACTCAACACCCTCCGTCAAGCCGATACCGTGGGCTAAAAAGGCCAAGGGCCGTGCTGCTACCTCCTGAGTATCCAACAATTTAATGGTGCCTGCCGTTGCATTGCGAGGATTAGCCAAAGCCGGCAAGCCGGCGGCATCCCGTTGCTCATTGAGCTTGTTGAACTCTTCAAACGGCATGTAAACCTCCCCTCGAACCTCCAAAACCGCCGGGGCTCCCTCCGGCAAAATAGAGGGAATCGATTTAATGGTGAGTATGTTTTGGGTAATATCATCACCCGTGCGGCCATCGCCGCGCGTGGCGGCATACTCCAACTTGCCATTGCGGTACATTAACGTAACGGCACAACCGTCTATTTTGGGTTCAATCACCACGCGGGGGGATTCCTGCCCCAAGCTGCGGCTCAATCTGGTATAAAATTCTATTAATTCAGCATCCGTTTCACCTTGCTCCGGCTTATGCTCAAAAATATCATCAATGCTTTGCATGGGGCGAGGGTGTGTTACCTTGCGGAAGCCCTCTGTAAGGTCATTGCCGACTTTCTGCGTAGGGGAATCGGGGGTAACATACTCCGGGTGAGATGCTTCAATTTCTTCAAGCTCACGGTACAGGGAGTCGTACTCAGCATCCGTAATTTCGGGAGCAGCTTTGGCGTAATACAATTGATTATTGTAGCGAATAATACGGCACAATTCATCATAACGCTCGCGGGGGGATGGCTGTTGAGCGGCTGCAAATTCAAAGAGATCCATACGCGTAAAGATAGGTGGCTCCGTTTCGGGTGGGGTGCTTGAACTGTTTGAGTTGATTACAAGTAAGTTGTTGCAGCAGTGTAACGGCATCATCCCAACCACGGGAGAGGTGTTGCGGCCGGTGGGCATCCGAATCAATGACTATGGGGATACGCCGTTGCAAAAGTTCACGCAACAGGGGGATGGCGGGGTATTGCTCCCGGCAGTGCTTATGCCAACCTGCGGTGTTGATTTCTACGGCCATATTGTTATCTTGCAACGCTTGCAACACAGGCTCGTAATAGCGCATTAAATCCCCTTGCGGAATGCGCCCCCAGATTTTGACTAAATCGATATGCCCCACAATGTCAAAAAGCCCACTACGCACCATGGATTCTATAGAACGCCAGTACAAAAGCCAATCTTCCTCAATGCTGTTGGTAAGGCATTTATCTGCATATAAAGAGTCATCAACAGAACCATTGCCGGGCAAATAGTGAACGGAACCGATGAGGTAATCCCACGGACACTTGGTACGCAGCTCCGTAATCCACGGTTCAATGCCGGGCAGCCAATCGCACTCCAAACCACTGAGCACCTGAAGCCCTGTGCCTTTTGCCTTATCTTTGGCGGCATTTATCCACTCCGCGTACAAGGGCAACTCCGCAGAGAACATTCTCCATTCATCATACGGTTCTTGTTGTGGCGGCATCGGCGCATGGTCCGCAATACCATATTGACAAAGCCCCAACTGCAAAGCTTGGTTAACAAATTCGCCCGGGGTGCCTTGAGCATGGCGGCAAAGGGGCGTATGTGTATGGTAATCCGTGCGGTACATGGCGCATTAATGGATGAGTTTAAGATATTCCGGCAACAGGATGGGTAAGTCCGGCTCGCCGTAGAACGATTGCTCTTGCAGACGGAGAATCTCTTGCTCCAGTTTTTCTTTAAGCTCTGCTATCGCCTCTTGCTGCGGGATATGGGCTTGCGGTTGAGCCTCCAGACTTTGCAGGGTAGATAATTCTTGTTGCAAGCGGCGGTGTTCGGACAACGCCTCGCTTACTATTTGAGAGGCATCTTTGGCCGTTGCGGCATCTGTAGCTTTGCGCAGTGCATACAGCGCGCTGCTCAAGGCTGTTTCCATACCGCTGTATATTTGAGTATAGGGTGCGGCAACATCTTCTGTTTCCGCCTCGTAGTAGTCATTATCTGCGTTATGTTTGTGTAAATTATCCAACAAAGCCTGTGAGCCGTAGGCGTTGAGTTCTATAAGCTCCTGAATACGGGGCATGTACGCCTGGGTAATATGCGTAAGCGTAGCCATTTGCTCAGTGATGATGTTGGTGGTTGCTTCATCAAACGGCAGCTTCTCTAACCCGGCGAGTAACACCCGCATAGCCTGCAAGAGCTGCTTCAATTCAGCAGCGGCTTTATCCGCGCTTTGCTTATCTTTGACACGTTGTAACAACGCATCTATCTCTTTGGCATTGGCGATGAGCTCTCGGCATAATTTATCGGCATCATGAGAATCAGCAGCGGGCACAGCCCCACCATCCCACGCCGCTATGGGCATGTTGGCAGAAAGCAGAAATATCATCAGTGCTGCTGTTCTCATTCAGTTTCTCTATTGTATCTTATAAGCTTGGCTTGTCAAGTTGATTGAGCATTGCCACGGAATTTATCCGTAGCATCCGCTAAGAATCCGTCAGCTACCAGCAATTGCGCCTCATGCTTGGGTATACCACGCGCGCACAGATAAAAGAGTTGCTCATCATCCATGGGGGCACTGGCACTGCCGTGAGAGCACCGCACTTTGTCCGCCAAAATCTCCAACCCGGGCAGGGAATGAATGGTGGCTTTTTCACTCAGCAGCATGTTGCGATTGCTCTGGTAGGCATCTGTATGGTGAGCCGCGGGTGCTACGTAGATATTACCTGCAAAAATGGCGGTAGCGTTGTCACCCACCACATTTTTATAAAGCAGATTACTGGAGCTACCCCCAACATGGTGAATTTGGCGGGAGTGCTGGTCCAAAACCTGATTACCGGTAAGTCTGTTGGCAGAGTATAATTGAATATCTGCATCCGGCGTATAGATTTCTGCAATAGTCTCTTCACGCACCCACTCCCCACGCAACTCGGTTAAGTGCTTGACCTTACCGCCCATGTTTTGAATGTTGGTGATAACCATGTAAGAGCCTGCATCCACATCGGCGCTCAGCTCAACCATCAGCTCTGCCCCCTCTGCCACTTGTATATTGCGCGTTGCAAACATGGTGCAGGCCCCGGTGCCGCAGTGTTGCTCTATAACATGGGCTTTTACACCGGGTGCAACCATAATGAAGGTAGCCGGTGTATAGAGGCCGCTTGTCTTATAGGTAAGGCGTATGGGCTCTTTGGTGTCTTCTTCTATATAAAGCGCATAGCCATTACCGAATCGCTTGAGGTGCAAACCAAGCAAAGCGTCCGATCCTATCGTGGGCATCAACATCTCCGTCTGTCGCAAGTCATCATTTGCAGCCAGCGCCACCGGCACAGCGGCATCCCCGGCGTGTTGTACGCCGGTTTCACCATTGCAGGGCGTGTTGCTCTGCAATGTTTCCGCAAGAGCGGCGGCATATTTGTTGGGGCGGCCAAATCTCCAATCCTCGTTGTAGCGATTCGGCAGAGCCGCATTGTCAAATCTTGCCTTGTTATCTGCAAGAGCTTGTTCCAGCTTGGCCTCTGCTTCTGCCAGCGCGAAAGCTTCTTCCATGCTCATATTTTGAGAAAAATCCATCATAAATGCAGTGCAGGGGGTTAGCCGATGGAATCTTCCATCTCCAAATCGATAAGTCTCCTTAACTCTACGGAGTATTCCATGGGGAACTCTTTAACCAAGTCATTAATAAATCCGTTGACGGCCAAGCTCATGGCTTGCGCACGCGTAAGGCCGCGCTGCTGCATGTAGAAAAGCATTTCTTCATCCACCTGAGATACGGAAGCCTCATGCTGCACGGCGGATGCATTACCGTTTACGCTGATGGCGGGGTAGGTGTCCGTGCGGCTGGAGGGGTTAATAAGCAGGGCATCACACTCTGTGTTGTTTTTACAGCCTTTCATGCCCTTAAGCACATTGACCTCACCTCGATAGCTGGCGCGGCCCTCTCCTATGGAAATGGATTTTGCCACGATGTTGGAGGAGGTGTCGGGCGCGGCATGAATCATGCGTGCACCCGTATCTTGCAGCTGCCCGCTGTGCGCCAGAGAGATGCTTATTACCTCTCCTTTTGCCCGCCGTCCCTGTAATACAACGGCGGGGTATTTCATGGTGAGCCCGGAGCCTATGTTGCAATCAATCCAACGAATTTCCGCATCTTCCATAGCCAAACCGCGCTGTATAACCAAGTTGTACACATTGGTTGCCCAGTTTTGCACGGTAACATACTGAATTTTGGCTCCCTTGAGTGCCACTAATTCCACCACGCCGGAGTGCAGGGTAGCACTGTCATACTTGGGGGCTGTACACCCCTCCATATACATGAGCTCCGCACCTTCATCCGCTATGATAAGAGTACGCTCAAACTGCCCCATGCTTTCGGAATTGATGCGAAAATACGCCTGCAAGGGCTGGGAGAGTTTTACACCCTTGGGCACATATATGAAAGAGCCCCCCGAGAACGCAGCGTGGTTCAGAGCGGAAAATTTATTATCGTTTACAGGAATAACCTTGCCGAACCAAGGGCGGAAAATGTGCTCGTAATCCCGCAAGCCCTCCGTTGAGTTTACAAAGATAACGCCTTGCTTGCTGAGCTCCTCCCGCATGTTGTTATAGGCGGTTTCGGAGTCATACTGGGCATCTACACCGGCTAAAAAAGCGCGTTCCTGCTCGGGTACCCCCAAACGCTCGAAGGTGCGTTTTACGTCATCGGGTACGTCCTCCCAACTTTTGTAGGGGGCTGTACCGTGGGCCAGGTAGTAGCGTATCTTATCAAAATCCAAATCATTGATACCTTGCGGGGCCCAGTGCGTGGGCATGGGCATCTCCCGGAATCTGCGCAAGGCATCTTTGCGGAACGCCCTCACCCAATCCGGCTCACCCTTGGCATCGCAAATGTAGTCAATGGTTGCCTCGGTAAGCCCGTAACCGGCATCAAAGCGGTGATTTTCGGGGAAAGCGAACTCACCGCGTGTGTCTATCTGGAAGGGGGATTCATCCATCACTCTTCTGTTTTAAGAAAATCAAAGCCGTTTTGTTCAATTTGCTCCACCAGCTCATAGCCGGCAGTACGCACGATCTTGCCTTTGTATAACACGTGCACCACATCGGGGCGTATGTAGTCCAGCAATCGCTTGTAGTGAGTGATAATCATGAAGCTGCGGAACGGCGCACGCATGGCATTAACGCCATCGGATACAATGCGCAGGGCATCTACATCCAAGCCACTGTCCGTTTCATCCAAAATGGCATAGGTAGGCTCCAGCATCATCATCTGCAATACATCGTTACGTTTCTTTTCGCCGCCGGAGAACCCCTCGTTAACGGCACGTGCCGTAAACTTGGTATCCATACCCAGCTTGCTCATGGTGGAGCGCATCGTTTTGTAGAAGCTCACGGCATCCAGCTCCTCCCCCTTGGGTAATCTGGCTTGCAGGGCGGCTCTCATGAAGTTTGCGTTGCTGACCCCCGGCACCTCCACCGGGTATTGAAAAGCTAAGAAAAGCCCGGCACGGCTGCGTTCATCCACCGTCATGGAGAACAAGTCCTGCCCATCCAGCTCTGCCGTGCCGGATATTACCTCGTAGTCGGGGTGCCCGCACAGCACTTTGGAAAGCGTGCTCTTGCCGGAACCGTTAGGCCCCATAACGGCGTGTACTTGTCCCTTGGGAATTTCTAAGCTGACGCCATTGAGAATTCGGGCGCCATCTTTGACTCGTGCATACAGATCTTTAATGATGAGACTCATGATGATGTTCAGAAAAATACTTATCGGGAATGACTCCGTGCAGATAGGCTTCCATAGTGTCAATGGTCACACCATCGGGCAGGTCAAACACATCTGCCGGGGTTAAGCCTTCTTTAAGCTGTACGTCTATCACGCGCTGTGTGGTGTCATCCATCAGGTGAATATGTGGCACCACATTGGGGCAGTAGCGGCTCGGCCCGTTGTCCGGGTGCAGGTGATTCACTAATTTTGCCTCCACCAATGCATCCAAACTATTGTAGATTGTGGCTAAAGAAATACCGGGCATCACCGCACGGGAGCGTTCAAAAATCTGCGCTGCCGTGGGGTGATCCTCGGAGGCAAGCAGAATGTCTATAACTATGCGACGCTGACGAGTCATTCGCAGGCGAGAGCAACGTAACATGAATGAGTGCGGCACGTTACGTTTACAACCGGTGGTGGATTTTGAGGTCTTTTGCATACCGAATTACTAGGAGCTTATAGGCCTCCTGCACCCACATTATAACGGTTCAAAGTCTGTTTAGCAAGGCAATTTGTGCAGATAAAGCACTGCATCTTGTCAGTAAAGTGCATTTTTCGCTTGCAGATACGGCTCAGGTATGGCAAACTCAGGGGGTACACGGTATATTTGTCATGTCTGTTTGTTCATATAAGGAAATTACGGGCGGCGTAACCGCTGCCAAGGGTTATGTTGCTAATGCTCTCTCATGCGGTATTAAAAAGCCCACCGCAACGCGTCTGGATTTAGCACTTGTGTATTCTACGGAGCCTACCACCTCTGCCGGCACTTTTACAACAAACAGGGTACGCGCGGCATGTGTGCGCGTAAGCCAGAGCCATTTACGCCGTGGCAATGTGCGAGCCATTGTGGCAAACAGTGGCAATGCCAACGCATGCACGGGGGCTGCCGGTGTGGCGGTTGCCCGCAAAGAGTGCAGCATTGTTGCAAAAAAGCTCGGGTTGAAAGCCGCAGAGGTAGCAGTTTGCTCCACAGGTGTTATTGGGTTGCCCATGCCCATGGTACGCATAGAGCCCCGCTTGCCGGAGCTGTGTGAAAACCTCTCTGCAGAAAAAGGGCATGATGTAGCCTCTGCCATTATCACCAGTGATACAAGAGAAAAAGAAGTGGCGGTGGAGGTCAACATCGGAGGCAAAACCGTACGCATTGGTTCCTGCTGCAAAGGTGCAGGCATGATTTCCCCCTGCATGGCTACCATGATTTGCTTGGTATGTACAGATGCCGGCATCTGCCGTGAGCATCTGGACACCATTGTTAAAAACGGAGTTTCCAAAACATTTAACCGTATCACTATAGATGGTGATATGAGCACAAATGACACCTGCTTGGTATTAGCCAATGGTGCCTCCGGCGTGCAACTTGCCCCCGGGGCAGAAGGGTGGGATACCTTTGTAGAAGCCCTGGAGTATGTCATGATGGAGCAAGCCCGCCACATTGTGCAGGATGGCGAGCGCGTAACCAAGTTTGTGACGGTGCAGGTAGAGGGTGCCCCCAGCCCGGCAGAAGCCAAGCGTGTGGCAGAAGGCGTGGCAAAATCTTCCCTCGTCAAGAGCTCCTGGAATGGTGGTGACCCCAACTGGGGGCGTATCATACACGCTGTGGGTTACAGCAGCACGCGTGTACGAGAAGAGAAAATTGATATTGACATTGCAGGGTTGCCCGCTTGCCGTGGCGGCGAGCAGACGGATACCCCCAGCGACGATTTGCGTGAGCGCGTACAAGCCCGTGAGTTTACCGTGCGCATCAATCTTAACCTCGGCTCCGATGAATATGTGGTTTACACCACAGACCTCTCCCCGGAGTATGTGGACTTCAATCGCTCTGAGTATGCGTACTGGAATCAGGCTAAGCAAGATGGTCTTACCAAGTGATTCTGTCAGTATATTTCGCTTTTCTTAACAGATTTATCTTGTCATCGGCTAAAATCTGTGCTATATAAGCAGCAATAGTATGTCGAGAACGGCAATTATCAGCGATATTCATTCAAATTACCACGCTTTATACGCGGTAATGACGGATGCTTTTGAGCAAGAACGCTGCACAGAGGTAGCGTGCTTGGGTGATATTGTGGGTTACAACGCATACCCCGGAACATGTGTGGATTACATACGGCAACTGAATTGCCCGTTGGTAAAAGGCAACCATGATGCCGAGGTTGTTAACCCCATGTATGAAAAGATGAACGATATGGCACGAGAAGCCATGGAGTGGACGGTGCGCCAATTGACAGATGAACAGCTGCAATGGCTTGCCAGGCTCCAATACCAACGCATTGTTCGCCCCGCAGGGGTAAATGCAGCCTCGTTCACGATTGTGCACTCAACCTTGGACCAACCGAAAGCCTGGAATTACATTATTAACTCCAATGATGCGGCAGGGAACTTTGCCAAGCAATTTTCTCAATTATGTTTCCATGGTCACACGCACATACCCAAGATTTATTGCTGGGATGGTCGACATGCGACGGAGGATTTTGATTTTAAACACAACCTGGTCATGAACGGGTATGCCGAGCTGCACCCGCAGGAGGGACATAAGTATTTTGTTAATGTAGGCTCTGTGGGGCAACCCAGAGACAATGACCCACGTGCCTGTTACGCCGTGTTTGACTCGGATGCCAATTTGGTGATTATGAAGCGGGTACCGTATGACATAGCAGGTGCACAAAATGCCATATTGGAGGCAGGCTTGCCGTCTTATCTTGCAGAGCGCTTGGCCAGAGGCTGTTGATTAGTAAATTAGAAATAGGAGAGCAGGGGATTGAAATCTATTTTAAAGAGGATTCTACCGGTTATCATTTGGTTGGCCATCGGCTCGCTGCTGGCGTGGTATTTAGTGCCATCTGAACTGGAGCAAATGAAATGGGAAGTACCCGGCATGCCGGAGAGTTATCCCATTGAGCAGTTATGCCGCCCCATCTTCTTGGCTGTTCTTTGTTATTTGCCTTTCCTGTGTGCCGTATGCTATGCGTTTATGGGCACCATAGACCGCTACATGTCTCGTAACTTTATCAGTTACTTCCTGATGTGTACGCTTATTCTGTTGCTCATCTATATTTTGGCAGATTTCACGGATAACATGGAGCGATTCCGCTCCCGCTTTGATGACCCCGTTATTCAGGCTCTCAAGTTCTATGGCTCGCAAATGCCCATGTTCTTGTACCAGATTTTACCCTATACATTGATGATGGGTACTATGTGGTGTTTGAGCAAGCTCTCCGGCACTTGCGAGATTACCGGCATGATGCAATCCGGGCGCTCGCTGCTCAGCCTTTGCAGACCCATCTTTATCTTCGGCGCGTTTATTTCTTTAGCATACGGCATTTTTGGGTTTCACTGGGCCCCCAACGGTATGCTTTACCGCCAAATGCAGCTTAAGCAAGAGAAAAATGACGATGGTAGTGCCGCTGCCATTGTATACCGCAGTGAATCCGGTGCCCGCCACTGGATTGTGCAAAAACCGTCCACGGTAGATAATCCCGGCACCCCCATGAGAGGGGTTGAAATTAAACAATTTGATAAAGCGAGCAGGGGTAAACCCATGGTGCAATATTTTGCAGAAGAAGCAGTATGGAACAAAGCTGACTCAACCTGGGCTTTGTATAATGTTTATGTGCACCATAATGCTGCGCCCAATGTAAGGCCGGCAGACGGAGAGCACCATGATAAGCTGGTATGTAATTTTGACGAAAAACCGTATCAAATCATCAGTCCCGGGCCGGGTGGCCGCATAGATGCCATGGGCACATCTGCTCTTTACGAATACATCAAATCGGGCGCAGGCTCCAAGGAAGACCGCTATAAACGCCGCACAGAATGGCATGTGCGAATCGCTAAGATATTTACCTGCATGGTATTGGTGCTTCTTGCCATACCCAGCTCCGTTACTTTCCAACGCCGTGGCACAATGAAAGGCATTGGCATAGCCATTATCTTGGCCGCGCTTATGCTGTTCTTGTACCGAGTATTCCCGGCACTGGGTGAGTCCGGCGTTATTCAGGCATGGATCAGCGCCTGGATTCCCAACGTTATCTACACAGCCATAGCCATTTACATATTCCATAAAAACTTGGCTCACAGGTCTTTCCGTGAATGGTGCAAAGCCCGTATGAAGGGTGAGTTATAAATGAAACCACAAGGTATTATCTTTGATTTTGACGGTGTCCTGGTTGACACAGAATGGGCTATATACCAATCTTGGGTCAAACTTTTTGAGCGCGAGGGACAGCAGATTTCCATAGAAACCTATTCTCCGTGCTTGGGAGCCGGGTATTCTCACTGGAACCCGGCAGATTATCTGGAGTCTCTTACCGGTAAATCTTATAACTGGGAGGCAGAAACCCCGGCACGCCAAGCCATGCTGGAGGCAGACTTGGAGCGTATGGGGTTAATGCCGGGTGCTCAGGAGCTGCTTGATTGGTGCTGTCAACATCACATACCTATGGCGGTTGCTTCTTCATCATCCCGACGCTGGGTTGCAGGCTGGCTGCAAAAACTCGGAATCATGGAGATGTTTAAAGGCGTTTTTACGCGTACGGATGGTTATCCTGTAAAACCGAATCCGGCATTGTTTCTTGCTGCTCAAAATTGCATCGGTGTACCGGCTGAGCAATGTATCATCATTGAGGATTCTGAAAACGGTACCATCTCCGCTCAGCGTGCAAATATCCCGTGTGTAGCGATTCCCAATAGAATGACGCGTTTCTCAGATTTTTCGCGTGCTACATGTGTAATGGAGAGCCTCAGCGCATTTCTGGAGTCAGTTAAAAATTGATTTTTCTCCACGCAACTCGTTTCTTCATTGTGAAAAAGTCAGGGAAATGGATATTCTTACAACTTCGCATAATATATGTAATGCAAAATTTTAAACCGGCTTTTTCAGCTATATGAGTCAACATGGCACTTTCAGCTTGAATCACAGCGTAAAGATGGTAGAATGACAAGAGCGTATGAGCATGGTAGTAGCAGAACATTTACACAAAACGTTCGGTCGATTCACCGCAGTAAAGGATGCGAGTTTCACGATTGAGAAAGGCGAAATTGTAGGCTTTTTGGGGCCGAATGGCGCCGGCAAAACAACCACAATGAAAATGTTGACGGGCTATCTTCCGCCAACGGCGGGAACCGCCAGAATAGCCGGGCATGATATATTGGATGAGCCCGTGGAGTCTCGCCGGCATTTGGGCTACATGCCGGAGAACGTACCCTTGTACGATGAGATGCGAGTGACAGACTACCTGATATACCGCGCCCGCCTCAAAGGGCTGCGTGGTAGTGAGATACGCAAACAAGTAGGTTATGTTATAGAAACCTGTGGTTTGGAGCCGAAACGCAAGAACCTCATCAGCACACTATCCAAGGGTTATCGACAGCGCGTTGGATTGGCAGATGCGCTGATAGCCAAGCCCGATTTGCTGATTTTGGATGAGCCGACTAACGGTTTGGACCCCAACCAGATACGCCAAATCAGAGAGCTGATACGCTCTTTATCTGAAAACCATACGGTAATACTCTCCACGCACATTTTAAGTGAGGTTGAAATGATATGCAACAAGGTGATTATCATTGACCAAGGGGAAATCAAAGCAGCTGACACACCGTTGAATTTGACAAAGGGATTGCGTGCAGCCGGGCGTGTATCCATTGAGTTTAAAGGTGAATTGGATACCGTTGTTAAAGATTTGGAAGCCTTTGAACCGGTGAAGAAAGTTATTGTGGAGGAAACATTACCCGGAGGCTGGCACCGTTTATTAGTGCGAGCAGAACCCGGCACCGATACCCGTGAAAAAGCTGCGGCCATTATTGCAGCACATGGATACGCCACACGCCATATTTACCGCCATATCCCCAGTCTTGAGGATGTATTCGTAGAAATGACTCGCCGAGACTGATTTAATTCAAACATTTTGTAACAATGGATAACCAAGACAATAAAAAACAGCCCCCTGCACCGTCCAAAAAATCAAAAACGGCCCGGATGCATAACTTGCATAGTTATTTTTCAACCCTTTGGGTTATATACACCAAAGAGCTCAAAAGTTACCTTTGCGTGCCGTTCGGTTGGGTGATTCTCACCTGTACCATGGGCATACAGGGATTAATGCTGCAAGCCGTGCTTGAAACCATGACGCAGGCAACCGGTAACGGTGTTATGTATTACATGACCGATAGTCTGTTTTTCCTGCTGCTCTTCATTTTTATTTTCCCGCTTATCACCATGAGAACATTTGCCGAGGAAGAGAGGCTCGGCACCTTAGAAGGTTTGTTGACAGCCCCGGTAACAACAAGCCAGATTCTGATGGGCAAATATCTCGCCGCATACAGCTTCTACATCATCCTTTGGTTGCCTATGTTGCTTTACCCGTGGATGAGTGAGCTGGGCAACCTTTACACTCTTATCAGATACGGTGAGCACAGCGAAACAACCATTACCTATATGTTGGCCGACTGGATTGGTGTTTATTGTATTTTAGCACTTACGGGTGCCTTCTTCATTGCATTGGGTATTCTCTGCTCCTCTGTTACTCGCAGCCAAATTATATCCGCCATCTTTTGCACCTGCCTTATGATTCTCTACTACTTCATGGGGCGTGTTACAGATTTATGGGGAGAGTTTCCCGCGGCTCCGATTTTCCATTACATTTCATGTACAGAGCAGTTCCGCTCTTTCACCAGCGGTGTGCTTGATACACGCCCCGTTATCTTGTACATATCAATGACTATCTGTATATTGGCTTTAACCAAAAGACTGGTTGATTACCGTCGCTGGACTCGATGATTAAATTTATTAACTTATTAACTTTTTGATTATGAGCAAGAAAGAATACACAGGGCACCCGGATGCACGGCGTCCTAAAGGTACACCTTTGGCTTGGGTTAATCTGGTGCTGCTGGCCATTATCGTTATTTGTTGTAACTACATAGGTTGCCGTGAGTATGGGCGGGTGGATCTCTCAGAATATGAGAGTTACTCTATCTCCGAAAGGACAAAGAATGTCTTAAGCGGAGACGCTATCCAGAAGCGTGAGACCCCCATTCGAATCATCTTTGCATTCCCCTCATCTGTACCGGGTTACCACCGCATGTATGTACTGCTTGAGGAGTACAAGCGGTATTCCAACGGCAAAATTGAGGTAGAGTGTTTTGACCCCTTGAGACAACCCGGGCGTGCTCACGAAATTGAGGATATTTACAAGGTTAAATTCAATCAGGAGCTGTGCATTGTAGATGCCCGAGACAACAAAGATGCCCCGATTGACCATTACGATGCGGACCCGGATAAGGCAAACCAATACAGTCGCATTCCCGGCTCAGCCTTCCTTAAATACGATGTTCAGCCGGACGGCAAGCGCAATGTGGTAGCCTTGATGATGGACGAGGTGCTTTGCTCCGAGATTATCAAAGCCATTGAAGGGCGCCAACGTAAAATGTACGTTGTGGCCAACAAAGGCGGCGTACAACTTGCGCAAAACGGGCAGCTGGAATACGACACAATATCCCTGATTCGTTCCATCACCGGATCTCTCAATATTAAGCTTGAACCCATTGTGCTGAGCGAGACAGATGTGCAGGATCTGCCTCAGGATGCAGAGGGTTTGATTATCATTGCTCCTCAGTTCGATTTTGAACCGTGTCAAATCGCAACGCTGCGCAGGTTCTGGGATCGCAGTGAACGCAAATCCATCTTCATTGCACTGGATCCCTCCCTGCCCTATTTTGATACCAGACAAGTCAAGACAGAGGGTGACAATGCAACCACCAAAACGGTGCGTGGCCCCAGACTCAGCAATTTGTACCAATTCCTCAGAGAAAACGGGATTCACCCCAACGGGGATGACCGCATCCTCATGAAAGATAGCCAACGTTTGGTTAATAACATCTCCGTCTTTTTCCCGAAGAGCTTAGACTGCACGCAAAACTTTTGGAATAATACAACGCAAATCGAAGGCCGCTGCCGTTCCTTCTCTTTGCTTAATTCTGATGAGAGCATTGCCTCTGCACGCAAGCTGAATCAGTATCCGCTTATCATGACCTCCTTGGATTACTACGGAGAAACAAACCCGAGCCGCGGTGCCAAAATTGACGGAGACGACATTGAAGGGCCGTTGTGCGTTGCAGCAGCAACTACCCGTGGCAGTGCGGATGACCCGAACCGTCTCAACACACTCATGGTGGTGGGCAACTTGGATATGCTCTCCGAAGAAGGGGCTCGTAAAGAGGTGCGTGATTACCTGCGCTCTATATGGGCATGGATGTCTGAGCGCCCGGAATACGCCGGCAAAAGCTCAAATTATGACCTGACCGTTAAAATTGACTTGAACAGACATTCCAGAAGCGCCGTAGAACACCTTACGCTCATCTTTATGCCTCTTATGTCTCTCCTTATTGCCATATTCATCTGGAATACACGGCGACACTAATCTTACGTTGCATTCATGAAGCTTGTATATACCATATTTCTGTCTGTTGTTACGGCGCTGCTCATCACCGCTGCCGTATTCCTGACCATAGACGGAAACCTCGCCAAACTAACCGGATGGTACAGAGTTACACCGGGTATGCCGCTGTTTACGGATGAGCATACGCAGCAATTCCCCAAAGTCGGGTGGATGCGTATATCCGACCTGCATGACAAAATTGAGTGCGAAAAAGACAACAATGGCACTTGGTGGATTGTGACACCGTTTAAAGATAAGTTGGATCCCAAGGTGGTTAACTACTTATTGGGTTTTGCAGCCAATGCGGCTATCATTGACACGTTAGAGATGGACGAGGAATCCCGGCGTAACATGCGTGATTTTGGTTTCGCCTCCGATTTTTGCGATGTTACCCTCAAAGTACCGGATGATAACGGCTACACCACGGCGGCTCGCTTTAAATTGGGTAAGGAGGCCCCTTGGTTAGCCTCTGTAGGAGACGGCAAACATGTTGTGCCCACAACATACCTGCAAACGGACTTTTACGGCGATGATGATCGCGTGCATGTGGTGAGCGGCAATATCTCCGCACTCTTTAACAAAGGGTTAAATAACCTGAGGGATCCCATGCCCTTGCGCTTTGACCCCAATAAGGTTGCCTCCATTACTATTGCAAAAACAGACAATACCCACCTGGAGTTAACAAGAAAGGACGACAAGAGCCCTTGGATGCTCAAAACGCAGAATAACACCACGTTGGCAGAACAGGAAAACGTAGCCAAACTGCTCGTCATGCTTTGCAGCATGGAGGCTACGCGTGTACAGGATAAAGCAGATGTACCAAAACTTGATACCCCGCAAATAAGCATTACGGTATCTGACACGGATAATCAACAATCAACATTATATCTTTATGGCTCAACCGGCGCAACCTGTTATGCAACCGTATCCGGACGAGATGTTGTATTTACCCTGCGGGCTGCCTCTAAATTGAAGCGGAAAGGTGGCTTTGCCTCCATTGTAAATGCCGTATACAGCATGCCTGTTTTACCGGCAGAGGTCATGGCCGAACAAAGAGGATTGAATGAAATATATACGGATGACTTACCTGTTACTCTTGATGACTTAAGGTCTAAAAAACTGGCAACATTTGATGAGAGAGATGTTGAGTGTGTATTGATTCGCTCCCGTAACAGCAGATGGCCGCTCAGACTCACTCTTACCCCCGGTATCAAAGAAAGCAATACGCAGGACTCCTGGACTGTTGAGGCTGAAGGCAAACAACTTATTGAGGCCGAAACGGATATTGTGCGAAACTTCCTCAAAAGCTTCCGCAGCATTCCGGTGGAGCAAATTGTTGAAGATTTGCCGACTGCTACAGATGAGGAATCAAAGCAAAAGCGAGTGGCACTTATCAGGAAACACGGGTTGTACAACCCGGACTACAGAGTATTCATTACTCCTCGCACCTGCGCCTTCAGAACCAGCGTTTTCGGGGTGGATTTGCCGTTGATTAAGGATAGAAAAGTAAAAATCTTTTCTTTCGCGTTAAATCAAGACCCCGAGACAGGAGAAATTACCAGATTAGCTATGGAGGAAAATGGCAACACCATTTATCGTGTCAGCCATAAGCTGACAAGAAACTTCTCCCTGATGCAGAACACGTGGAGAGCCAGAAACCTGCTCAGTTTCCATATTTCGGAACTTAAAAAATTCACCTTAGACTACCAGCAATCACCGCTTGTGCTGGAGTATGAATCTGTTGCAGAATCCTGGAGCGGCACCTTGGGAGGTGTGGATATTACCTCTAACATCAATCCTCACCGTGCTCATAATTGCGTGGACAGATTACGAAAGATTAAAGTGAGAGAATGGCTGGATCCCTTTGATGCTGATGCTCTGGCTAAACTGGAGACCCCGGTATTCCGGTTAATTGTAGACCTGGAAAAAGTGGACCACTCAGAAGTAGAAGCCATCATCACCGATGCCGAAGAACTGGGGCACGGGAATTTAGACGAAAACGGCAACTACAGGCAAGATGCCGCTGCCGCCGTGTTGGATGATGACTCTGCACTTGCTGACAAGTTCCGCGACTTGGCATTTAATGAACGCCCCGTGATAGAGCAGCTCTACACCATTGAGATTGCCCCGGTTAACAATTATGATGATAAACCTATGTTCTATGGCAGAATCAGGGAAACCGGGCAGCTTTTCATCATCAACTTTGAAGATGCTCAAAGTTTGGGCTCGTCACCGTTGGATGGTAATGTGCAGTTGATGCAAACGGAACAATAAATCTGAACATTTCATATATGTGGGTTTGGAAAAAAACGATATATAAAACACACGAGGCCGAGTGGCAGGCACGCTTGGCGGGTATCCCCGGGGCTGTGTTTTCTGAGGGATTCCATGCAGAACGCGTCAATGTGGATGTCTATACGGAAAAAGAGGATGAAGTGCTCATTCTGCAGGCTTGCTATGGTGGTAAGACACAGCAAATCAACACCGTTGACTGGGTTGCTGCTACAGCCCCGGAGAATACGCCGCCCCTCATTATCAGAGACAAACTGGTGATTTCCGCCAGTTCAGACGCAGCGGTGCTGGAGGAACTGTCCGCAAAATATCCGGGGCGCATTATACTCACCTTCCCCGCAGAACGCGCATTCGGCACAGGTAATCATGCTACAACCTCAACCTGCCTGCGCATGTTGTGTGATGAGGTAAAAAGCCGCAACGCGGGCTGGAACCTCACAGATATAGGTTGCGGCACAGGCGTGCTGGCTTTGGCAGGCGTGCGTTTGGGGGCAACACATGCCCTCAGCTTTGACTTTGACCCCATTGCCGTAGAGGTGGCCGCTAAAAACATTGCCCGTAATGGGGGTGCAGACAATCTGAAACTGTTTCAGGCAGATGTGTTTGAGTGGACCCCGACCACGGATGAGAAGGCGGATATCGTACTGGCTAACTTGTTTTCCACCGTGTTGATGCAAGCATTCCCCCGTTTAAAAGCTGCACTCAAGGGCAAGGATAGCGTGCTGATTATCTCGGGCATCTTGCATACACAGGCAGAGGAAACACTGCAAGCTGCACAAAAAGAAGGTTTAAAAGTATTGAAGACCGTTACCAGAGGCAAATGGACCACGGCTAAACTTTGCATTGCATGAACATACTCGCCATAGAAACATCTACTCCGACAGCCTCGCTTTGTTTATCTCAAAACGGAGTTATTACCTACTCCACGGAATGGACGACTCCGAGGAATCATGATGCCTACTTGTTCCCTGCCTTGCAAGAGGCAATGAATCAACTGGGGGATGAGCGCCCGGATTTGGTTCTCATCGGTGCCGGTCCCGGCAGTTATGGCGGTGTACGCGTTGCTTTGGCCGCAGCAGTCGGCATTTCTACCGTCAAAGGGTGTGATACGGTGGCAATATGCTCTTGGTTAGGGCTTGCAGAGCCCGGCATCGGCATCATATCCGACGCCAAGCGTGGCGGGTGGACTCTTTTGCGCCCTAGCGGGGATATCTGTGTATTGACGCTTGAACAATTAAAAGAGGAAATTACAAACGGCTTAAAGGTTGCAACCATTGAGGATGCCGCATTAATGGCTAAGCATGATATACCGGTTATCTGTAGTGCGCTTAAGCCCACGGCATGCGGACTCATCCAAGCCTGGAATACACACCCCCGAGAGCAGAAAGATAAATGGAGAGCAACACCGCCGGAGCCTATTTACGTAAGGCCGCCTCATATTACAGCAGCAAAGCGCAAACCCTGGGAGATATGACACCATGAGTGAGGAGATAGTACACACCTGCCAACGCTGTGGTGCATGTTGCCGATGGGAGGGCGATGTTTGCGTAACCAATGAAGATATCTCTGCCATTGCTCAATTTCTCGGCATGACGGAGGAGGATTTTATTGACCAATACTGCCGTTTGCAACGCAACAGACGCGGGCTTTCCATTATTGATGCAGATGACGGAGCCTGCATTATGCTTACGGAAAACGGCTGCCGCATTCAGCCGGTCAAACCGCAGCAGTGTAAAGATTTTCCCTATAAATGGAACTTCCCGGGCTGGGAGTCACGGTGTCCCGGTGCCGGCAAAACCTCCGCCAATTCAATATAATGCTACAGGATTTGATACAAAAAATCCGCAAAAGAATGCATCAATGCGGAGTTTTATTGCTCAGGTTTCGCAATAAAGTAACCGGGGCTCTCACCAAAGAGCCCACGAGATTAGCCGCCGGTGATGAATCCAGACGCGCGCACGCCGCTGTGGTGGTTGACTTATTTGCCACCATTATGGCACAGGTGGAGGGTATTGGTATGGAGGACATGGACACCACCATGGACATGCTGCGTTACGATTTTCCGAATGTTGAACACAGTTGGTTGGCAGAGCGTTTTCAACAAGCATACACCGCAGGGCTTTCCTTGCCAACAGTGTTATCTGTGGCATGCGCAAACCGCACGCAGGCAGAGCGTATGGCTCTGGCGTTGGAAATTCTTACCATGCTTTTTCGCGTGGGTGGGGATTTTACCAACCCCACGCTCTTTGATAAGGTAACAACCGGGCTGAACCTCCCCGGGCAGGCCCCCCTGCTGGAGAAACTCATCCATACACCCGGTTTATTAGCCCCTGCTCCGCTGGAGGTATTACGGTTCTCCGGGGATATTGCTTATGCCAATGTCACGCTGTCTGACAAAGACAAGCGCACACGTTTTCGCGCCATTAATTGTGCGCATGTTTTATTAATTGTCAATGATGCCTCCGCTACATTACCGCTACATGGCAGAATTTTGCATAAGGGGGATATTCAGATTCTTTCTCCCGGGCAGCATATTGAGCTTAATGGTGGCAAATTGAGTTACAATACCATACGCTCGCTTATTCAAGCTCAATACACAAACGCTTCTTTTGCAGCGTTTTTACATTGTGATAATGAGGAGGTGTATGTATCCCGACATCGCCGAAAAAACTGCATCGCAAAACTCAAGTTCGGAGTTCATGTAGAAATTGAAGCCTTGCGAAAAGATGCAGAAATTCGTTTAGAGGGGGAACTGTTGTCCGAGAACAGCTCCATTTGCACCTCCTACTATGCCCCCCTTACCGTAGCCGGGCTAGGCCCCTATTGTTTAGCAGAGCTGCATGGGTTAGAGAACCCGGGCAAAAGCTTTCAGTTGGACCCCGAATGCAGAAAGCTTCTGGTAACCAATCTACCCTATGTCAACAAAAGCGGGGCTCTTATGCTTACCCTGGGCTTGGCCCCGGGATGCGTGTTTGAGGTGGGCTATTCCAAAGTTACCGGCGTTGGCGAGTTCCGCTTTATTGAAGGAATGCGCCATTCTATCAGCATTAACGGCAACCCGCTTAAGGAGGACATTGTTGCATTGGCTGATGGAGACTTAATTGCCCTGGGCCATTTACAACAGTTGAGATGCAGGTTTACAGCCGGAGTGCTGGATGAAGAAACATCCCTTATCAATCAACTGAAAGTCACGGGGCTGACACGAGATTTTGTGCGAGCCGGGCGTGTAGTGGATAATATAGACTTTTCGCTCAAGCGTGGGGAAATGGCTTGTATACTGGGGCCCAGCGGCTCCGGTAAAAGCACACTGTTAAACATGTTGGCCGGGCATCTCGCCCCATCCTTCGGCGCTATTCACTATAACAATGAGCGGCTTACGCCACATGCTACCGCTCTCAGAAGGCACATCGCGTTTATCCCCAGAGAGGATATATTGGAGGAAACAATGACCGTTGGCGAGCACGTATACCAAGCCTCCGTATCACGGCGGCCTCGCCTTACCCATGCAGACCGCATGCGCCGTGTTCAAACCGTGCTCAGCTTTGTAGGGCTCTCGCGGCTTATCGATCGCCGTGTCGGCAAAAAGGGAGAACGCACGTTGTCAGATGGTGAACGTACTCGTTTGAACTTGGCATTGGATCTTACCTCTACCTCCGAGGTATTCCTGATAGATGAACCGATTAGTGGGTTAGCCTCCGTGGATGCGGAGCAGATAATCGACACACTGAAAAATATGTCCACTGGGCGTATTCTGATATGCACCCTGCACCGCCCCTCCCAAACAATCCTGAATAGGTTTGATAAGGTGATGGTACTTAACAGCCATGGGCAAATGGCGTTCTGGGGCACCCCTACAGAGATGAAAGATTACTTTCAGCATGCCGCCAGAGACCTCTGCCTGCATGTCTCAAGAGAAGCCGTATCTGCCGGGGGTGCAGAATATGCTTTTGAGGTGATGTCTGCCCCCTTTAAGCGTTTGGGTAACAATAAACTCCCCAATGCAGATTTGTGGCAGGAGCGCTTTGAAAAACACCAGTACAGCAAACAGCGCAAAAAAGAGGAAGATGAGCCGCAGCCTAAATCCATACCGCCCCTCCCTCGGCGATCCGTTGCAGAACTGTGGAGATTGTTCAAATTATGGATTATGCGCACTTTTATAGGACGCATCCGCAGCAGAATGAGCATGTACGCCCTCCTGCTGGAGGCTCCCATCCTGGCATTACTCATAGCCGGCACCCTGCGTGCAGCCTCAACAGAGGAGTATCTGTTTTATTATTCATTGCATATTAATGAATACTTATTTCTCTCTCTGGTATTGGCCATGTTCTTCGGGCTAACAGACTCCGCTTGCGAAATTATCAGAGACCGCAATCTCATTAGGCGAGAAAGCAATTATAAAATGTTCATACCGGGGTATTTGATGGCAAAGATTTTGGTTTTAACCGGTATAGCCTCCTTACAATGTGCCCTGTACTTATGGGTAAGTAATCATATTCTTGAAATCCAAGCCATGTTCTGGCCTCATTTCGGGATTATGACCCTAACCGCTTTCATTGGCATTGCCTTATCGCTAATGGTTTCATCTTTAGTACGGTCCGAAAAAACGGCTCTTAACATAGTACCCCTGCTGTTAGTGCCGCAAATTTTATTGGCAGGTGCACTGATTCGCTTTGAAGAAATGAACGAGTTTTGCCCTGAGGCACCGGGGTTCATGCCTCAGAGTGTTACCGATGCAATGAGCAGGCTCAGACACAGAGTCGCCTATCAAAATGAGGAAACCCACGAAATATCCACAAAACCCATCCCCTTAATTGCTGAGCTGTGCCCCCTGCGATATGCTTTCGAAATGATGTTTGTAACTCAGGCTAATTACAATTTGTGGGAGCTTGAATATACACAAATTGAAGAGCATCGTAAAAAATTGCGCTATGAGCTGGAGTCCGCTAAAACAGCTTTGCTTCAAGCTTCTACAAAAGAACAAAAGGAAAAAGCTGAAAAACACTACACAAAGCTCAGCCATGATTTGCGTTTGGTTAATAATGCTGTGCTCTTGTTAAACTCAGCCGCCGATTCTTCGGATGAAGCAAGAGATGTGTTGAGATTGTCTCGCAAGGCGGCGCTTACTCATAATGAGGCATTATTAAAGGGAATTGAAAGCAGATTTGACGGTGCGGGGCATTCTGTGGAGTCCTATTTCACCAATCAAAAAATTCTGGAGCTGCGGGAGGGGGTTAACCTGGCCAGAAAAGATAACCGCATCTCAGAGAACAGAGGTTTCTTCCTTGCACCGCGTCAGGCAAGAACATTCAGCGGTATGGATCACAGAACGGAGGAAGGCTCCGTATCCACCTTAGCCAGAAACACATTTTACCTCTTAATTATGGGATTATGCCCCATTTTGGTAGCAGCTTGGCGCCTGAGACGCATCTGCCGCTCCGGTTAAATGAGTTTTCATTAATAAATCTTGTCTTTTCTCTTTGCAATCATTATTCAAATATGCTATACTCCACCTGCATGAGAACCGCAGATTGCAAGAGAACCACGGGCGAGACTGACATATCTTTAAAACTTAATCTGGATGGCACAGGTAAAGCCGCCATCCGGACCGGGCATGCCTTTTTTGACCACATGTTGCATTTGTTGGCTCGCCATAGTCTTATAGACATGGAATTAAATGCCGTGGGCGATTTAGAGGTGGATGCCCACCACACCATTGAAGATACCGGCATTGTAATAGGAGACACCATTTTACGGGCCTTGGGAGATAAAAAGGGGATTCACCGCTACGGCTGCGCCTATGTACCGATGGATGAAACCCTTTGCCGCTGCGTTATTGATATCTCAAACAGACCCTATTTAGAGTTCAGGGCTCCGCAGGGAGCGGCAGATGCCCCCAATATGCCGCTTTCTCTCACGGTGGAGTTTTGCCGAGCCATTACCAATAACTTGCGTTGTAACCTGCATATAGAAGTTTTTTACGGGATGGATGGTCACCATATTGCAGAGGCCGTCTTTAAAAGCCTGGCGCATGCCTTACGGCAGGCAATAGAGCAGGACCCCCGCACGGCCGGCATTATTCCCTCCACCAAAGGAGCTCTTTAAACCTATACATCTCATGAATAAGCCAGGCATTATAGACTACGGCGCAGGTAATCTCGCCAGTGTATGCAATTCGTTCCGTGCCATTGGTGTGGAAGGAAAGCTTGTTCGCACCCCTGCAGATTTAACAGGCATCACGCACTTAGTGTTACCGGGGGTAGGAGCCTTCGGTGATTGTGCAGTAGCTCTCCGCAAACAAAATCTTGCAAATTCCATTTGTGAATGGATATCACAAGATAAGCCATTCCTCGGCATTTGCATTGGGTACCAAATACTTTTTGACAGCAGCGAGGAAACGCCGGGGGCTCAAGGCTTGGGTATATTTAAAGGGCATGTCCGCAGATTTGCCGATAAAGGGCAGAAAATTCCACACATGGGGTGGAATGCAGTTACCCCATTACATGCAGATACCCCTATATGGGCAGGCATGGGGGAATCTCCCTATTTTTACTATGTTCACTCCTATTATCCCGAGCCTCAGGATAAAACACTGGTAGCAGCCACCAGCTCATACGGGGATACTTTTGCAGCCGCTATTGTAAAGGGGCGCGTTATTGCAACGCAATTTCACCCCGAGAAGAGCCAAATACAGGGGCTGCGCTTGCTTAAGAACTTTCTTACCTTATAATACACCGTGAAAACTCTCGATCGTTACATTCTCAAACAATTGATAGCCGTTACCTTTTTGGGGGTAATGTCTCTCACCCTCCTCATGCTGCTGGGGCAATTATTTAAGGAGCTGCACAGTCTCTTGGTGGAAAGCGGAGCCCCCCCCACAATTGTTATAGATTTCATTTTGCAGGTTATCCCCTTCTCGCTTACCTTTACGGTACCTTGGGGGTTTTTAACAGCCGTACTGCTGGTATATGGGCGTTTAGCGGCAGATAATGAGCTGACCTCCATGCGCATGGCCGGATTAAGCCTGTGGCGATTGAGCGCACCGGCTATCGGGCTGGGTGTTGTATTGTCTGCTTTGTGCTACTATATTAATATAGAAGTTGCACCCCGTGGAAAAAACGCCATGACAGAGCTGGTGCTCAAGGCCGCCATGGATAACCCCAAAAACTTGCTCAATGCCGGGCAAGGAGCTACCAAATTAGATGGGGTGCACTTATACACGGAAGGTAAATCTGAGGATAGGCTGTTGGGGGTACACCTTTACCCCATGGATAAAAGCGGCAAAGCCAATGCTATGGGCATGGGCGGTTTCTCTGCAGCACATGCAGAATCCGCCACTATTGGCGATTTTGATTTAAAATCCCGTATTTTGAATCTGACCCTCTACAATGTAACCATTGAGCAAAAGGAAGACGGCGGCAACATTATTAACAGACTCACAACCGCAGAGCTGCCTTTGCAAGTGCATGTCCCTATTCGGACGCATCGAAAAATGAAATCCAACAGATTTACTAACTCTGAAATTTCTGAACTTTTGGAGCTGTGGGATGTTGTGAGGCATACAAACCCCGAGACCATGGATAAGTACTCTAAATTAGCCTCTCAAAAAGCCCCCTATCCCTGTGCATCAAATCTGTGGGATGCCGCCGTGTCTGACAGCAAATTTTATCATGGCAGCATGAATAAAAAGAATGAACGAGAGTTCCGCACAGAAGGAGTACAACGCGCGTCCTTTGCCTGCGCCTGCATCGTGTTCTCTCTTATTGGTGTACCATTAGCCATTACCGCCCGCCGCCGAGACACCTCCACCGGGTTTGCCATAGGTATTATGGTGGCGGCATTGTACTTTGTTGCCCTGGTATTCTGCGAAACCTCCCGCAAATCCGGCGGCATAACGCCCTACATAGTATTATGGCTCCCCAATGTATTAGGTATCGCATTTGCCATTTGGCAACATGCCAAAGCTAAGTACAGAGGTTAACATGCGCCTTATCCTTTCAGCCATAGCCTTACTTTCTGCAAGCGCGTGCACTTGGCAGCACCCGCATGTCGTTGCACCGGCCATCCCCGAGCCTTGTGAACAGGTAACACGTGAGCAAGCCATTCAAACAGCCTATGCCTATACCGGGTTACGGTGGTATGCCTCTGCCAAACACCGCAAACACGGCAAAGATCCCGACGGGCAATGGGTTGATACCCCGGATGCCGCTGCTGCCGCCTCGTTAGGCTCTGCCATGTGGTGGAAACACGGCTATAACACTGGCATGCCCTATAAATGGGGCGGCTTTGATACCCCTCAACAATTCGTACAACGTCTTCATCAAGATACCGTTGTATACGCCGGAGATTATGCCTCTGCGGCAAAAGTTGCCGGGGGCGATGCTGCTGTAAGCCAATATGCAGCCGGTATTGACTGCTCCGGCTTAGTTTCACGTTGCTGGCGTTTGCCTCGCCCGTATTCCACAAGAGAATTAGGCGCACTCTGCACCCCCCTGCCCGATTTTTCTGCACTGCAACCGGGTGATATAGCCTTAAAACCCGGCGTACATGTAATTTTGTTTGTCGAGTGGGCAGATGCAGAGCACTCCTCATTTTATGTCATAGAGGCGGGTGGCGTGCCTCATTGGAAATGCTACCGCTACAGAATCAGCCTCAACACCCTCAAAAGGCTTGGCTATACCCCGCAGCGTTACAAAAACATCCGCTGAGTTTTCTCTTCACGGACGGTGCATGGGGTTCTGCGTATCATACACCCAATTTGCTTGAGCCATACCTGCATCAAAAGAAGCCCTGCAACTCACACAGCTCAAGGCCACTGCTGTCATGATTATTAATTTAAGAGTAGTCATAGGCACACAGATTACCCTGCCGCCACGCTTTTGTCAATCTAAATCGTGTAGGGGGCTTTCGCCCCCTCACACACCACCGTACATGCCTTTTATGGCATACGGCGGTTTCCTAACCTTTACAGACTACGCTCTGCAATGAGACTACCCCCTGTTTCCTGAACCACTC
>SUVJ01000018.1 GCA_015062045.1 Akkermansiaceae bacterium
GTTCTGTACGATTACGGTTTGGTATCCACCAACGAGCCGTTCAACAAGCTGGTGAACCAAGGCCTTATTTTGGGTGAGGACAGCCAGAAGATGTCCAAGAGCCGCGGCAACGTAGTGAACCCCGATGACATTGTGCGCGAATACGGTGCAGACTCCCTGCGCCTGTACGAAATGTTCATGGGGCCGCTCAAGGAGGTGAAACCCTGGCAGACCAAGGGCGTGGAGGGTATCAGCCGATTCCTGGCCCGTGTATGGCGTGTGGCCATGGTGGAAAACCAGGAGGGCGAGTGGGTGCTCTCCGGCAAGATTACCGATGCCGACAACGGCGAGGTAACACCCGTGCGCAAGGAAGTTCACAAAACAATCAAGAAAGTGACGGAGGATATTGAAACCATGAGTTTCAACACCGCTATCTCCAAGATGATGGAGTGCACCAATGCCATGACAAGTGCTGCTACCGTAACCGTAACGGATTACGTGCAGTTGCTGCATGTGCTTAATCCCTTTGCCCCGCACCTCACAGAGGAGCTTTACAGCATTTTGCGCAAGCAATTTACCACCCTGCCCGCCTGCCAGCTTTGCCAACAGAACTGGCCCGGCTTTAACCCCGAGTACCTGGTGGAAAACACTAAGGAAATCGTGATTCAGGTAAACGGCAAACTGCGCGACAAGATTACCGTGGCCGCCGATGCCGCCAAGGAAGAAGTAGAGGCCGCCGCCTTGGCCTCCTCCCGCATCCAAGAGTTCACCAACGGCAAAACAATCCGCAAGGTAATTGTGGTGCCCGGCCGCTTGGTCAACATTGTTGCCAACTGATAAACTTTGCCCCCACCCCGCGCCGGCCCCCCTCGGCGCGGGGTGTTTTTATCATGAAAAAGAAGCCGACTACCGCAAAAACAATCACCGTACATGTATACGGCAGCTGCTGTGCCGCAGATAAAAAGGCGGCGGACAGGGCTTACGCCCAACTCGGCACGAGTAAGGAGATTACGTTTCCGCGAGAGGGGAAATACGCCCACAGTTTCGGCATACCCATTACCGGCAGCCGTGAGGAGATAGCTCATTACATTTGGCAATTCACTTGCATTGCAGAGATTTCTGCCTCATGTTACAATAAACATTATCAATTTATTGTTCATCATTTTGACGGGTTCTCTGTTGAAGAAATAGCCCCCCTGTTTTACGAATCATTCAAGATACCGTGCATCACCCTGCCGAGGGAATACCACGCCTATATAGAAAGCATCACCACGGCGCGAGGGCTGCCATCACTACAAGATATCAACGTGCATGACTCCTTGGATGAACGCTCTGCCGTGCGGAATTTTCTGGGTAAAACGCAAGACGACATCTACCGCGAGCTCAAAGAATGTATAGGCGATGGTGTTTCGCTCACGGAATCGTTCTACTACCTGGGTCCCATAGCCTTTGCCTACTATGTACAGGCTTGGGAGCGCCTGTATCTTGAGTACCAAGGGCGCATTTGCGATGACGAGTCGGACGATTATGATGAAGCCCACGTGGCGGTGGAAACGCTCTTTTTCCTGAGCCAGCGTGATATAATGAAAAAGGACCACGACACACCGCAAGGCATCGCCTCTCGGCTGCATCTGCTGGAGCTGTGCGAACAACACTACAGCAGTGCCATAGACTACCACGAAGAGGGCGAACGCCAAAAAGCCCTGCAACGCTGTCGAAAATTGCGCGAGTCGCTTAAGGCGTAGCTCACTTCAACGCATCGCTCTCATCCTGGTGCTTTTTAATAATCTCAGCCCGATGGCGGTTTGCCATATATTTTTGGTAAAACACGAACAGCATACCCAAGCTCCAGCCGATAATCATACCCCAAGCCGCCCCCTTGAACGGAACCTCTACATGAAGCAGGGCTCCTATACCCGTGCCGAGAGCGGTAAGCATCACCGTAATTTGTGTAACAATAAGCGTGTGACACACACTGCGAATCATGCGGTTGGTGAAAGCGTGGTCTGCCGCTTGGTGCTCCGCCAGCAAACGCCGCAGCAGTGAGGCTATCTCCTCATTATTCTCACAGGTTTCCTTTTTGGGGGCATTCTCTTCTATATCATTCATGGTCTCATTATAGCACAGCTAAAGGAGGGCCGCAAATCTCAAATTATGTCAGAGCCACTAACTAAGGGATCATGCAACCCTGTTTCACTCATAAAAAGCCTGATATTTCAAACAAAAAAATAAGGCTTGCAAAAAGAAATGAATTGGTGTATGGTGAGGCACCGCCGCCAGGGCGGTAATGAACACCAATTCTATCTCAAACATGGAAACGATGAAAATTCAACGCGCACTGCTCTCCGTATCGGACAAAACCGGTTTGGACAAGTTTGCCAAGGGCTTGGTAGCCCAGAATGTACAGCTTATCTCCACAGGCGGCACCTGCAAATACTTGCAGGAGTTAGGGCTGCCGGTTACGGAGATTTCCGACTACACCGGGGCTCCCGAGCTTTTTGACGGTCGCGTGAAAACCCTGCACCCCAAAGTACACGGGGGCTTGCTGCAACGCCGTGATTTGGAAGAGCACCAACAGCAGGCAGCCGACAACAACATCCCCACCATTGACTTGGTGTGCGTCAACCTGTATCCTTTTGAAGAAACCATCGCCAAGGAGGGCGTAACCCTGGCAGAGGCTATTGAGAAGATTGACATCGGCGGCCCGTCCATGCTGCGCTCCGCTGCCAAGAACTACGCCTCTGTCACCGTGGTATCCGACCCCGCAGACTATGACACCGTGCTGGAGGAAATGGAGAACCACCATGGCAACACCACCCTCAAAACCCGCGAGAAGCTGGCCGTTAAGGTGTTCATGCGCACGTCTTCTTACGACAACGCCATCTCCAACTACTTGGGTCACCGTGCGGAGGAGAGCACCAAGAACAACTTCTGCCTCTCCCTGCCCTTCAACCAAACCCTGCGCTATGGTGATAACCCCCACCAGCCCAGTGTTCTGTACGGAAACTTTGACTCCATCTTCACTCAGCTGCAAGGCAAGGAGCTTTCCTACACCAATATTCTGGACTTGGATGCCGCAGCATCTCTCATCATGAACTTCCGTCGCCCGACGGTAGGTATCCTTAAGCACACCAACCCCTGTGGTGTAGGTCAGGATGATGAGGACTTGGTAGAGGCTTGGAAGCGCGCATACCAGACAGACACGCAAGCCCCCTTTGGTGGTGTTATCGTGATGAACCGCCCCATGACGGAGGCTCTTGCCCGCATTGTGGGTGCTATCTTTACGGATGTTATCATTGCCCCTGACTACGAGCCCGAGGCTCGCGCGATTCTGCAAAAGAAGAAGAACTGCCGCATCATGCGCATAGACATGGAGGCTTGGCACGAGTTCTGCAAACAGCCCATGATTCGCACCGCCCCCGGTGGTATCATGACCATGAAGCGAGATGACGATGTAATGGGCTTGGACAACTTGGAGGCCAAGGTGGTCACCAAGCGTGTTCCCACCGCAGAGGAGCTGGAGGCCATGCGCTTTGCCTGGCGCGTGTGCAAGCAGGTACACTCCAACGCCATTGTCTTTACAGATAAGAACGGTACGCTGGGTATCGGCGCCGGCCAGATGAGCCGCGTAGACTCCGCCAAGATTGCCGTTTGGAAAGCCGGCCAAGCCGGGTTGGACCTCAAGGGCAGCGTCATTGCCTCCGATGGTCTCTTCCCCTTTGCCGATGGTCTGCAAACCGCTATTGATGCCGGTGCCACAGCCTGCATTCAGCCCGGTGGTTCCATACGCGACCAAGAGGTGATTGACGCCGCAGACGCCGCCGGCATTGCCATGGTGTTTACCGGTGCCCGCCACTTCCTCCACTAAAGATTCACAACCATCCCTGCGGAAGCAATTCCGCAGGGATTCTTCACCCACAAAATCCTACTATGCATCTGGGAGTAAACATAGACCACGTAGCCACCTTACGCCAGGCACGGTATGCCACCATGCTTGAGTCACACAACACGGAGCCCTCCGTGCCGGAAGCCGCCCGCGCCGCCATGGCCGGAGGAGCAGACTCCATCACCCTGCATGTGCGCGAAGACCGCCGCCACATGCAAGATGCAGATGCCCACACCGTGCGCAAGGAGATACCCCTGCCCCTTAATTTGGAGATGGGGGCCACACCGGCCATGTTGGAGTTTGCCTTGGGGCTCAAGCCCGACTATGTATGCCTGGTGCCGGAGCGCCGAGAGGAAATCACCACCGAGGGTGGGCTGGATGTTGCCGGCAAGGTGGAGGAGCTGCGCCCCATTGTGGCCGCCCTGCAAGCCAACGGCAGCAAAGTGAGCATGTTTATTGACCCGGATACGGCACAGGTGGAGGCATCCGCCGCCATAGGGGCGCTCATGGTAGAACTGCACACCGGCAAGTTTGCCAACACGCTGGGCGAAGAACGCGCCGCAGAAACCGCCCGCCTGATTACCGCCGCACAGCGCGCCCATGCCTTGGGGCTGGAGGTACACGCCGGCCACGGTATTCAAATCTCCAACCTGGCAGAGCTCAACGCCGTGCCGCACCTTACCGAGCTCAACATCGGCCACACTCTCATCTCCCGCGCCATCTTTACCGGCCTCACCCCGGCGGTAAAAGAGATGAAGGAGGCCATTGCCTCATACCAGTGGTAAGCTGAAGTACGATTTACGAGATCCGAGGGACGAAGTTTTGATTCATCCCTCGGATTTTTCTTTACACCGTAAAACGATTGATATAAACTGCATTTATGAAAGCATCTCGTCTATTAACAACTACTTTATTGGGAGCCGTGTGTGCAGGGGCTCCTCTTAGCACCGCCGGCAACGAGCAAATAGCTACAGCAGAAACGGCACAGCAGCCCCTGCCCGACACCATGAGTGCTGCCGCCCTGCTACCGGATGACGCAGACAGCGTTGTTGTACTCAATAACGAGGCGTGGATGAAGCTGCACCGCGCCCTCGGGGGAACAGACAGAGATGCCGAGTGGGAATCCATCAAAAGCATAGCCTTCGGCATGCCGAACAGCACCGGCACCTGTATCGATGCCGTTGTGGATGCCGCAGCGCCATTCGCCGGGGCGATTTCATCTGCCATAGTCCTCCCGTTATGGGCACTCGTGGCAGATGAACAAGTGCGCAACCTTCAAATGCCTGAAGATGCGGACCTCTCTGACAATATCAAGGAGGATGAGGATTGTGAGGAGCTACTCCATGCGCTGCCCCTATTCAAATTCTATACTGTTCTGGAGTTTTACCCGGGCAAAGAAGCCACGCGCAGCAAACTTATTGCGAAGCTGGAAGAAAAAATGCAGAACGAGAAGCGCTACGAGCAAGACGGGTGGAAAGGCTTTTGCCTGTTCACCCCGGAGCTTACCACAGCCGAGCAGAAAGGGGAACAGATACCGGAGAAAATACGCCAAGCAGTAAAAGAAATACACATTTACCTGCTTTACAAAGAGATAGGCAACCACCTTATCCTAGCCTGCTGCAATAATCCGGAGCAGCTGGACGCCGGGATGGACGCCGCTAAGGGGATGCAATGCTTGTCCGCCCCCTTTTTTAATGAGGCGACCTCCCCGCTCAACACGCCGATGCTTGCAGCCCGCATTGAGGCACCTGCTCTCAACAGCCTGCAACGTTTTATCAAAGTCACTATCCAAGCGTTGGAGGCCCCCATTCGCACCACCTTTGCTGCGGTTGCAGTGTCGGACTTTCATGCAGCAGCAGAAATGAAAAAAAGTTTGGATGCGCTGGACACCTTAGGTACAGAACTTGCCAAGCTGGAACGCCCCGTGCAACACCCCCTGCAAGTAGCTATATGGCATACCCATGTGCAGACGCCGCCCATGCTCCGCATGGAGGCAGAGTGGGATGCCTGCGGAGCAGAGTTTACGGAGGGCACGCTGAGGCATTGCGCAGACAGGGGCACCCCCGTCTTCACCATGCAAGCATCCGGCCTCAGCATACCCAATGCCCCGAATTTAAAGCTCATGGCAGAAGCGGGGATACACATTATCAACGGCATCTTTTTCACCGTAAGTTCCAAACCGGAGGACGGAACGCAAGCCACCCCCTTTATCGGCGAAAAAGCCAACCATGTTATTAACGCTTTTTCTGACTTCACCGCTACCTGGGGGGATGCATGGAGGCTCTGCATAGAAGAGTTTTGCCACCAAGGCTGCAAAGAATCAGAAAACGGCCCGGTCAGTATTTTTGAAGATCGCACCACCTTCAACATGTCCATACGAGACTCCGCTGCATTTGTCGCAACGGGAAAAACTCTGTTCAACACAATAGAGGAGGCATTTGAGAGTATAGATGAAGACGCCCCGCCGGCAGAACTGATGGAACACACACAGCAAGTAGAGGAACGCATCGGCAATGTGACCTTTTACCATGACAATGAGACCCCTGGCACCATTGCGCTTACGGAAAACGAGCTGATATTCTGCACCTGCCGCCCTTATGCAAAGGACCTCACCGCGCAGGAATCCCCACGCTCCATACGCGGATTCACCCTGCAAATGGATTTGGACAAGCTGACAAACACGGAAGAAGAGAAGGCAAATATCTCCCCGCTGCTCAACTTCACCAACGGTGGGGCGATTCACGTCACTACGGAAAACGGCAAAATGAAGCTCTATGTAGAGCTCTATACCACCGGGTTGAAATAAAGAGCCTTTACACCCCTCAAAATCCCCGTATTTATGCCGAATACGGGGATTTTTTATCTTTTTGCGGACAAAAGACAAAAAAAATGGCGAAAAACCCCGCAAATTAGCGTAAAGAGAGCATTTTTCGCTTGTAATGAATGGAGAGAATGTTATTATAAAGACCTATGAATAAGACACAACTTGTTGACTGCATTCAAGCCAAGCTGGGCGAAGACGCTACTAAGAAGTGCGCAGAAGCCGCCCTTTCCGCCGTTCTCGGTGCCATTACAGATGCCGTAAAGGGTGGTGATAAGGTACAGCTCATCGGTTTCGGTTCTTTTGAGATGAAGACCCGTGCCGCCCGCACCGGCCGCGATCCCCGCACCGGCAAGGAGCTCAAGATTGCTGCCTCCCAGACTCTGGCATTCAAACCCTCCTCCACCTTCAAGACCGTCATCAAGCCGGCCAAGAAGACCTGCAAGAAGGGTGGCTGCAAGAAGAAGTAATGATACTTCACTGCCTTTTTCATATTTCAAGCCGTGGCCTGAGGAATCGGGCACACGGCTTTTTACGTTACAATTTCGGGGGCGGGTTATGATTAGGCTCGACACGGTGAGCTCATTTTGTTACCATAGCCCGCAAACAAAATCAAACTGATATGGTTACAACGGAATACCCCCACGGACAAGATTTTCCGATACTGCGCATAGAGACACCGCTGTGCTCTGCAGAGATTTCACTGTACGGCGGCCATATTTTGCAATGGACGCCCACCGGGCAGCTGCCGGTCATCTTTATGAGCCCGCAGGCCGTGTTCAAACAAGGCAAAGCACTGCGCGGGGGTATTCCCATTTGCTGGCCGTGGTTCAGCAAAAACACGGAGGATGCCACCCTGCCCTCTCACGGCGTAGCCCGCACGGCACTTTGGCAACATGCCAAGACAGAGGAGCTGGAGGACGGCACCCTGCGCATTGTGTTGGCGTTGCCGCCCACGCAGGAGCTTATGCCCAGTGGCGCACTTATCATAGAGTTGGGCACAGAGCTGGTTATCAGCCTGCTGACGATGGATGTACAGCGCACCATGCCGTTCTCTGCCGCCATGCATACTTATTTTGCCGTGAGCGACTACGAGACCGTTGCCGTGACCGGTTTGGAGGAATGCGCCTTTACCGAATACGCAGATGATGCCGTGCCGCATTGCGAGGACCCGCTCATCCCCACCGGCCACATAGACCGCATTTACCACCCCGTACCCGAGGAGCAGCTCATTACCATACATGATCCCGCTTGGGAGCGCAGCATCAACATCTACCGTGCCGGCTCGGCATCTGCCGTGGTATGGAACCCCGGCGAAAAACTCGCTGCCGAGATGGGAGATTTGGGGGCAGCGGCATCCCGCGGTTTCCTGGCGGTGGAGACCACTGCCGTGCCCGCAGAAAACCTTATGCTGCGTTGCGGGGAGGCCCACCGCCTTACCACGCGCATTCAGGTAGTATCCATCCGCTGATTCCGCCCGCATGTTTCGATTTATCAGAAAACGCCTTACCCCCATGCGCACACTCAAGGGGCTGCTCTTGGTGCGCAAGGTATTGCGTATTCTGATATGCCCTATTTTACTGGTAGTGGCCATCGGCGCATTATGTGTGGCGGTTGCAGAAACCTGGACCACGCTGAGCTCCGCCGCAAGCTGCTACGACACCCCGCAAGAGTGTAAGGCAGACAACGCTGTGGGCCTGGTGCTGGGCTGTACCAAATACATAGGCAAGCGCCCCAATTATTATTTTATGGGGCGCATGCAGGCTGCGGCAGAGTTATGGAAATCCGGCAAGGTGCGCTGCATCATCGTATCCGGCGATAACCGAGAAAAATACTATAACGAGCCTGCGGATATGGAGGAATCCCTCGTAGAATTGGGGGTGCCCAAGGAGCACATTGTGCGAGACCACGCCGGCCTGTGCACCTACGACTCCGTGTACCGCGCCAAACACATTTTCAAGGCAGACAAACTCATCATCGTCAGCCAACCCGCCCATGTGAGCCGCGCCGTCACCATTGCCAATTATCTGGATATACCGGCGGAGGGCATCAATGCCCCCCTGCACCCCATCACCATAAGTGCCACCATGCGTGCTTGGGTGCGGGAGCGCGGTGCCCGAGTATCCATGATATATGACCTGCTCAGCAACCGCCAACCCACCCACATGGGCGATACAATCCCCCTCCCGAACTGACACCTTACCTACGCGCTCTCACCATGAAAAACCTGATTACCTGCTGCACCGCTGCCGGCATTGCCGAGTGGGTATGTTGCCCCGGCCGCCGCAACGCAACCCTGCTCACCGGCTTGGCAGACTGCCCGTGTATTCACCGCTGGAGCCAGGCAGATGAACGCACCGCCGCCTATTTTGCACTGGGGCGCATACAAGCCACCGGCCGCCCTGTGGTGGTAGTGGCGGGGGATGGCGCATCTGTCACCGCGCTGACGCCCGCCGTGGTAGAGGCTTATTACCAACGCCGTCCGCTCATCATCATTACCGTGGCAGAGCGTGAAAACGCCGGGGGCTGCGGTGCCCCGGGGCACATCGAAACCGAGGGGCTCTTCGGCATATACGCCCCCACGGTAGAGCTCAACCTGCCCGCCCCCGTATCTGCCCTGCCCGACATGGCTGCCATGGCTACGGAGGGATTCCCCGTACACCTCAACATCCACCTGAACGAAACACCCGTGTATGGGGTGGATTACAGTCTGCTGGAGCCCGGCCCGGTCCCCAAAGCACCGCGGTTCAGAGGCTCTGTGGCAGATTTAGCGCAAATGCTGCGCTTTCATTCGTATGAAGGGCTTGTGTTGCTCATCGGCGGGCTGGAGCCCACCGAGCAAGAGCCCGTGCTGTGGTTAGCCCGCACACTGCGTGTACCCGTGGTGGCAGATGCCGCCAGTGGGTTGAGGGAGGAGCTCTCTGCCCTCATGCTGCATGGGGCAGATACCATTTTACAGCAAACCCCGCCCCGCTATGTGTTGCGCGTGGGAGATGTGCCCACCTGCGAGTTTTGGAGCGCCTTGGAGGACATGCCCGAAACACAGGTATTCTCCATTACCCGCACCGGGTTCTCCGGTTTGTGCCGAGACAGCATTGTCATAGAAGGCGAGCCGGAGCAAGTGATGAAAGCCTTGGGGGATGTACCCCACACAGGCGATACAGAGCGCTTGCTCGCCCGCAGCCGCCGCTATTGCGGGCGCGTGGAGGAGCTCATACGCGCCTACCCGGAGAGCGATGCCGCCATGGTACGCTATTTCTCCAACCATGCCGGTATTGCGGATGTACTCAGCCTGGGCAGTGCCACCACCATTCAGCTGTGGAACCGCTATGCCCAAACCAATATCTCTACTGTATACCTGCGTGCCAACAACGGCACAGGCGGCGCAGACGGCACGGTATCTGCCTTTTTAGCCAACAGCACGGATGCCGAGTACGCCTGCTGCCTCACGGGGGATTTATCATTACTGCGGGATTGCGCGGCGGCCTCCATGCTGCCGCAACTGCCGGTGTGCAAGCGTGTGGTAGCCGTGCTCAATAACGAGGGGGCCGGCAAAGCTTATACCCCGGGCATGGATGACGAGCTGCAACGCCTGATGGTACAGCCCCCCGTGTTCGATATGAAAGAACTGGCCCGCCTGTGGGGTGCAGAGTATTACAGCATACACTGCGAGGCAGACTTTGAAATACTGGATTCCCTTGAGGAAAATGCCTTTGCCTTGCTTGAGATTATACCGGACCCCGACCAAACACGCGCCTTCAACGCCGCCTTGTGATACTCAGTTGGGCACCGCGAATAACCCGATGAATGACAATTTGTAGGTGTGAGCATCTCAAGCCGTCGCAGAGGCTTTGCTTACTTCGTATTTTGTATTTCACATTTCGTACTTCTAAGCCCCCTTGTGGGGCGAAATAACATAGGCAGGCGGTCAAGCGTGCACGCAGTGCGCGCGCGACCCCTGCTAACCGAATAAAATAATATAGAGCCCGACGAGCAATGCGAGGAGGCCGACACATTCCCCACGAGGGGTGTTAACCCCGAGTCACGCTCCGCTCCGGGCTTACGCCCTACGCTATACACATCTGTCGGCCTACGCTGCGTCGCTTCGCTCCGTCGCTCCGGGCTCGGGGTTATTATTTCCACGTGCAGGGGCTTCTTTGTCACGGCGTAGGGCTCAGCCCGAAGACGGAACGCCCCTGCCTAAGCTATTTCGCCCCTCGACGGGGCTCAAAAAGTCGGCTCGCTAACGCTCGCGGACTCACACACACAACTACCAATTTGTAGGGGCACTGCAAAATAAATAATTTTGCTGCGTTTTCCGGACATCCCCGGTTTTAGATACGCCCCGTCTCCCACACTCCATACGCAAATTTCAAGGCAAACCAACAGAATGCCAGCAAGATGATGACGGTGACAAGGAAAAACAGGTTCCAGCGCAAGGCGGAGCGGGATGCCGCAGCGGCCTCCTCATAACGCCCCTGCCCGTACAGCTCCGCCACACGGGCAGATTGGCGCACTGCTATCAGGCTGAAGGGGAAACAACAAAACACGCTCACAAAGCTCCACACAGAGTACGTGGGCGGGCACGGGGGTACCGGCGGTAATTGCTCATAACTGCACCATGCGCCCTGCCCATTGATTAACACGGGCACATCTGCCTGCAGCTCCTTGCACGCCACCAAGTTTGCCAAAGCGGCTCGGGTATATGGCCCCTCAGGCACGGCTCCGGTGCTGCGCTGTATGTAGTAGGAATCCGCCATAAAATTCGCTTTGGAGCAAAGAATACCCCAAAACACCCCCATTTGACAAGTAGTAGGACGCAGAAATTCTAAAAAAATTTAAAAAATTTATCATTCGGGGGTTGACCTTGACAAAAGGTATGGTAATATGGTTGCACGTATGCATGGTGATTTAGAAAAACTTGTAGCGGCCGGTAAAATACCGGCAGACTTTGCGATGCGCTTGGACAAATTCTCTCCCGCCAACTACGTCATGCACCCTGAGTGGGGCGTTGGCAAGGTGGAGGCTTGGTCTCTGGCCAAAAACCTCGTAAAAGTCGACTTTGAGCAAAAGCCCCATTTTGTAATGGGTCTCAAGCTGGCATTCAACCAGCTCACCCCCGTACCTGAAGGTCACTTCCTGATTACCTGTTTTGAAGATGCTGCCGGCTGCCGAGCCAAGGCAGAAGGCAAAGAAACAATACTGGAATTCATCGCTTTTGTACTGGAGCACAACCTCTCCCTGCGAGAGGGTGTGAACGAGGTACTTGAAATGGAGCCGGAGGATTTGGAAAAATTCCTCAGTGGCCGCGTTATCCCTGCGGAGAACTGGAAAGCCTGGTGGGAGAAAGCCCGCACTGCCATGAAGGAAGACCCGCGATTCCGCCTGCCCACCAAGAAGGGCGAAACCATCCGTACCCGTGAGGCCGGCAGTGCCGCAGAAGCTCTGTTGGCAGACTACAAAGAGGCTACCTCTCTGGAGAGCTGCGTGCGCATCATCGATCAAAGCCACATAGAGGCCTTGGCCGGTGAGTACACCTTGGCTGCCCAATTGGTAAAAGCCATGGAGGAGGATATTGAGCGCGATCGCAATGAGCCGCAGCACGTGCTGGAGCTCATCATCATTCGCGACGACATTTTGGAGGCCACCACCGGCAACGATGCCGCTAAGCAAGAGCAGCTTAACGCCGCCCTGACAGAGGCCGGTGTTACCGGGCTTAAGACCTTGGCAGACAAGCTGAAAACCATCCCCTCCGAGGAGCTGGTGCAATACATCGGTGAGTTGTCCATAGCCCGTCAAAATAAAGTGTACGAGGCCCTGCCCGAGGCCTATGCCGACAGCTGGCTGGCCTACACCACCAACATTTTCCTGTTCGGTGGAGCCAAAGTAACGGCAGCAGCGGCAGACTTCATTATCGCTAAGGGCGGCAAGGAGCAACTGTTTGCCGACCTCACCAACGGCATCTCCCGCCAAAACCTCAGCCCGGATGTGCTCATTTGGATTTGCCGTGAGCGTAACGGTGTTGCCAAAGAGCTGGTGGACAAGAACAAGATGCTGCTGGGTGCAGCCATCATCAACGCCATCGAGCGCGACAGCGCAGAGGGTGGCCCCAACAGAGCCTTGCGCCTGCGCAACCTGTTATTGGATGACAAGGAATTGGCCCCGGATTTGGTGACCGGTATCTCCGAGCTGGAGGCTCGTCCCTTTGCCAAGTCTCTGTTCGATTCCTCCGTACTGCCGGACTTGGATCGCAACCTATTGCTTGCCAACATGATGAAAGTACACCCCACCTTGCAGGAGGTAGTACTGGCACGTGTACAGGTTAAGGAGAAGCAGCACCTGTATGTATCCTTGCGCTCTTATGCAGCCCGTAAGGCTGAGTATGAGGAGCTTATCAACGTTAAGATCCCCAAGAACAAGCATGACTTGGAGATTACCCGTGCCGAGGGTGACTTGCGCGAGAACGGCGGCTACCAAGATGCCAAGGCCACACGCCAAGTGCTCATGCGCCGCTCAGAGGAGCTCTCTCGCCTGCTCTCTCAGGCAGAGCCCACCGACTTTGCGGATGCCTCTTGCGAGCAAACAGGCGTGGGTACTCAGGTTATCTTCACCAACAACAAGGGGCTCAAGGCCGTTTATACCATCTTGGGTGCTTGGGATTCCATACCCGAGCAGGGTGTTATCCCCTACAACTCCAAGCTCGGCGCACGCCTTATCGGGCTCAAGGTGGGTGATACCGTTCGCATTCCCCTTGAAGTCGGCGGTACTCAGTACAAGATGACTATTCAGGAGATTGTGCCCGCCCCCAAGGAGCTCATCTTCCCCGATGACGAGGCCTGATAAAGCCTGCACAGCATATCAATTTCACCCCGCCCTTGCCCCATGGCATCGGCGGGGTTTTCATCGGGCTATTTGAGGTACGAATTACGATATGGGGACCTCGAAAAACTCGGTTTAATCCATTTCTTTTGCATTTTGCGAGCGTAAGCGAGCCAAACTATTGAGCCCCGGTGAGGGGCGCCATAAAATAGCCCGGGCGTGGAGCCGCGCCAGCGGCGGAACCCCGGGAATGATGCAAAAATAAATACGAACCCCGCAGGGGTGGCATAATGTTGTGCATTGAATTGAGGCGTTATATGTATTTTGCCCCATATTTAAGCCACGCATTATGTCACCCCTCAACCGGGGTTCCGGTTTGTTTGTTCCGTTTCCCCGGGGTTCCGCCGCAGAGCGGCTCCACCACCGGGCTACCATATATCGCCCCTCAACCGGGGCTCTGAATTCGGCGGGCATACGCTCGCAGAGTATCCCTACAAATTGCCATTTGGCGAGTTTTTAGAGGTCCCCAATTTGTGAGGGCATCGGCAAGAGATATAACATTCTGTCAGCATTCAAGTATAACTTGACAAAAACACCAAGTAAGTGTATAGGGATGCGCGACAAAAGCGCGAATCATCATGGAAGCACTGTTAAGCAATTCTACACTGGTATTATTCAGCATTCTCTTTTTAGGATTAGCGTTAGGCAACATCAGTATCAAGGGCATTTCATTAGGGAGCTCCGGCGTGCTGTTCGTAGCCATGGTTGCCGGGCATTACGGCTTAACGATACCGGACGGCATATCTGCCATTGGCACGGCATTATTTGTTTATTGTGTGGGCTTAGGTGTAGGCAACAGATTCTTTTCATCCCTCAAAAGCCGGGGTAAAAACCTCATTATATTAGCCGGCACCATTGTACTGGTGGGGTGGTTAACCGCTTGGGGCTTATGCGAGCTGATGGGTATAGATTTAACCGTAGGTGCCGGGCTTTTTGCCGGAGCCTGTACCAGCACCCCTGCACTGGCCGCCTCTCTGGATGCAGCAAAGGCCGCGGGGTATGATGAATCCGTCATCAACATCGGGTATGGTTTAGCTTATCCCTTTGGTGTTATCGGCATTGTTTTGTTCGTGCAGCTATTGCCCCGCATTCTCCGCAAAGACCTCAGCAACAATGATAAAGGAAACGATGCAGACCCGCACGCCATTATCGCACGGCATGTATGCTGCACCAACCCCGAGATATTGGGTAAAGACCTGCAAGCCGTAGCCTTGAGCACCGGCATGAGCAGCCGTATCACCCGTATTCTGAGAGACGGCATATTGCGCCCCCTGCGCAGCACGGATACCCTCAACGCTAACGACGAGGTGTTGATGATTGGCGAGCGTGAGAAGATAGCACACGATGCCGCCATACTCGGCCACTTTACCAACCAAGGCAGCAACGCCCTCATTTGTAAAGATGAAGATGCTCAGATTATTGTCCTTGCAGATAAAATGAGCAATCGCACATTGAAAGATTTGGACACCTTGGGCAATTATGGTGTCACCGTATCCCGCGTAACCCGACTGGGCAACACCTTCATCCCCACCCCGGATACGGAAATTATACGCAACGATGTACTGCGCGTTGTGGGCACGCCCGAGGCGATCAACGCCTTTAAAAAAGAATGCGGGCACCGCAGTGCAGCCATCAATGCGGCAGATGTGCTCTCCCTGACAGGCGGCTTGGTGCTGGGTTTATTACTGGGCAGTGTAACCTTCAGCATAGGCGGGGGCAAAGGCTTTTCGCTGGGTATGGCAGGCGGGCCGCTGGTGGTGGCACTGTTGCTGGGGCACTTTGGCAAGATTGGCCCGGTAGCAGGCTACATGCCGCGCGCCACCCGTGTTTTGGTAATGGAACTGGGCTTAATGCTCTTTTTGGCAGGAGCCGGCATCAACGGTGGCGAAAAACTGGTAGAAACTTTAGCCACCAACGGTTTATCCATGTTCTTGGTGGGTGCCGTTATCACGGTGCTGCCGTTGTTCATCGGGTATCTTGTGGCTCGAAAGTTCCTGAAAATGGAGGTAGCAGAAACCTTGGGCTGTATCTGCGGCTCACAAACCTCTACCCCGGCACTGGGGGCCATAACCTCCCAGACGGAAAGTCAGGAGCCCGTTATCGCTTATTCCACCGCCTACCCCATCGCTCTGATTCTCATGACGATACTGGCTCAGCTCTTGGTAGAAATGGCTTAACACCCCCATAATATTTTTTTCCCGAACAGGAGGCAATGGCAACATTGCCTCTTTTTTTAATTTTTAAGCAAGTAAAACTTGCAAAAACGGCTAAAATATAGTAATCTTAGGGCAGCACAAGATTTGCCGCAAGCGTGCGCGCCTGCGCATGCACACGACAAACCGTGCTGAGGTTAACGTAAATATCAGCTATGTCAAGTACTCAAAAAACTCTGATCAAGTTGTTTGTCGTGCTGCTCCTGAGTGGCAGCGCGCTATTCCTGCCGGACATGCTTAACACACCGGAAGAAACCTTAATCAACCCGATTCAGGCACGTGTGGTAGCATTGTTCATCTTTGCTGCATTGATGTGGATTTTGGAGGTGATCCCGATTTGGACAACCTCTGTTGCGGTGATTGCCCTCACGCTTTTTGCCACCTCTAACCAATCTCTCAACTTCCTCAAAGAACAGAGATTCGACATGAAGGAGGTGCACAGCGTTATTGAAAAAGTTACCACCCCCGAGGCCTGCCCCACTGCCGTAAAGAAGTTCATAGAAGCCCCGGATCCTGACAATCCCGGCCAAAAGCGCATGGAGTCCCCGCTGGCTCAAATCAAGGCAGATGTCAAAACCAAGCTCAACAAAAAAGGCCAGCTCAGCAATGATGACCTGTACATGGTTGTGACCAGCAGCTACATGAACTACGCTGACAAATGCGCTAAAACGGCAGATAAACTTGATAAGGCTGAAAAGAAATCTGATGCAGATACTCAATTGATTGCCGACTATCGCACCACGGCAGACGAGCTTTACAAGGCTGCCGGTGCCTTTAACGCCAAAGAGAACCGCACCGCCCTCAAGGATGTCAAGATTGTCAACCTCACCCAACAGAAGAGCATTTTTGCCACCTTTGCAGACCCCATCATCCTGCTCTTCCTCGGCGGATTCTTCCTGGCAGATGCCGCTACCAAGTACCGCTTGGACGTCAACTTAGCCCGCGTACTGCTCAAGCCCTTCGGCACGAATCCCAAGTATGTATTGCTGGGCTTGATGAGTGTTACCGCCGTATTCTCCATGTTCATGAGCAACACGGCAACCGCCGCCATGATGCTTGCCCTGCTCACCCCCGTGCTGGCACTCTTTAAGCCGGAGGACCGCGGCCGCGCCGCCTTTGCACTGTGCATTCCCGTTGGCGCCAACGTGGGCGGCATCGGCACGCCCATCGGCACGCCGCCCAACGCCATCGCGCTTAAGTTCATGCAAGACATCGGTCTGGATGTTTCCTTCGGCAAGTGGATGGCCTTCGGCATTCCGTTTGTGGTTGTCATGCTCTTTATAGCATGGATTGTGCTGCTCAAGATGTTCCCGATTTCTCAGAAGAGCCTCGACCTTTCCACCGAGCTGAAAGGCAAGTTCCTCAAGACCCCCAAGGCCATCATCGTTTACATCACCTTCATCGTAACCATCCTCATGTGGGTGATTCCCAAGGATTACCATGGGCTGGATTCCAACTCCGTAGCCATCATCCCCATTGCCGTGTTCTCCATTACGGGTGTTATCACCAAGAAGGATTTGAAGGCCATGAGCTGGGATGTGCTGTGGCTGGTAGCCGGTGGCTTTGCCTTGGGTGTAGCCCTCAGCGAGACCAACCTGGCCAAGGATATGATTAACGCCATTCCCTTCGGCACATGGGATTCCACCATCCTGCTCATCGGGGCCAGCTGCATCTGCCTCTTCATGGCCACCTTTATGAGCCATACGGCAACCGCCGCCCTGTTGGTACCGATTCTGGGTGGTGTAGCCAGCGCCATGTTGGCCGCAGGCTCCATGGATAGCGCAGGCGCAGTAGCCCTGCTGGTAACGGTAGCCTTTGCCTCCTCTCTGGGTATGGCACTGCCGATTTCCACCCCGCCCAACGCCATGGCCTATGCCACCGGCCACGTTGAGCAGAAGGGCATGGCTGTTTCCGGCACCATCCTGTGCATACTCGGCTTGGTCATTACCATTGTGATGATGACCCTGCTCGGCAGCGCCGGCTTCTTCGGCTGATAATAATATAAACCAAACTCCACCCACCTGAGCATGTTGCCCGCACACATAACAGAGCCGTTAGAGAGACTCAACCGCGTCTACTTCAACGACCCCGGGCGCACCATCAGCATCTCCCAAGGTGAAATGCTGGTGGCTCAGGGGGAGGAGTGCCACCGCCTCTACCTCTTGCTGGAGGGGGCTCTGGTGGCCTACCGACAGGCAGAAACCATCAGCGGCTCGGACCTCCCCACGGCTATAGCCCGCAAGCACGAGGTGTTCCGCGCCGGCCCCGGCTCTTACGTGTGTGTGCAGGCTTTCTTCTCCCGCACCTACCACAGCTCTAACGACATTGTGGCGGTGGAAGATACCAAACTTGCCTACATAGATGACACCACCCCGGCAGAGGAGGAGGCCACCTACGGCACGCTGGAGCACCAATTCATACCCGTGCTCATGCACGAGCTGGCGGCACGCAACATACGCATATTCAGCCACGCCACGGCAAAAGAGGAGGCCCAACGCCTGCTGCAACGGGCAGAAATGGCCTCCACCCTGGCACAGCTCTCTGCCGGTATTGCGCATGAGCTCAACAACGCCGTGGGCGTTATCACCCGCCGCACGGAGTTTGTGGCTGAGCACATGGCAGAGTTTTTGGCAGAGGAAGATAAGCTCAACGCCAAACTCTTCCGCTTTGGCTATGAGGACACAGCCTTTACCGCCGCCAGTGAGCTGCGCACGCTGGCCCGCAAATATGAGCGAGAGCTCAACCTGCCACAGCCCGCCGCCAAGGTGCTGGCACACATCATACCCGACACCAAAACACTGGTTAAATACGGGCCGGACTTTGTACGCCACGTCAAGTTCAACTACAAATACTGGGAGCTGGGGCATGATTTGAGAGACATGCAGGTAGCAGCCAAACACGCCACGGGCATTGTACGCGCCGTCAAACTGTTGGGTGGCGGCAACTCCACCCGCCAAGAGGGGGTAGACGTGCGGGAGTCCGTCAACGATGCCATGAACCTGCTTACCAACAAACTCAAACACGTAACGGTGGAAACGGACCTGAAACCCTGCCCCCCGCTTACCGCAGATTTGACAGAGCTGGTGCAGATTTGGACCAACATCATCAAAAACGCCTTGGATGCCATGCAACAAGCTGCCACCCCCTCCCCCACCATCAGAATCTCTACAGATTCTTTCACCTCAGAGGGCATGCACCTGCTGCCGGAGGAATATGTGCGGGTATCCATCTCCAACAACGGTCCGGATATCCCCGAGGATATCCACGAAAAAATCTTTCAACCTAACTTCACAACCAAAAAATTGGGGCTGGACTTCGGGCTCGGCCTCGGCTTATCCATTGTCCGCCGCTTGGTGGACAGTTATAACGGCACCATTGAGCTCACCAGTGCCAATGGTCTAACATCCTTCTCTATCAACCTTCCAACCACACAAATCAATGGAAAAAATTAATATTATCTGCATCGATGACCAGCAAGAAGTGCTGGACTCCGTCATGAGAGACCTGCGTCCTCTCACCCCGCTTATTCGCTTGGAAGAGGCCTCCGGCGTGGAGGACTGCCTGAGCCTGATGGATCAAATAGACAGCGACGGCGACTTAGTGGGTATCGTTATCTCAGACCAAGTTATGCCCGGTGCCAGTGGCACAGATCTGCTGGCCAAGGTTGCAAGTGACAAGCGCTTTGCCAAAACCCGCAAAGTATTGCTCACCGGCCAAGCCACGCATGCAGACACCATCAACGCCATCAACGAGGGGCACTTGGACAACTACATCGAAAAACCCTGGCAGCCGGAGAAACTGTTGGGCATTGTCAAAAAATTGCTCACACTTTACGTGCTTGACATGGGCTTGGACCACACGGAATACATGAGCGTGCTGGATCAACAGACCCTGTTCTCCAAACTGCGCTGAACAAAGCTGAAGCATGATGAACAAATCTCTCTTACTCCTCGCGGCACTGCCGGCCACCTTACCGGCAGTGGCGGCAGAACCTGCAAAATCCACAGATTGGGCAGATGAGGTCAAAAAAGCCCTCGTTGTCTATGAAAATAAGGATACCTTCATCAACAAGGTAAACTTTACCATACGCCAGCAGTGGCAAATGGCATCCGTTCAGCCCAACGGCAGTAACGGGCTGCACCTCAGAAAAGGCGCTGCCCCCTTCAACAGCGAATTCCGCCGCTCTTGGTTAGGCCTTAATGTCAACATGAGCTCCGGCACGCAGTTCAACATCATCGGGCGTGTGGGTGGCCTGCCCTCCCGCAGCACTTACACCTCCACCGGCAGAACCAAGCGCAACTTTACCTATACGGACCTTTACTCCGTTTGGGTAAAACAAAATATACCCGCCGTTAAGGGTCTCAGCATAAAAGCCGGTAAGTTTGCCCCCAACTTTACCTTGGATTACCGAATCTCCAACGCCAACATCACCTGTGTGGAGCGCTCCTACATCTGCAACCAGTTCGGCATGGACACCAACTGGGGTGTTGAGCTTAATTACACCTCACCGGACAAAAAGAACATACTCTACTTAGAGCTTATGGCCAACGACCGCGCTTGTGCATCCAAAAAAATGGATCACGGAGACGTTTACCGCGATGGCCGTGGCCTGAAAGGCGAGTTCGGGTGGGAGGACAAATGCTTCATCATTCTGGGTGGCACGCATAAGTTTGATGTAACGGAGAAAGGCTACCAAGCCATCTCCGCAGAATACATGCATGACTTTAACAACGCCTACCACGGCCGCCGAAACCCCGGTGCCAACAACTACGGTTTAGGCTTTAAGGATGCCCTCTCCATCGGTTACGAGATGAAGCAGGATAAACTCACCCTCCAAGCCAACGTAGTAGCCGCCTTTGAACAGCAAACGGGGCACGGCACCAACAACATCGGCTTGCAGCTACAGCCCATTTACGCCATTCACCCGCAGGTGGACCTCGTGTTCCGCTACACGGGTATGACCGGCGATGGTGCCTGCAAACTGAGTGGAGACCGCTACATTTACACACAAACCTATGCAGACGCTTGGGTGGACAGCCTGCACGCCTTCTACTTCGGGGTAGACTTATACGCCTCTGCCAAGCATAAGGATGCCGCCAAACTCATGTTCGGTGCAGAGTACACCACCGCCCGCAAGGATGGCTCAGACTGCTACAACGGCTGGGAGTTCACCACTGCCTTACGCTTCAATTTCTGATTGAGCAATCAACCTTATTCTCTAAAAGCACCGCACCCCTCATATGCGGTGCTTTTTCTGTTGACTTTGTCTCACGTTCGCCCGCCCGGGCGAACCATCATGCCCCGCTATCATGCAAGGAGCGCGGCGGGATGGCAGTAAGAAAAATTGACGCCATCACAATCAAGCGAAGACGACATAACCTGCGACATAATTAAGCCCTAAATTCTCATATATACCTTATGCTAATTCATTTACACGCGACATAACACGCGACATTGTTTACACTGCAATGCTAACGCTCTCCCCCTCGCTGTTTACAGGGTCATCCAAAAAGCCGCCGCTGATTTCTCAGCGACGGCTTGATTACATTTACCGATTAATCTCGGGAAACTTTTTCTCCGCTTTAGCGGCGGCGGCGGCGGGCTGCAAGGGCAGCCAAAGCCAGCAGGCTCATCGTCGCCGTCGTCGGCTCAGGGATGGTGGCTTTTACGACAATAGCCTGCTTGCTGCTTGTCGGCATAATCAGCTCGCTGTTAGGCCCAATCACAATTGAACCGGAAACCTCAGCGTCTTCCAAAAATAAAATCTCTAAGCCGCTTATTGTTTCGGGTATGAAGGCGGTGCCGTCTTCCAGCACGAAATTAATATCCACCCCGCTCTGAATCATGGAACTATAAGTATTGTCAATAACGGAGCCTGAACCTTCCATTAATGTGAAGGTGTGTTCACCACCGGCAGCCAGCATCTCATTTGTCACAATAAAGGTATAAGACAAATTATCTGTATTAAGAGTTACATCGCCATCGCCCTCAAAAGACAGGCCAGCAGCATCACCACTTACCACGAGATCTGATAAGCTCAATTCCAAACTGGCTCCGGTTGCAACGTTAATCGTAGTACCCGTTTCTGCAATCTGTAAATCTGTAATGCTAACTTGACCATTCTTCACATTAACGGCATCAAAATCAGCAACCCTCAAAGAGTCGTTATATGCTGTATTGGTGTCACCAATGTTGAGGGTAGAAGTACCCTCCACTTTGGAGCCTTTGGTACCGCCACCACTTACAGTACCGGTAATATCTCCTCCGGTAATGGTAACATGAGCATTTCCCTTTACCGTATCTTGGTCACCGGCAGCATAAACATTACCATTAATTGTACCACCGGATATAGTAACTGTTGAGTCATTCAAAACGACCCCGTAATCTTTGCGACCGCCACCGTACACATCAGCGTTGATGGTACCGCCGGAAATATTCAACTTGGTGTATCCCGTAGAGCCACCATTAGTACCTGCATATACCTTATTATTAATAGTGCCCCCGGAGATGTTAACCTCTATACCACCATCAGCAGCGGTACCACAGTGACGGCCACCGCCACCCATAATAGCTTCCTCTGCCCCGGAGCCGGCAACACCTAATGTACCGCCACTCACATTAATTTCAATAGAACCTACATTTACAGCATCTCCCAAGTTTTCAAGGATTGCATCTAAATATGAAGAAGTGTTAATACAATTACCACCTTTTAAAGAGGTTGCCGTACCACCCGTCATATTGATGATGACACCATCCTTCAACGTGACCCCATCAGTATCAGCATAATAGCCGTTCTCTAAGGTTTTATGATTGAACTCCAAACCACCGGCAAGAGATTTCTCCAAATTTGCCCCCTCAGTAATATTTGTCGTTATCGAGCTTACACCGCTACCATTTTGAGTGCTATCCAAACCATAAAATGGCCCGATTTCGCTACTATTATGCGTAACCGTGATTGCACCGGTAGGTACAGTATCCGCCATAACACATGCGGTTCCTGTTATTAAAACAAATAACGCAGTTGGTAAATGTAATTTCATGATTATCTTGATAATTAAATTGTTAATGTATGCATGCAGGGTATTTTTACCCGCACGGGGAGCAGTATATCTCATTTTTAATGAGATATACCCGTGAGTACTGACTTTAAGGGCTTTATACAACAATAGAGAAATGAAAAATATATAATTCCTATCTTTATTGTATGCTATAAAGCGTTGATTTTTAATTGTTATTAGCAAAAAAGGCTTGTCATCTCATTAAAAATGAGATACGCAGCCCCGGAATGGGTGGGGGTGGTGGAAGGAGATACGAAGAGAGATGCTCCCGCCTCGGCAAGTCTGTCGCCACAGGTTGCAGAACGCAGTATGGGTCAGATAAACTCGGCAAATTGCAAGCGACCGTCGGGAAGGGATTGGAAATGGCGCAGGAGGGATTGATGCGGGGGCATAGCGGGGGAGTAGATGCCGTGAAGGGTAGCGAGGCGTTTTTCGAAGTGCTCTAACACCGCGAGGCGAGGTGAGGAGGCTGCCACGTAATCCAACGCGCCGCTGATGAGTTTATGCCACTCTGCAGAGCCATCCCCGGGCTCTACCGTGGCAAGCAGCAGGCGGCACATATAGCCGGCCAAGTACAGGCGGGATAATTCGCCACGCAGGGGCAAGCGTGGGGAGACAAGCTCTGCACTGTGCAGGGTGGCTAAATCCCCCTTGGAGGGCATGGAGAACACGAGCTCACATTCAAAAAAGGAGTCTATGCGCCCGGTAAAGTCACTGCCGGGTTTGCGGGCATTGCGGGCAGCCGTACGCAAGATACCATGGGAGGCGGTACACCATACAACAATCAGCCCGTGGTCTCCCAACGGGCTGAGTTTAAGGATGGTGCCGGTATCTCGCTCTTTCATGGAGCCGGGTGTAAGGGCTGCTGCTAACTTATTTGGTGAAGTTCTCCGGCGAAGACTCTAAAATGCCGGAAAATTGAATCACCTGTTTATACGTTTGCAGGTAGGGGTCTCTGCTGTAGATTTTATCAGCAGTTGACATTTCTTTAAGAGTTTTGGATTTATCTTTTGCAACGATGGCAAAAACAGATTGGCTGTAGTAATACAGGGGTGTAAAGGTAAGCGGGGTAATATCTTTCACCACGGCGCGAGCCTCATCTACCCGATTAAGCATGACAAGGCACACGAGTTTTCTGAACAGGAGGGCATGGGTCAGCCCCTCCATATCCTCTTTGTACTCAATCTCATACAGCAGGGAGTCACACATGGAGATACACTTTTCAAACTCCCCCCGGCCCAAATGGAGCAGGGAAAAATTGAGATTAGCCACGGCGTCATCCGGCACAACGGTTTGCACCTTCTTCAACCAAGCCTCTGCTGCGTCAAAGTTTTTCTGAGCCAAGTGAGCGGCAGCGCGCAGGTTCCACACATTCGGGTTTTTGGCATAAATACCCTCGCAAACGTCTAAACACTGTTGGCACATGTCCAGAGAGCCCTTGGAGTACGCCCACTTAGCCGCGGCAAATTGGTTCATATACTGTTGACGCTGAGCAGCCGGTAGGTTAGACAGCTCATTTACCCAGTTGGGGATATCATCCACAACCTCCTCCTCCGGCCTGCTCGGCTGAGCAGGGGTATCGGCGTCGTCACCAAAAACATCAACTGTGGGCAGGTTTGAAGCCATGAGCGGGTAAGCCATGGCAGCCATTATAAAGAATACGGATTTTTTCATACCGATATATTTAATTTTTCAAGGATTCGAGAGGAGACAGCCTCCGGGGTAAGGCCATGTTTAGCACGCAACAGCTCCAGGGTGCCGTGCTCCACAAAGGCATCCGGCCAGCCGATGGGCAACACGGGCGTAGCAGAGCCGGCGCGCATAAGAGACTCTTGCACGGCACTGCCAAAGCCACCCACTACGGTGTGGTCCTCCAGCGTTACCACAAGTTTGCACTTGGCGGCGTATGCACACAGGCACGCTTCATCCAACGGCTTAATGAACCTGGCATTAATATGAGCACAATCTACACCGGCAGCTTGTAATGTTGCTCTTACCTGCGCAGCGAGCGCATTCATGTTGCCTAATGCAAACAAAGCAACATCTGCGCCATCTGCCACCACGGCGGCCTTGCCGATGGGCAGTGGCTGTGGGTTTTCCGGCAGGGCAACGCCCTCTCCGCTGCCACGGGGGTAGCGTATGGCACTGGGGCAATCGTTGAGCTGATTCATGGTAGCCAGCATGTGCACAAACTCGGCTTCATCTGCCGGTTGCATCATGATAATGCCGGGTATACAACGCAGCATGCTGATATCATACAAGCCATGGTGGGTGGGGCCGTCATCCGGGGATAAACCGGCGCGGTCCATACAGAAACGCACCGGCAGTTTTTGCAATGCGGCATCATGGTGTATCATATCCACCGCGCGTTGCATAAAGGTGGAATAAACACCCACATAGGGTTTAAGCCCTTGAGTAGCCAAACCACAGGCAAACAGGGCGGCGTGCTCCTCTGCTATGCCTACATCAAAAAAGCGTTTGGGGAACTGCTTGCGGAAGATGTCGAGCTTGGTACCACCGGGCATGGCTGCCGTAATGGCAGTAACGGCGGGGTCATCCGCCGCAAGGCGGGTAAGCGTTTGGCCGAACACCTCCGAGTAAGTAATTGTACGGGCAGGTTTTGTTGTGCCGTCCTCCACATTATACTGCCCAACGCCGTGAAACTTGGTAGGGTTTTGCATGGCCGGGGCATAGCCTTTACCCTTGCGGGTGATGACATGCAGCACAACAGGCTCGTTTTGGCGCGCGGCAATGCGCATCACTTTTTCCAGGCGCGGGATATCATGGCCATCTATAGGGCCGTAATAATTTAAGCCCATTTCCCGGAAGAAGCTCAAGGGGTTAATAACGGCTCTGGCGGCTGTTATTAATTTTGAGGCTTGCTCACGCATGCCTTTACCGGCAAGGCCCTCAATAAACTTGATGGATTTATCCCTGAGCCAGGTGTAGGCGGAGGTCTCTTGCAACGAGGCAAAATAACGAGCTAAAGCCCCCACGTTTTTATCAATGCTCCACTCATTATCATTGAGGATGAGAATAAACTTTTTGGTATGGCCGGCTATATTGTTGAGAGCCTCCAGCGTGGTGCCGCAGGTAAAGGCACCATCCCCCACAACAGCGGCTACATGGTAATCCTCCCCCGCCAAGTCTCTGGCAACAGCCATGCCTAAGGCAGCGGATAAAGCCGTGCCGGCATGCCCTGCCCCGTATGCATCATGCTCAGACTCACTGCGCTTACAAAAACCGGATATACCGCCGAACTGGCGTATGTTACGCATCGCCTCTGCTCGCCCGGTTAATATCTTGTGCACATAGCACTGGTGGGATACATCGAAAAGGATTTTATCCCGCGGGGTAGAAAACACCCGGTGCATGGCTATGCATAACTCTACAATACCCAGGTTAGGGGCCAAGTGCCCACCGGTAACAGCCAAGGATTCCACCAAATAATGCCGAATCTCCGCTGCCAGTTGCACCAGCTCTTCGGCGTTCAAATCCTTTACGCTCTCCCCATTTTCAATACGAGACAGCAAGGCGGGTAAATTATATGAGGGAGAAGTCATCTTCGTCTTTACGGCTTACTTCATTTCTATGTCCGGAATCCGGCCCGTGCTGCGGATTCTCCAGCATTTTGATACGCAGTTCTGCATTTTCCAGCAAGGCTCTGCCGTTTTTCACTAATTTTAACCCTTCCTCTACCAGGCTAATCGTTTCTTCCAGGCCGGTTTCAGGGTTTTCCAGGGCGGCGGAGATGTTTTCCAGCCGCTCCATGGATTGTTCAAAACTGAGGGTCTTAGATGATTTGGGAGGCATAAAATTAAGGGTTGAAAAAATACTACGACAACTATTATTGACCACGTTTTTTATAAAGCACGGCAGCACCGGCATTCATCATAACAATGTCATCAAATTGGGCATTGCTCCCGGTGTTGGAGATATTGACAATCTCGCCCAGTTGGAATTGGTCCGGGTTTTGAGAATTGGCAACAGGCGCAAAGTTGTTGATAAACATGGCCCTGCGCGGGTCCATCATGGCCAGCGGCAAATTAAGAGCCAAGGGGGCAAATGCGCCGGAGACCTCCGAAACCGCCGCAAGCCCACCGGGGCGCCCGTGCTTCATATAATTTGTAGGCGAATATGCAGAGGGGATGATGGGATCATACGAGAGCGGGGTCATCAGAATCCCCTGTACAACCACGGCACTACCGGGCAAAATCTCCTCATTTATCTTTTTGTAATCATCCAAATTCTTAGGCAGCCAAATGGCACGCCGATCCGCATACCAAGCAACGGCCCACGGCATATCCGTCATCAAAACGTCATCCGGGTTGGTAACATCAACCAACTTGCAGTTGAGCGCAGGCGGGTAATATGGGGGGTAGTGGGGGGCACCTTTCTCTTTTAACCACACACCGCGGTACAAATCATTGGGGAAAGAGGCAACAAAGCCACCGGCACACAACAACACAATACCCAGTATTGATACACCGCGCAATTGCCCGAACGTGATATAACGCGAGTTGAGGCGCGCCATGAAATTAAACAGCAGGGAGAAACCAAACGCTGCAAACAGCGGTGCAAAGAGGATGGCGAGCTGCCCACTGCTCAAGGGCGTATCGGTTCCATACAGGGTCATACCCATGCTGGCAAAACACCACATGCTGAAAACGGCCCATTTGATACACTGCACACCACCACGCTTATAGCGGTAGAACAGAGCCAGGAAGAAGAACGGGGCAACGATAATAGAACACATGTTCACATACAAGCTCTTGACCTGGGAGAACACCGTCCCGAAGAAACGCAACACCAGCCAGGAGGAATCCAAAGAAGCAACGGATGCACTCACCGAGCGCAGGGCATCCTCTGTGCTGCCGCCAAAGCAATCAAATATACCGTAAAAGGCATTACCCAAATAACTGCCGCATGCCTGGTTGTTGGACCACAGAGAATACGCGCTGAACAACACCAACACGCCGACACCCACGCCACCATACATGCCATAGGGGCGAAAATACGCTGCGCAAAATACAATGTAGCCCACGTATACCCATACGCTCAGCCAACCGCTCAAACACATCAACGCCATGAATACAAATGATACCCCAAGATGCAGAGTCACCCCAACGGCATCGGTAGCATCCAAGGCTTTTTTGGCATTGAGCAAAAAATGCAAACCGGCCAGCATGCAGCAAAGCATCAGCGGCTGTGGCAGCCCGCTCACGGCGTAATCTAAGGCCAGCTCGCTTACCGCCATACAACAAATAGAGGCTGCGGCTACAATCTCATCAAACATGCGCGCTATGAGCAGGTATGCCAACACCATGGCTATGAAGAAATAGAAGCAGCTGACGGCGGATATGGCGCGGTCCGCCCCATAGAGGTTCTGAGAGGGCTCACCGTTTTCATCTATGGGGATACGGGCTGCAACAAAGTCACTGTTACCGGTCACTTTAAGAGCCACCGCCATGCTGATGATGTTGAGCGGGGCGTGGTTAACATCCCTGTAATGATTAAAATCTATGCCTTGGGTTTCATCCTTGCTTTTTATTTTTTGCAACTCCACCGGCCTGTAAAATTTGGTAATAAACCCATTGCCGTTAGCAACGGAGCGGGCAATCTGGGCTTGATCCATAGCCTCCGGCTGGTTTAAGCCCTTGTAACTGAGAAACAGTTTAAACGTGCACATGACAGCCAGCAAAATCAACACCACATATCGCATTGATTTTCCTGTTTTATGCAGCGTAATCTTTTTGTTCGATACCATATTTGAAATCAGTTTATATATTCACGGAAAACACTCGGAGCCTCTGCCATTTTACGTTGCAGTGTACGTCGATTAATACCCAGCAGCTCTGCCGCACGGGAGCGGTTCCCGCCGGTGTACTCCAGCGCACGGATAATAGTTCTCTGTACGATGTATTCTAAATTAAAGCCATGGGTAAAATCAAGCCCAAAGTCTGTGTGTACATTATTTTGATGGGATTCGGGCTCATTTTGAAGTGAAGGCGGGCAAAGGTACTCCGGCAAATCCGCCGTGGAGATGAGGGAGGATTCGCTCATTACCACCCCATGCTCCATGGCCGTGCGCAGCTGGCGCACGTTACCGGGCCAAGCGTAGGCGCGCAGCAGCTCCAAGGCATCCCGCGTAAGAGTTTTGGGGGCTTTATTGTTTTCTTTGCACAGCTCTTGCACAAAAGCATTAGCCATCAGCACAATATCCCCTGCTCTTTCTCGCAAGGGCGGCAACTGCACAGAGATAACGTTGAGGCGTTGGTAGAGGTCCAGGCGGAAGCTGCCTGCCGCCACCATCTCCTGCATGTTACGGTTGGTGGCAGCCACCACACGCACATTGACGGGTATGGGCTCGTTACTGCCCACGCGCTCTATGCTTTTTTCTGCCAGCACACGCAGCAGCTTTACCTGGGTGGGCATATCCATCTCCCCAATCTCATCCAAAAAGAGGGTACCGCCGTTGGCCTCCTCAAAACGGCCGATGCGGCGTTGCAAAGCCCCCGTAAAAGCCCCTTTTTCATGGCCGAAAAGCTCACTCTCCATCAACTGCGGGGAGAGCGCCGCACAGTTAACGGCCACAAACTTAGCTTTAGCCCGCGTGGAGAGCGCATGCAAAGCCTTGGCCACAAGCTCTTTACCCGTACCGGTTTCGCCCTGAATCAATACAGTGGCGGTGGTGGGAGCCACTTGGCGTATACGGTTAAAAATGCTCCGCATTTGCGGGCTGTCGCCCAGCATCGCATCCAAACCGCCCGTAGGGCGCAAGGTGGCATTAAGCGCACGGTTCTCCGCCTCCAGAGTTCGCGTGTGTGCCGCCCGCTTGAGCAACAGCTCAACTTCATCCAAATTGAGCGGTTTGGTAACAAAATAATATGCGCCGTGGCGCTTGGCCTCGGCAGCCGTGGCAGGGCTGCCGTATGCCGTCATCATGATACAGGCGGGTGCTTGGGGCAGAGTTTGGGCAAAGTCGATGAGCTCCATGCCGCTCTCCCCGCCCAAGCGCAGGTCTGTCAACAAAATATCCACCGGTTCACTCTCAAGAATAGCGCGCGCAGCCTTGCCGTTGGCAGCGGCGTATACCTCGTAGTCATCCTCCAAGGCACTGCAGAGCACATCTCGCGTGGCCTTCTCGTCGTCTACTATGAGCAGAACCGGTAACATATTGTATCAATGTATCATTATATCAGCCAAAGGCCCTCAGTTTCATCAAAACCGAACATGATGTTAAAGGCATGCACACCCTGGCCGCCTGCCCCCTTAATCACGTTGTCCTCTGCGCTCATAAGCACCAGGCGGTTGGTGCGGGTATCTATCGCCCAACCAATGTCCACAAAGTTAGTGCGGGTCACATTCTTGGTATCTGCCGGCTTGTTAAGGCCCATCAAACGTACAAAGGGAGCATGGGCATATGCCTGCTCCAAACAAGCGGTCACCGCCTCTGCCGTAGCCCCCTCTGCCAACTTAGCTACGGTGGTGGTTACAATGCCGGTATTAACGGGCATAAGGTGCGGGGTAAAGGTAATTGTCACTTTGCAGCCTGCGGCACTGGAGAGCTCTTGCTCAATCTCTGAGAGGTGGCGGTGGCGCGGCACACCGTAGGCACGCATGCTCTCATTGCACTCGCAATACAGCAGTGTTACATCTGCCTTGCGCCCGGCGCCGGATACACCGCTGCCGCTGTTCACCACAATATCCTCCGGTTTCACCAAACCGGCCTTCAACAACGGCACCAAGGGCAAAATAATGCTGGTGGGGTAGCAACCGGGCGAGCCGACGATGCGAGCCTGCTCAATCTCTGCACGGTGCCACTCGGGCATGCCATACACGGCCTCCTGCATCAACTCAACATCCGGATGCGGCTTGCCGTAAAACTCCTCATACACGGCAGGGTCATTCAAACGGAAGTCGGCAGACAGGTCAATCACGCGTATACCCGCCTCCACCAAACCACGCCCGTATGCAGCACTTACACCATGCGGCAAGGCCAAAAATGCAGCCTCTGCCCCCGTGGCGGCTATGGCGGCCACATCAGAATCCGTAAACTTCAAATCCGCCCCCGGCACATGGCGAAAACGGGGGAACAAGTCGCACAGCTCCTGCCCTGCATACTGACGAGATGTTGCACACACCAATTCCACCCCCGGGTGGCGCAAAAGAATGCGCAAAAGCTCCTGGCCCGTGTATCCACTGGCTCCGACTACGGCAATTTTTACCTTTTTCATGACAAAAAAGATTATATCATGAAAAAAATGTGTTGACAACTGTAAAATTTCATGTATAATTCGCCTGTCGACACGCTGCAAAGCGCAAGACAAACAAATACTCGGGCAGTAGCGCAGTCTGGTAGCGCACTTGCATGGGGTGCAAGGGGTCGTGGGTTCGAATCCCGCTTGCCCGATACAGCAAAAAAGCTTGGTTACGTCAGTGACCAAGCTTTTTTGTTGTACTTGCAACATTACATTCGAACCCACGGCCCCGTAGGGGGAGTGGGCTGGGCGCGAGTACGCGAGCGACCAGACCCCGAGCCGCAGGGACACCTCCCTGCGGGTACCCCGCCAACGGCGGGGCGAGGGGGGCGGGTAGAATCCCGCTTGCCCGATACAATAAAAAAGCTTGGTTACGTCAGTGACCAAGCTTTTTTGTTGTACATGCAACACAGTGTTCGAACCCACGGCCCCGTAGGGGAGGTGAAGTACGATTTACGATTTACAAAGTAAGCAAAGCTAATACGGTGGGGCAAAAGGAAGTACGATTTACGATTGGGGAATCTCTAAAAACTCCGGTACCCTCACAAATTGGTAGTTGTGGGGGAGACCCCGCGAGCGTTAGCGAGCCGAATTTTTAAGCCCCGCCAGGGGCGCTGACAATGCAGATGAATGGAACAGCGGCTATGGTGCTATTTTAAATTAACCGCCTGTACTACTCAAACAGCCGTTATCCTTTCGGATAACGGCTGTTTTATCATTGCTTGCGCAAAAGAATTACTTCTGCTCTTCTGCAGGAGCCTCCTCGGTAGCGGGGGCTTCCTCAGCAGCGGGGGCAACCTCTTCAGCAGCGGCGGCGGGAGCAGCAACCTCGGGGGAGGAAGCGGTGCCGGTGGTCACAGAGGGAGCAACGGGGGCAGAGAGCTGGGGCAGGTCGATGATCTCGATGAGAGCCATGGGGGCACTATCGGTCATGCGCTGGCCAAGCTTAACGATGCGGCAGTAGCCACCCTGGCGGTCCTTACAAGCATCAGCAACAACGCTGAACAGCTTGGTAACAACTGCGGGCTGGGGCAGCGTGGCAAGAGCCTGACGGCGGGCGTGCAGGGAGCCATCCTTGCCGAGGGTGATGAGCTTCTCCACGTAGGGGCGCAGGGCTTTCGCCTTGGCCAGAGTAGTGGTGATGCGACCGTGGGTGATGAGGCTGCAAGCCTGGTTGGCAAGCAGAGCCTTACGGTGGGAGGCCGTGCGCTGAAGCTTAGCCTTTTTTACTCCGTGTCTCATAGTATTGTATCAGTGTATTGAGTTAATAGTGAAATGTTTATTTTGCAATGCAGGCTTTACTCATCGTCCTCATCGTCCAAACCATAGGCGGCGATGTTATGGGAGATAAGAGCCTGAAGGTCGGTAGCGCGGGGCTCCTCTGACTCACGCATGCGAGAGGGGGCTCCCGGCGTAGCCAGCAACTTGGAGTCAATCTGCATACCCAAGGAGAGGCCGTATTCCACGAGCTTATCCTTAATCTCGTTGAGGGACTTCTTACCGAAGTTGCGGTATTTGAGCATCTCAGCCTCCGTCTTCATGGCCAACTGACCAACGGTGGTGATGTTGGCGTTGTTGAGGCAGTTAGCGGCACGTACGGAGAGCTCAATCTCGTTCACGCTCATGTTAAGCAGCTTGCGCAGCTGGGCGGTGTTGGCATCCTGGTCTGCACCGGAGGCCTTGTCGAAAGAGACGCGGCGGCTGTCGCTCTCTACGAACACGTCCAGATGGTGGCGCATAATGCTGGCGGCCTGCAACATGGCATCCGTGGGGCTTACACGGCCATCGGTCCAGATATCGAGCACAAGCTTATCGAACTCGGTCATCTGGCCTACACGGGCGTTGTCCACAGCGTACTTCACGCGGGTAACGGGGGAGAAGATGGAGTCAATGGGGATAACGCCGATGGGGCGGTCCTTGTCATTGTTGTCCTCGGCAGTGTAGAAGCCACGGCCTACATTCACCTCGAAATCGCAGTCAAAGATGGTGCTTTGGTCCAGGTGGCAAATCACTTGGTCCTTGTTTACCACGGAGTAGATGTGGTCGTCCTGGATATCACCGGCGGTCACAACACCCTGCTTGGTAACGCGGAGGGAGAGGGTACGGGGCTCTTTGCCGTGGTGAGCAAACTTGATTTTCTTGAGGTTGAGGATAATCTCCGTCACGTCCTCCACCACACCGGGCAGAGAGGTGAACTCGTGCTGAGCACCGGCGATACGCACGCTGGTGATGGCGGCACCCTCAAGAGAGCTGAGAAGCACGCGGCGCAGGGAGTTACCCAATGTGTGGCCGAAACCGGTCTCGATGGGCTCGGCAATAAAGGTTACGTGGTTCGGGTCCGCCGGGTCCTCAATGCGCTTGAGTGTGTTCGGAATCTCGAAATGGGCCAATTGGATGACCTCCTGCTCGTTGTTCTGTTCGTCTAACATAGTATTGTATTGGTGACCGGGTTTCCCCCCATGCGAGCTAAGCTTCCGTGGAAATGGAGGACCAACGGTCGGTTTTTAATTAACTCGCGCGGCGCAAAGATACACGTTTTGAGGCACTTTTGCAAGCCTTTTTTCAATTTTCGGCATATTTTGTTCTATTTTCGCCCTATATCGGCATTTTTATTTTAATTTAAGATTCCGCCACAAAAGAATCTTGCAATTTAAATACAATGTGTTAACATAGACGTTATGCAAAGCATCATTTCAACACAGGGGGAGCAATGGCAAGCACTGGCAACAGAGTGGTATGGGCAAGCGGTAGAGCCGCCGTATGAGTACAGCTTCACCGCCACGGCAGAGGGGCTATTGTTTCAAGCACGCCGCCATGCCGCAGCCCTGGTACACCCGCAGGGTCAATGCGGGCAGTTTCAGGCAGAGCTCTGGCGTTATGATGCCGCAGAGTTTTTTATCTCCACCCCCGCCGGGGATCGCTATATGGAGTTTAACCTGAGCCCCAACGGTGCGTGGTGGGCATGCGTGTTCCAAGCCCCGCGCGTGGTGGCTCAAGGGTATGAGGCATGGCAGCCGGCCGTGCAAGCCACCGGCCATGCCTCGGCAGAGGGCTGGCAGTGCCGGGCCCTCATCTCCGCGGCCTCTTTGCAAGAAGCGGGCATTTGCCTGCAAAACTGCAAATTTGCCGCCTGCGCCATCCTGAACTCCCCGCAGCAAATTTTCCTTACCACCGCCCTGCCCTGCAACACTCAGCCGGACTTTCACCGCCCCGACCTGTGGCCAACCGCAGCGTATGTTGAAGGGTGAAACTTCGCAGCACTCAGTGAATAAGCACCTTGCTCACTACAGGCAAGCTGTAATCCCCCCCTTGTGTGTGGGGGGGGAAGGAACGTCCCCCATAAATATATCGCAGGGGCGCCGCATCCCGCAACATCTGCACCAGTTTCAGCCTCGGTCACCCCGACCCCGGCTAACGCCATGAGCGCAATGATTGTTTTTTTTCATGTTTTTTTGTATTCTATGTGTTAATTGTTTGCATGCACACGGCAGGCGTTGCAGCTGTACCCCGTCTCTTCGCGCGTAGGAGTGCCGAGGCATTCGCTTCACGTGCCGTTGCGGGCAGTATATCTCATTTTGAAGGAGATATGCGGCTTTTGTATACGCCTTGCATATTTCAATAACTCAACTCTTTTATCAAAATATTAAGTTAAAATTTGTGGCGTGGCTTCATACATTTTCTTGTCAGTGTCCTCTTTGGTGTGACAAGTAATTTTTAATGTTGGATATTGAATTTCTATTGACAAGCGGGTGGGATTATGTATAATGAACGGCGTAGGGTGCAAGCCCTGCCCGGGAGGGGTCCCGGTTGTACATAATTTTTCAGCCGTCGGGTGCGTCCGTGCCCGGCGGCTTGAAGTTTTTTAGAAAGATTGCTATTTTTATCTTGTTTTTGGGCATCAGTGATTTAAAATGAGCACGCCGCCACTGGCGGCATGGTGCAGCCGGTGGCCGGTTTATACGTTATGTACAAACAAAATACCCCCACCAAAGCAGTGACAATCCTTGCGATTGTCTGGTATGTCCTGGATATTCTTGTCAAGTGCGTACAGCTGCTAAGGTGAAGCACCAAGCCCCACCCCGTTCATCGGTTCCGCCCGGTGGGCGGGGTTCCAACATAGCCTGAAATGCGACAGCTTATAGAGTAAAGGCATTCTCAAACGGACCGGTTCTCGAAAAAAGGCATGTGTTTTTTTACTGAATAGTGATACGGAACTATATAGCTATTTATTTTAAAGTGAGCTTTAAGTGCATTTATTAGGAGCTGTTACTCTCTCATTGTTAATTAGGCCAACAATCAGCATAATTATTTATCTTTATTAGGTCGAATTAAAAGTGAGCTTTAAAGTGAGCTTTAAATTTACATTAATTTCGGATTCTTCAACCTCTTCCATCAGCGTATAAGTCAGTATTGAGATATACCTTCGTATTTATTATACAGAGAGTTTTTCGGTAGCATAAATCCTCCCCTATTAACAAAGAGAGCTTTTTTAAATGTTGAGGAGTAGTATCGGGCGTTGTATAAACGGAATATAAACAACAGTTTCGCCCCCGCGCGGTTCATTACCGTTCGGGGGCTCTGCTTTTTACGAGAATCGGCATCTCATTTTGAAGGAGATATACTGCCCGCAACGGCTACGCTTTCTTTGCTGGCATTGGCCGGGTTGGCAGCACGCCGCCGCCGCATGTAAAGCCAAGACGCGGTTGAGTTAGTCTTATAACATAGCGCCTCCCTATGTAAGGGAGGCGCGTTTTGTTGTAAGAATGAACAAGCATGCCAGCCTCTGTGGCACAAACCATGCGTACTGTAACACAATTGTAACACTAAAAAGCTCGCAATCGGGGAGGAGGCATGGTATAAGAGGAGCGTAACAGGAAAAATTTAACCCCACAAACAACAACTATGGCAATACATATTCAAATGAGCGAAGACGCGGAGAAAGCCCTCAAGAAGGCTTCTTTGCGCAACAAGTTGTCAGCATTGCTCTCATGCTTGCTGTTCCTGCTATTGGGTGGTGCCATCTTGGTATACGTAGTGTACCACGTGGTGCAGGCAGCGCCGGCCTCCTTCGTGTCTTATAAGCCGAAGGCAAAGCCGAACGCCAAGACCACGAAAAAGCAGCCGTCTGAAGAGAACGCGATTCAGGAGGAGTCCGCGGCCTCCGACCCCACTACACCGGTGCTTGTAACCAACAGCCCCACAGCTGTGGCCATGCCCATTGCCACCTCTATGGCAGACATGGGTGAGGGCCTCTCCGCCGACATCGGTTTGGGAGATGTCTTGGGAGCCGGCGACTTGGGCGATGGCCTGGGTGGCGGCGGCGACGGCATGGGCAGCACGGATGGTGGCGGCTCTACGCTGGAAGGCACTTTCTACGACCTGAAGCTGAAGAAAAACGGGGCACCCTCCGGCTTGAAGGGCGGTGCAGAGAATCAGAACTCGGTGATTGAGGCTTTGGCAAAGTTCTTTACCAACTGGAACGAGGCAGAGCTGAACAAGTACTATAGGTCTGAGACAAAGTTGTATGCCTCCAACTGGTACCTGCCGGTGGCACAGGCTAAGTATGGGCCCATCGCCTTCCAGGTGGGCGACCCCAAGAAACCGGAGTCCCAGTGGGAGTGCCAGCCCTCTGCCTGGCTTGCCGTATACCGTGGCAAGGTGGTGGCCCCCAAGACCGGCAAGTTCCGATTCATCGGCACGGGTGACGACTTCTTTGCCGTGCGCTTTGACCGCAAGACCGTGCTGGATGCCGGTTACCGCCTGCCCACCCGCTGGGATAAGAGCAACCCGAAAGCTGCTTGGGTATCCGGCCATGGGGATGGTGAAAACTTCCGCAAGGATATTGCCAGCGGTAAAGATAAAAAGAGAAAGGATTACAAATTCATTAAGGGGATTCCCGGGTGCAAGATTTGGGATGACGAATTGGGTGGTTTGATTGCCGGTAATACCTTTAAGGTTGAGGAGGGCGAGACATACGACATTGAGATTGCCATCTCCGAAATTCCCGGTGGTAAGTTTGGGTTCGTGCTCTTTATTGAGGATGTGACGGATGGTGCAAACAACAACGCCAAGAAGTACGACTTGTTCCGCACCTGCGATACGAACCCCGACACCAAGGCCGTGATGAAAGCCCTTAAGGATGCAGGGTGTTTCGTGCAAGAGGCCTCAATTCCGTTCAATGAGGACTCTTGGGTATGGGAGTCTGTGCCGATGGACTGATTGAAGTACGAAATACGAGATACGAAGTACGAAGTTTAAAGTATATAGCAGGCTGTGGGGGAGGCCCGCAGCCTGTTATTTTTTTTATACGTTGCATAAAAATGCCCCACAAATGCAGCTGTAACACAATTGTAACACTTAAAAGCTCGCCAAGCGGGAAAAAATGTGGTAAAAGTAGTGTGTATTACGAATACTAATCTCTCAATCAACTTATGGCAATACATATTCAAATGAGTGAAGACGCGGAGAAAGCCCTCAAGAAGGCTTCTTTGCGCAACAAGTTGTCAGCATTGCTCTCTTGCTTGCTGTTCTTGATTTTGGGTGGTGCCATCTTGGTATACGTTGTGTACCACGTGGTGCAGGCAGCACCGGCCTCTTTCGTGTCTTATAAGCCGAAGGCAAAGCCCAACGCCAAGACCACGAGAAAGCAACCGTCTGAAGAGAACGCAATTCAGGAGGAGGCCTCTGCCTCCGACCCCACTACGCCTGTGCTTGTAACCAACAGCCCCACAGCTGTGGCCATGCCCATTGCAACCTCTATGGCAGACATGGGTGAGGGCCTCTCCGCCGACATCGGTTTGGGGGATGGCTTGGGTGCCGGCGACTTGGGCGATGGCCTGGGTGGCGGGGGCGACGGCTTAGGCTCCAAAGATGGCGGTGGCTCTACGCTGGAGGGCACCTTCTACGACCTGAAGCTCAAGAAGAACGGGGCACCCTCGGGCATACAGCCGTCTGACCAGGTGGGTGTGATAGCCGCTTTGGCAAAGTTCTTTACCAACTGGAACGAGGCAGAGCTGAACAAGTACTATAAGTCTGAGACAAAGTTGTATGCCTCCAGCTGGTACCTGCCGGTTGCCAGTGCAAAATATGGCCCCATTGCCTACGAGGTAGGCGACCCCAAGAAACCGGAGTCCCAGTGGGAGTGTAAGCCCGCCGCTTGGCTTGCCGTATACCGCGGCAAGGTGGTGGCCCCCAAGACCGGCAAGTTCCGATTCATTGGCACGGGTGACGACTTTTTTGCCGTGAGATTCAACCGCAAGACGGTTTTGGAGGCCGGCTACCGCGCCCCGACTTTCTTCGACAAGTCTAACCCCACCGGCTGCTTTATCTCTGATCCGCCCAAGCGTGCAGAGTTCCTCAAAAAGCGCAAGGGTTATGAGATGATTACCTCCGTTACGGGGTGTCAGAAGTGGAACGGCGAAATCGGTGGTTTGGTTGCCGGTGCAGAGTTCTCTGTAAGAGAGGGCGAGGAATACCCCATTGAGATTGCCATTTCCGAAATTCCCGGTGGTTACTTCGGTTTCGTACTCTTCATTGAAGATGTAACGGATGGCAAGAACTCTAAGGCCAAGCAGTACGACTTGTTCCGCACTTGTGATACGAACCCGGACCCGGACAAGGTGATGAAGGCTCTGCAAGAGGCAGGGTGCGCCGGGCAAAGCACCAAGATTCCGTTCAACGAGGACTCTTGGGTGTGGGAATCCGTACCGATGGACTAAGGGAAGTACGAAGTACGATTTACGAATTACGAAGTAAATTGCTCGTAGGGCGGGACTTGAGTCCCGCCGGAACACACAAGACTCAAAAGCACACATTTAAATCGTGTAGGGGGCTTTCGCCCCCTCACACACCACCGTACATGCCTTTTATGGCATACGGCGGTTTCCTAACCTTTACAGACTACGCTCTGCAATGAGACTACCCCCTGTTTCCTGAACCACTC
>SUVJ01000106.1 GCA_015062045.1 Akkermansiaceae bacterium
TACGAGCCCCTGTCTTCTTCTTTTATTTTAAGCACCATATGCATATTATAGTGCGCAATTGTGTCCAAGCGAGACTTTTTCTTTGCTCTAGGGGCAATTTCGGTGCGCATATTTTTGTCCTAATGCGCGGACTAAGCGTGAATGAAAATAATCTTGACAACAATTGCCTATGGTAATATACTACACCCGGCATACCATGAAACGATTTTTTGCACTGATTTTAATGCTATTCGGCTACCACGCGGCAAATGCCGAAATCTTTACGGCCAAGTGTAAGCACGTGTTTGACGGCGATTCTTTTGCCGCGATAAGGGAGGGTGAAACGGATGAAACGGAGATACGCCTTTACGGCATTGATGCCCCGGAAAAAGGTCAGGATTATGCCAAGCAATCCAGGGAGAAGCTCATTAAGCTCATCCGCAACAAACAGGTGCGTATAGAGGTGCAGGATACGGACTCCTACGGCCGCAGCGTGGGTAAGGTGTACGTGGGCAAAACATACGTGAACTTGGAGATGGTAAAAAGCGGCCTCGCGTGGTACTATGAGCACCACGCCAAAGGGGCTAAAGACCTTCAAAAAGCAGAGGCAAAAGCCCGCAAGGCTAAAAAAGGGCTGTGGCAGGATGCCGCCCCCGTTAACCCTAAGGATTGGAGACGAGACCACCAAACGGCTCACGAGGAGAAAGAGGGCACACCCATTGTGCAGGCTACGGTGGGCAACTACCATGGCACCTGCACCGAGGTTAAAGACGGCGAGGAGTTTTACCTGAAAACAAGCGATGGTAAGCAACTACACGTATACCTTAACGGCACGGATGCCCCCGAGCAGGAGCAAGACCCCGCCACCTGCCGTGCCGCAGAGGATAAGCTCCGCGCCCTGATTCTCGGCAAAGAATTGGCTGTAAATGTTACAGAGGCCAAGAACAACCGTCATTATGCCGCCGTGTATGAGGGGGATACCTACATTAATGCAGAGATGGTGCGCTGCGGGCTCTCTTGGTACTCATCCCTGCATGCGCCCGATGACTCAGCCCTGAAAGCCGCCGATAAAGAGGCTCGCGCCGCCAAAGCCGGCATTTGGGCTACCCCCAACCCCGAGGCCCCGTGGAAATGGCGTAAACGCCATCCCCATGAATTGAATCAATAAGGTTGCGACAAATCCTTTAACGACATCACAAAAAATTGTGGACATCTCCCGATGAGATGCCCACAATTTTTTGACTGTAAAAGCTGATTAATAGCTGCGAGCCCAGAGCACACGGCGGGTGGTGGGGCGACCGGTGAGGATGCAGGGAGCCTCCGCACCCACGCCCATGTCACCGTGCGGAATGCAGCGGATGGAGATGCGCAAGCTCTTGCCGAGCTCTTCTTCCTCCTCGGGTGAGCCATCCCAGGGGCAAAGCAGCCAGTCGGCATCCGTGCCGGCGGCAAAGTTTGCCTTGAGCTCCTCCAGGCTATTGCAGGGGCGAATATGGCTATCGCGGAAGCTGAGCTGGCGTTGCAGCAGGCTGTTCTGCACGTCCTCCAACAGGGCCACGGCGTTATCCACAAACTCAGCCTCAGAGATAAAGCTCTTTTCGTTAGAGGCTTGGTCTCGGCGGGCCAGGCAGATGGAGCCTTTCTCCAAGTCACGCGGGCCGATTTCCACACGCAGGGGTACACCCTTCTTAATCCACTCCCACTTTTTGGTACCGCCGTTGAGGTCTCGGGTATCAACCTGTACACGTACGGGCAAGCCATGGAAGCTCATGGCGCTGAGCTTGTCCGCCAGCTCTTGGCAGTGGTCCAAAATAGCCTGTTTAGAGTCTGCCTTGGGGGTGACGGGGATAATGACAATCTGCTTGGGCGCCACGCGGGGCGGGCACACCAAGCCATCGTCGTCGGAGTGAGCCATGATGAGTGTGCCGATCATGCGGGTGGATACACCCCAAGAGGTGGTCCAGGCAAATTGGCGCTCGTTGTTACGCCCGGCAAAGGAAATGTTTTGAGCCTTGGCAAAGTTTTGCCCCAGGAAGTGGGAGGTACCGGCCTGAATAGCCTTGCGGTCCTGCACCATGGCCTCAACAGTGTAGGTGCGCACGGCCCCGGGGAAACGCTCGTGGGCGGTTTTTTCACCGGGGATGGAGGGCACGGCCAGCACATCTCGCTGGAAATCCTCATACACCTTGTGCATTACGGCGGTTTCCTGCTCGGCCTCCTCGCGGGTTTCGTGAGCCGTGTGCCCCTCCTGCCACAAGAATTCTGCGGTGCGCAGGAAGATGCGGGGGCGCATTTCCCAACGCATTACATTGCACCACTGGTTCACCTTGAAGGGGAGGTCACGGTAGCTCTCCAACCAGCGGGAGAAAGCCGCACCGATAACGGTCTCGGAGGTGGGGCGGATAACGTATTTATCCGTCAGCTCACCGGAGGGAATCATCTTGGTTTTGCCGGTCTCGGGGTCTTTAACGGCCTCCAAGCGGTGGTGGGTTACTACAGCACATTCAGTAGCAAAGCCCTCTGCGTGCTCTGCCTCTTTCTCCAGATAGGAGACCGGGATGAGCATGGGGAAATAAGCATTGGTGTGGCCTGTGCGCTTGAACTCGGCATCCATTTGCTGCTGGATGAGCTCCCAAATAGCGTAGCCCCAGGGTTTAATAACCATACAACCGCGCACCTCAGAGTTTTCTGCGAGGTCTGCGGCCTTAATGACTTGCTGATACCACTCGGGGAAATCCTCCGCGCGGGTGGGTGAAATTGCGTTCTGTTGTGCCATACGGGTGGAGATTCTAATGAATTATGAAAAAAAGTCAATACATTTTCAATACGGCGAGTTCTTCAAACCGTGGTAATTGATGAAAATAAGGAAAAGCAGGATAAAAAACATGGCATAATAGCCCAAAGCAAACGCAGCAACTGCCAGTATGCAGCCAATCCCCATGCAGATACTGTGCATTTTGCGCGGGCCGTCGATGAGATGCCCCACCACCACACCACCATCCAAGGGATATATGGGCAGCAAATTCAACAAGGACCACCACACCGCCACCTGTACCATATACGTGCAGAACAATACTACCATGGGCGGGCAAAACTCAAACATGGAGGCCGGCACCATGCCACACACCAATGCCACCAAGCGCAAGGCTGCACCATCCGCATCCCCATAAGAGTATATCATCCACAGCAACACAGGCAGCACCAACGCCATAGAGGTAAAGGGCCCGGCAAGTGCCACCAATATCAACTTACCCCGAGACAATTGACACACATTGTTGGTACAGCTGCCACCCAACCATGCCATATCTATTACGGGGCGGCAAGCCCCCGACCAACGCCCCGCAAGCGCATGCCCCATTTCATGAGCAAAAACACCAAAGAAGCCGGCCACCACAAAAAGAGCCATACCTAACACCCCCTGCTCTGCACCGCATAACAAATACGCCATGACCGCCAGCGTTACCCAAAAGGAAGGCTGAATCTTCACTTGCACACCCAGGAGAGAGAAATAAACCACGGCGCAGCGATTATACACCCGATTCCCCCGACTGACAAGCACCATTTCGGCATTTCGTTTCACACGCCCACAAAAATGTACTTGCAACGCGGTTATATCATGATACAATAACTGCGGCCAGTAACATTATGTATACAGCAAACGCATGAGACTGAAACCGGCACATACACTTACTTTGACGGCTATTATAGGAATAACGGCCGGTTACCTTGCTGCGCCGAACTTGATACCGTTGCTCAGGCACAGTCTTAAGCAACTGCAACAGAATCCGGAAGCCCCGCAACCAACAGCTCAAACGCCCACCGTTGATACGCCAATCCAAGAAGACCTGCCCACGGTATACCCCACCGGCAGTGATGACTTAATACCGGACGATACGGATGACGCAGACTTTATTGCGGATGACGACAGCCGAGCTGAAGAAGACGATGTGTTTTTCCCCGAAACGGAGGAACCGGAGGAGGATGACCCCGAGGGCAACAACACCACCCCCACCCGCATTACCACTTACAAACCGAAGTATCAGGGGGCGGAGGATGAACAACAGAAACCGTTCCGTGAGCAGACGTTTACCGGCAAACTCAACCCGACAGCTTGGAACTCCCCCAAAACACTTAAGCGCAACTTAGCGGCAAAAGTGAGAGCCCATTTGAAAGGGACGGACCAGCAGGCCGTGGAGAATCTGTTGCTTGACCCGGAGGTCAGGCTCATGCTGGCACAATGGGAGCTGTTGAACCGCAGCAACTTGGACACCCTGGGCAAACTGATGCGCAATAGCGGGTACAGGGAGAGCCTGACCCCGCTTTTAAATGATTTGGAATGGGTGAGCGGATTTGTGTACGATGCCGAGCTGCAAAATGCAGAAATAGCCTTGGCCATGATAGCGCATTTTCAGCAGGTGGACCCCGATATGGCGAAAGACGTGCAGCACGAGGGTATTAAGCCCAGTCCGTGGTTAAAACGCCGCGTGGCCGGGGCTATCGCCACGCAGTTTACCCGCCACGGCTGGTATGGGGAGGATAAAGAGCTTACCAAAGAAGAACTGGCGGAAATGAAAAAGCTGGGCTATTTCATGCCGACTTTACCGGGGGAGCGCAAGCGAGGCCGCAACAAGCAGGATGTTTACCGCGCCGCCAGAGAACGCTACCTGTACTTTGCAGAATGCATTGACAAAGGGCTGCTGCACACCTCTTTTTGGCAACTGCCCACTTGGCAACTGCACTATGTGTGCGGGTGGAAAGGCAACAGCCCGTTCGGCACGGCAAGCACCATGCGCTGGCTGCGGGATAACTGTGCAGCCCCTGCGGCAGCCTATGTGAACATGTGCCGCCAAGTGCCCTACCTGCCCACCAATGTATACGGGGATTCCATTCACAGCGAGTGGTACTACCAGCCGTTCGATGTGCTCTACCCCGGCAATTTTGCTAAGGAGACCCGCGATGTAGGTGCGGTGTGTGGCGGGTTGTCGCACTTCGGGGCGTCATCCGCCTGCGCCAACGGTGTGCCCGCCATCACCATGGGGGAACCCGCCCACTGCGCCTATGCCGTGTACTTTGACGGTGCGTGGCACCCTGCCAACTCCCTGCACCCCGAGGAGCGCAGATCCCCCCACTGGAGCATTTGGGGAGAAACCACTTGGGCCGCCCTGCAATTGCAGGAGGACATGTACACCCGTGGTGCCATCACAAGAAACGCCCAAATGCTTGTTACCCTGGCCTCCATTATGGCAGAAAACCGCAACCCACTCTCTGCCTTACCCCTCTATGAGCTTGCCGTGCAAATGCAGCCTTTGTACAAGCCGGTGTGGGGGCTTTACCTGAGCACAGCGGCAAAAACGCTGGGCAAGCGCCCACGCCGCTGGCTGGGTGTCAATGAGTTTGTATGCAATAGCATTGCCCCGCAGCACCCCAAATCTTGTGCGCTGCTCTTGCAAGAGTCCGTTTACCCCGGCATGCTAACCGCCCTGCGCTCTCCCAAGCAAAAACTGGCGGCGTATGAGGCATACCTGACCAACCTGACCACCAATGAAAAAGAGCAATGGGACTACCGCGCACTCTTAACCGCTCAATACAACTCGCTCGGTAAGGCATTATCCCACAAGGAGCATTACATGCAAATGCTCATTGACAATGTAGCGAAAAGCGCAGAGTTCGGGCACTGGGTGGCGTGGGCCGTTATCACGGCTCATCAAGAGAATAAGAGCATGTTCAAAAAAGTGCTCGGCATGCTGGAATCCGCCGTGGCTCGCCACCCCGAAACCAAAGATGCCGTGTGCAGCGGCATTATTCGCGGTGCAGAAGAGATTGGCGATATCGAGCTTGCCAATTTATGGAGCACGGGGTACTTGGATTCCGGCAAAAACATGCCGAGCTTTGAACCCGTTGGCGGCAACTTGGTTTCTGCCGGGGGCTTGGTAAAGCTCGGCTCATATGCAGATGACCAAAGCCTGGTGCTGCACCATGCCGCCGCTCTTACAGAGAAAGGAGGCAGCATCTGCACCCAACCCAACGTACAGGCTTTTGTTACCGTTGAATTGCCTGAAAAAGAACACATAGGCGGCATTGTGCTGGTGGGTAACGGTGTGTTATCCGTCCGCGGTTACTTGGTTGTGGAGATTTCCACGGACGGCAAAAACTGGAAACACCTGGTGGAGCTATCCCGAGAGGAATCCGGCAAGGAGCTGGCACGCCTCAACCTTACCCGCAACCACCCCTCTGCCAAGTTTATACGCATTACAGACCACGCGGTATCGGGCGAAGCTCAAATCAATTTAAAAGCTATTCTTGTGTATGATAATAAGAAAGTTAAGTAGTATCATAACCCTTGCATCTGCTTTACTTTCTGCAAGTGAAGCGGCTCAACGGGCAGAGCATTTTGACGAGGCTTTGCAAAAAGCCGGAGAAGACGGCGTTATTGCCTATTGCTACGGGCCGGACTGGAACAGGCGCA
>SUVJ01000107.1 GCA_015062045.1 Akkermansiaceae bacterium
CGCCTGAAAATTAAATCAGCGGTGGTATACATCATTTAAAATGAGATATACTGTCGGCAGCAGCGTAAATCAAGTGGCTCAGCCTCCCAACGCGCGCGGGAATGGGCGCACCTGATGCGAGCTGTGCAAAACACACAAAATTAAGAAATTATGAAAAAGACAATAGTAATGCTGATGTTGGCGGCCGGCTCTGCGCTTGCCGCAGTGTCGGATGGCACATTGGAGAATCCCGCAACGTTGACGTGGGAGGATTTAACGTTAACAGCACCGGCTAATGATAATGTTGTTGGTACACTGACCGCAAGTAACAGTGGCTTAAATTGGGACCAAAATACCGGAAATTTGAAAAGCTGGGAATTATCTTTTACGCTGGATATTGATAAAATAAGAAATAGTTATGCCTACCTTTTCGGAACAAGTAAGGATAATAGTGGTGCTTTTGGCTATGTTTTAAGTATAAGTAAGGATGGTTATATTCAGTTGACGAATGGAAAAAAATCCGATAGTACAAAGGACTTGATTAAATCATCAACATCAGTTTTCGGGCCTTATACCCGTACGGAATCAGGCCAAGATAGTAATGGTGATTATACCGACTATATATTTGCTGACGGAACATCGATAGAAGTGACGCTTACATTCCTTTGTTATGTTGATGAGGTTTCCGAAGACAGTGTGGGTGGTGAGTTTACGTTGTACGTGGACGAAACGTTTATTGGTAAGACGACTGTTGACGGGAATGCGAATACTGTATTCCTGAAAAATGGAAATAGCAGATTGTGGACAAATAGTGCCGCACAGCAGTTCAGTAACATAAGCATTAAGCAAGGTGGGGTACTGCTGGTGCCCGAGCCTGCGACGGCTACGCTTTCTTTGTTAGCCTTGGCAGGGCTGGCTGCAAGGCGCCGCCGCCGCTTAGGTTTTGGCGTGAAAAAAGCGTGACAAGCCGTTGAGCAAGTAATTATCAGCGGCAATTGATTCAAAACCGTGTTTCCTGATAAAGGAAACACGGTTTTGAATGTACGCCGAATTTGATAGCCCCCGCATGGGGGCGAAATAATATAGGCAGGGGCGTTAGCCCCTGCACATGAATCAAAACATACCCGAGCCCGAGGAGCGTAGCGACGAGGCCGACAGATGTGCATAGCGCAGGGCGTAAGCCCGGAGCGGGGAGTGACTCGGGGTTAACACCCCTCGTGGGGATTGTGTCGGCCTCCTCGCGTTGCTCGTCGGGCTCTATATTATTTTTTTATGGTTTGCAGGGGTCGCGCGTGCACTGCGTGCACGCTTGACCGCCTGCCTATGCTATTTCGCCCCTCACGGGGCTGGGAATGTTTAATGTTTCCGCCGCCGCTGCCGGTGGCGGCTTTGGCGTGACATGTAATGTTTAAAGTGAGCGTAAGCCGAATTCGTAAGCCCCCTTGCGGGACTAGGAATGTTTAATGTTTGATGTTTAATGTTTGATGTTTAATGTTTCCGCCGCCGCTGCCGGTGGCAGCTTTGGCGTGACATGTAATGTTTAAAGTGAGCGTGAGCCGAATTCGTAAGCCCCCTTGTGGGGCGAAATAACATAGGCAGGGGCGTTAGCCCCTGCTAGCTGTGAAAGAACACACCCGAGCCCGGAGCGACGGAGCGAAGCGACGCAGCGTAGGCCGACAGATGGGTATAGCGCAGGGCGTGAGCCCGGAGCGGGGAGTGACTCGGGGTTAACACCCCTCGTGGGGATTGTGTCGGCCTCCTCGCGTTGCTCGTCGGGCTCAATATTATTTTTTGATGGTTTGCAGGGGTCGCGCGTGCACTGCGTGCACGCTTGACCGCCTGCCTATGCTATTTCGCCCCTCACGGGGCTGGGAATGTTTAATGTTTCCGCCGCCGCTGTTGGTGCAGCTTTGGCGTGACATGTAATGTTTAAAGTGAGCGTAAGCCGAATTCGTAAGCCCCCTTGCGGGGCGAAATAACATAGGCAGGGGCGTTAGCCCCTGCTAGCTGTGAAAGAACACACCCGAGCCCGAGGCGTCGGCGCGTTAGCGTTGACGACGAGGCCGACAGATGTATATAGCGCAGGGCGTGAGCCCGGAGCGGGATGAGAGAAGTACAATTTACAAGGTGGGCATCTCTAAAAACTCAACAAAAACTATTTATCTTGCATCCTACGGATCCCCGGTGCCCCAACAAATTGGTAGTTGTGGGGAGAATACTATCGGAGTGTTGGACTTTAGTCCAACATTTATTATAAAGGCATGCCACCAATAAAAAGTGGGACTTAAGTCCCACCCTACGATAGAAACAAATTACCATTTGTCGAGTTTTTAGAGTTATACTCATGCATTACATATAAGGGGGGGGCTTTCTGCCCCCCCCCCCCCCCCGCTACGAGGGATTTTACATTGACCCTTCGGAATCCGTATTTTCGGAGCTTAGGGGTTAATTTTGTTTTACAGTAATTTCCCCCCAAGAGCTACGTTTGCTCGGGTCGTTACCGTAGGTGATTTCGAGAGCCGGTTTTTTGAGGGCTTTTTTTACGGTAAAGGTGTAGGTTTGAACCGTTTTACCCCAGCTGACCTCTTTGGGCGTGTTGTCTGAGGCGATGCAGCGGTCGCCATCCATCAGGCGGAGGCGGTTGATTTTGATGCCGTCTCGACCCGTAGTCAGCTTGAAGGTGACGGTATAAGTACCCGGTTGAGAGATAGGGACATTGTGCATGAGCATGGGTATGGGAGCAGAGGGGAGTATTTGCTCGCTCCACCCTTGCCCGTAGTGGTATTGCTGTACCCAGTCTCTCATGACAACGGGGGCAGAGATGCCGAGGGTGGAGTGCGGGTCCAGCTTATGCATAATGCGAGCGTATTTTGTGATAAGGGGGCCCCCCGCCATGGTGCCTAAGGAGCGGCGCACGTGGCCGATGAAAGTGGCGCAGGCGCGTTGTTTTTGCCAGGGCTCCAGCAGGTCATTTTTAAGGGCTGAGTCGAGGCGTTTGGTGAGGGCATCCAGGCTTTCTCCCTGTTGAATGCCGAACCCGAAGTTGAGGGCGGCGCGGTAGCCGTGTTTATCCTCCGGGTCAGCATTTTGCAGGGCCTCTCGCAGGCCACCGGGTTGGCTGATGGCACCTACGCGGCCGGACTCCCACAGCAGGCGAGCTTTATCTGCCGAGTTGGGTGTATTGCGGGATTCTGCCAAGAGCTTTTCCTGTTTCTTTTTGGCGGAGATTTTAGTGCTAATTAATTTAGCAACCTGCTCCGGGGAGGCTTGCATGAGCTCCCGACCATGCAGGGAGGCATACATGCGCCCGCCTTTTTCGTAAAAGGTGATGGCGGGGTAAGATATATCTGCCATATCCCCATGGTAGGACAAAGGCCCCATTATTTTTTTTGCCTGCGCATTGGTTTGCTCAGTACGGTTTTGGTAAATGGGGGCCAGCAGCAGGGCGGCATCTTCTGCCGCCGCCAGCACGGCCGGGGTGGCAAGAAGCTTGCGGCAGAGTTTTTCGCCGTATTTATCCCACCCGTCGGGGTAGATGAATACGATGTATCCGGTATCTGTTACCTTGGTTTTGGCTTGGTCATAGGTATCAAATTGCTGAGCCGCCTGCAGCGGTTGGCACAGGGTGGGCAACAGCATGAGAGCCGAGAGAATGGAGTGTTTTTTCAACATAATGGTGGGTTTCCGATAATTTGGTGATAATCAGGCTGCGGGTTCTCCGTATACATAGATGCCGTTGGCGTGGAATACCTCAGGGCCACCCGGGCGCAAGACGCGAACATAGAGTGCTTTGGGGCGTTCTTTTTGCAGGTCGAAGCTGATGATGTAGTTTTCCGTAGCGGGGATGGGGGCGCCTACATCGTGCCAATCATCGTCTTTGCCGGTGTCAGAGACTTGCACTTTGACAGGGCGGAATCGGTTGATGAGTTTCCAGTCATTGGTGCCGGCAAAGATAACGCCGGTAATGTAGGCGTGTTTGGGTAATTTAACGGCAATCCAAGGGTTGTTTTCTCTGGCGGTATGGATTTTGCCGCCGGCTTTGGTGAGTAGACCGGAGTGCGTGTGGGGGGCATCCCACTGGCTGGTGGAGCTGGCAAAGGGCATGCCACCCTCAGACACCAATTTACCGGGGTAAGGGTAAAGGGTGGGTATGGCAGCTGTGCCTTTAATCTCCTTGGGGTCTATCATTTTGCTGATGGAGTGGAAGGTGGAGGCATCTTTAGATTTTTCTGCCGCCAGAATTAAGCCGCCGAGCAGTTTAGCCTTTTGTGCGCTATTTAAGGATTTGCCGCTACCCAGGGCTTTAATGGTGGCATCTGTCAATTCTTTGCGTCCGGCCTCGCTGAGGGACTCGGATATTTTGTTACCCCAAGTCATCATGACACCGGAGTACGCCTCGTGCGGGGCCGCGGCTGTGAGCACTTTGGTGTGCAGGTTGATGGCGGCAGCCTCTGTATTATCAGCTGCTTTTTTGCACATGTTGAGTTGGGCATCCGTAAAGGTTTCGATATGCCAGCGATCCGGACCCATTTTGTCTGCATGTTTCCAGAAGAGGGCGCATGCGGTGGCCAGTTCATCTGCAGACATGCCGCAAGCTGCCATTCTGCCGTAAACGTGTTGCTTGAGCAGCTCTGCAGCCTGCTCGGGGTAGCAAGATGCCATACCTTGGCATAAAAGGGCATTGAGCTTTTGCCAGGCCTGCTTGTTTTGGGGCATGTTGCTTGCCAAAAATGCTGCGTACTCACGCCACATGGGGTAGTTGAGCGGGGCTGCTTTGGCAGAGTATTCATAACAGGTTAAGGCATTTTGGGTATCCCCCGTTAAAGCGTATATGTGAGCCAACACTTGGTAGGCATTAGAAAGCCGGGTTTTGGCTGCGGCTTTTTTGCTGTAAAGGTCATCCGTAAGGTGCAGGGAGCTGAAGGTGTGGTTGCCTCCCCAAGGTATCCAGTGCAGGCCGCGCTCCCAGCTCAGGGAGTAAGCGGGCACCCATCTGCCATCCACCAATACAATGTAGGCGCAGTGCCCGGGCTCCCCTGCGGTGAGAGCCGGCACGCCATTGGCACAGGCAGATGCCGCCCCGAAGTGCGAGAGCCCGCCGCAAACGCCGCCCACATGCTTGGTAAGGGCCATGTGGTTGTCTGTTAAAACTCCCTCCCACGGGGCAAAGTACCAAGGCCCGTGAATACTGTCGCCGTATACGTTATTCAGTATATAGCCACAACGCCAGCAAGAGGCGGGGTATTGCCAGTCCGGCACGTGTACGTTATCCAACGCCCATTCAAAGGAAGTGATGGTGCCGGCGCGGTTCTCCGGTTTAAAGCCACAGGCAACGCGCCTTTGGTGCATGGGTAATTTATCAAAGGTGGAGTTAAGGCGACCCTGTTTCCGGTATTTCAGGAAGTAGGAGCCGCGCTCTACCGCAGCCGTAAGCTTATGGCCACCGCGGGCGTACTCCAGGGCAACGGCGGTGGCGGTGTCTCTTGCCACACCTTTTTTGAGTACATTTTTATTTGAGGCGGCCAAGGTGGAGATGATTTGAACCACGCGGGTAAAGTTGTGCAGCTCCCCGGAGTAGGCAATCTGCTCCATCCACTCGTTGTCAGTCAAAATGGCTTTGAGCACTTTGCCGCATTTGCTCAAATCTGCGGGGTATTCGGCTTCTTTTGTGAGAGATTTGAGGTCTTTTTGAGCGCATGAGAGCCTGTATTGAGCGCGTTTTTTTTCGGCCCCGGTTTTGGCGGTTACCTCATTTTCCAAGCGGGCAATTTCCTCTTGTTTTTTGGTAACATTATTGCGCAGAGTCTCATTGTAGCGGGCATAGCCATCTTTTGCGCCGCACTCGGCATCTGCTATACGGTAGAGCAGTAACAGGCGCAGGTTATCGGGTGTTTTGATAAACTCGCTGACTTGTTTTTCGTTGATTCCCGGCAGGATTTTAGTGACTTTGTTGGCAATGTCTTGCCTGATTTGATCCGGTGTGTTCCATGCCGGGGTGTCCGGTATAAGGCTCACGGCCGGGGTAGTTGCTTTTTGAGCCGCTGCAGATAAGGCAGAGCCTAAAATAACCGCCGCAATGCTTAAATATGTGATGGGGCTTTTCATAAAAAAAATCTGATGTGCCCTGCATTCTATAATAATCCATTTTACGTTTCAAGCCAAAAGTTTGTAAATTTTCTGAGTTACAAGCAATGTCATTTCCATGGTGCCGACTATCAGTTCTCGCTACGGGATGACGTTGATGCACGCGGTGGAACAATTAGCGAAACCGCATTCTCATCCTCTTCGGGAAACACGGTTTTTGTATATAATACGCGTGGGAACAATTAGTAAAATGGCAATTTGGGGACCTCTAAAAACTCAAATTAAGACAAGACCGGACAGTATGAAGTAAAGTCATAGAGAGCCGGTGACGAAAAATGCGCCTATTTCGGCGCATTTTTCGTCTTTCTGTATTC
>SUVJ01000108.1 GCA_015062045.1 Akkermansiaceae bacterium
TTCATGAGAGAATTATTGTAAATGTATGTCGATGTATAAAGCTTGTGTATTGTCCCCACCACTTAACCCCAGTGGTGGGGACGACGATACATTACCGAATTTGCAATTTCCTTGCATGCCTCGGATTGACTGCAAGCACCACCTATTCGGTGGATTGCGATGGCCAGTATACATCTTTCCTAATGCTAATGCAAGCGAAAAAGTAGGAATCTGCATTAGGAAAGAAGAACCCCACTTGTTCTTGTCATCATGAAGCAAAATCATATCGCAAAAAGTCTTTTAGCCGGTACTGGAGTATCTGAGAATGATGCCGCCCGACTGACCTTGGTCTGCCGGGTTGAGGAGAGGCTCGAATCGTTAAAAAGCTTGCCGATTTTCGGGCTGAAAAAGGGGCAAAAATATAGTCTTTTTATGGGTCAGGTTCATAACGCATTCATTATCAACACCACTTTTATTTGAGAGGGGTAAACCATATACTTTTATCCAATCCACTCATCATTAAGCCTTTGCATCAAAATAGGGGTTTATTGTATGCCGCGACCCCAGTCCTTTAGAGTCCCCGGGGAGTAAGAAAGGGCAAAATCAGGGCGTTTTGAGCCTTTTAATATACATTCTTTTTAATAATCAAGGACTCCGCAATTCATTAAATATCAGCACATAAACAGAAAAAGGCTGCATTCCCTCAATTTCAGGAATGCAGCCTTTGGCAATAGCCCCGGCGGGGCTCGAACCCGCGACCAAGCGATTATGAGTCGCCTGCTCTAACCACTGAGCTACAGGGCCGGGTTGATGGTAGCAAAGGCGGGCAGGGGAGTCAAGGATAAAAAGAAGGCAGGGGAGAAAAAGGCGTGTCATACAAAAAGGAAAACAGTTTTTTGGTGTCAGTATAAAAAAGAGGAGTCGACAAAGGATAATCATTGTGCTATGGTAGGGAAAATCAAATTTTGATTATGAACAGAACCATAACGACAACGCTGATGGTGATGGCCGGGACGGCAATGTATGCCTATGCCCAGGCACCCGTGCCTGCAGAGGAAGCACAGCCCGTGGCCGCAAGGGCCGAGGTCGCAGTCCCGGTGCAGGAGTTGCAGCTGCAACAAGACCCTCAATTAATTGTGGGTAAGCTGCATAACGGTTTAACCTACATGATACGCCCCACGAAGGAGCCGGCAGGCCGCGCCAGTGTGCGCCTGTTTGTGCAAACGGGCTCTTTGGATGAGAATGAGGAGACGAGCGGTATCTCTCACTTTTTGGAGCACATGGTGTTTAACGGCAGCCGCAGTTTTGAGCGCGGTGAGCTGATACCGGCCATGCAGCGCTTGGGGCTTGGTTTTGGTGGGGATGCGAATGCCTACACCTCTTTGCAACACACGGTGTACATGTTGGACTTGCCCAACCAGAACCCGGAGACGGTGAATTTTGCCTTTACCATTATGCGCGATTTTGCGGATGGTGCCAAGTTGGAGGACTCTGCCATTGACCACGAGCGCGGCATTATTGTGAGCGAGCTCAAGAGCCGGGACTCCGAGAGCTACCGTGCCATGATTGCCACCATAGACCAGCTTGCAGAGGGCACGCGCATTGCCAAGTATATGCCCATTGGTAAGGAGGAGGTGATTAAGCACGCCCCCTACGAGCTGTTCCGTGACTATTACAAGAAACATTATGTGCCGGAGCGCATGACGCTGATTGTAACGGGTGATTTTGAGCCGGCCACGGCGGAGAAGTGGATTCGCAACCACTTTGTAAGCATGCCCAAGGCAGAGAACCCGGAGCACCCCGCACTGGGTACCATTACCAACACCGGCCGCACGGTGCGTGTGTTGCCCGTTAAGGAGCAAGCCACGGTCAATATCTCTGCCGCCACGGTGAAGCAGTACCAAGAAGAGCCGGACTCTTTGGAGAAGCGCATTAAGGACATGCCGTTGCAAATTGCCTGCGCCATGCTCAACAGCCGCTTGAGCCGCATTGCCCAGCAGGCGGACTCCCCGTTCAACGGCGCCTCTGTGGGCAGCGAGGTGATTTTTAACACGGCAGATGCCTTCAGCCTGAGTGTTTCTGCCGCCCCCGATAAATGGCAGGGTGCTTTGAGCCGTGCAGAGCAAGAGCTGCGCAAGGCTATTCAATATGGTTTTGAGGCTCATGAGTTTACGGAGATTCTCTCCGGCATCGCCTCAGATCTCACCCACTCCATCGAAACCTGGGAGAGCGTGCCGGCAGATGCCATGGCCTCTCACTTAATCAATGCCGTGGGCGATAAGCTGGTGCACACCTCCCCGCAGGAGGATATGCGCGTCTTCCAAATGGCCGTTCAATTGATTTTGCAGAATCCGGACTGCTGCCGCGCCGCCCTGGAGCAAGCCTACAATGCCGCCAACAGCAAGCTGACCGCCACCGGCACCATACCCGCAGATTTGACGGAGGAGAGCCTTGCCACCGTGTTTGACACCGCCAACAAGGTAGCGGTGGAGAAACCCGAGCTTCGCGCAGCCAAGCCTTTTGCCTACGACAACATCGGCGAGCCGGGCAAGATTGTGAAGAAGGACCACATTGCGGATATTGATGTGACCACCCTCACGCTCTCTAACGGCATTAAGGTGAACCTTAAACGCACAGACTACCGCAAAGGCGCGCTCACGGTGAGTGCACAGGTGGATGGCGGCAACCTCAAAATGCCGGTGGTTCCCGGCTTGAACACGGTTGCAGGCTCCGTTGTTGGGCTGAGTGCTCTGGAGGCGCACGATTTGGACGAGCTCAAGCGCATTATGCTGGGGCACAATGTGGATCTCAACTTCGGCGTGAGCGATACGCGCATGAGCTACTCCGGCGGCACCACAGAGGAGGACCTGGAGCTGCAATGCAAGCTGATTGTGGCAGGTATTATGCACCCCGCCTACCGCCAAGAGGCCATTGCCATGATTCACCGCCGCCTGCCGGCCATGTACCGGCAGCTTACCACCACGCCCCAAGGGGCTTTCACCCTCAACAGCGCCAAGGCTATGTATGGGGATGACCCCCGCTTCAACGTACCTGCACGCGAGCAGGTGGAGGCTATCACCATAGAGCAGGTTAAGGCCGCTATGGACCCCTTCTTCCAAAAAGGCGCTGTAGAGGTAACCCTGGTGGGCGACTTCGACATTGACAAGGCTCTGCCCATCATTGAGCGCACCTTTGGTGCCATGCCTGCCCGTAACCCCGAGTTTACCGAGCTGACCCCCGAGCAGCGCACCATCAACTTCCGCCCCTGGGGGCAGGAGGCCTTCTTCCGCTACCACACCAATTTGGACAAAACCTTGGTGGTGCAGGTGCGCCCCGCCGGCAATGGTAAAGATGTTAAGCACAGCCGCCGCCTGCGTGTGTTGGCCTCCATTGCCCGTGCCAAACTGTTCGACGGCATACGCGCCAAGATGGGCGAAACCTACTCACCCTCCGTATCCGTCAGCAACGCGCCGGACTTCGATAACGCTGCCACCATTACCGCCGCAAGTGCCGGTGTTAAGCGCAACCGCAAGCTGGTGAATGATGCCATGATGGAGATTCTGGACAGCGTGGGCCGTGGAGAGTTCACGGAGGACGACTTCCAGTGCGCTATTCGCCCCATCATCGCCTCCTCTGAGAAAGCCCTGCGCCAAAACTCCTTCTGGTGCGGTGCTTTGGCAGACCTGCAGAGCGACCCCGAAAAGCTGGAGAACATCCGCAACGTGGTAGATGACTTCAAGTCCATCACCTTTGAGGAGATTCAGCAACTGGCCAAGGATGTGTTCGGCAACAAGAACGTAAACTGCTACTACACCGTGCCGGAGGACTACACCCCGGCAGATGAAGAGCAGCCTGCAGAGGCCGCCCCTGCCACAGAGGCTCAGCCCCCCATTGCCAAAGTTGCCCCCACGGTGGAGGATTATACCGTTGTAACCACCGCAACCACGGCAAAAGATGCAGAGTGGGCCGCCGTGGCAGATGCCCTGGTAGCCAAGTACCCCGGTGCAGAGAAGGTGGTGATACCCGCCCTTACCGAGCAAGACCTCACCGAGGCACTGCGCAGCACCGGTGCCCGCTATGCTGCCATTGTAGTTAAGCCCGAGGAGGTTGGCCGAGACACCATCAACCACATGCACCGCGCTGCCCGTAAGGTGGATTCAGACCTTTGGGGTGACTGCATTTGGGGCATTGTCACCGGGTACTCTGCCGCAGATGCCATGCGCATTGCTAAAGAAACCAAGCCCCTTGTCATCAAACGCTTGCTTGGCACCACCAATGTAGGCTGGCATCACTTTGATTACAGCTACTGTATTACGGACTGGACCAACAGCCCCATTTTGGAGCAAGACGGCGGCGTTGAACCCACCAGCACCACCTACGATAAATCTACAGAAAAAGGTCGCCAACTGCTGGAGGACGGTTTCCAGAGCCTCTTTGCAGAGCGTTTGGAAAACGCCCAATCTCAAATGGTTGTTACCTCCAGCCACGCCACGCAGTTTAACCTGGAGATGCCCTTCTCCCGCGGGCTTATCTTCCCGTATGAGAACCGCTTCTACCAGCTCAAAAAGCGTCAAATGGGCTATTTCTTCCGCCCGCTCACCAAAGCCCGTCAAGGCAATTCCTCTTTGATCGGTAAATTGGTAGAGCAGCTCAAGACCCCGGCTATTGAGCCCGATGGCAACACCCGCATTTGGTTGGCCGCCGGCAACTGCCTCTTTGGAGATGCCTGCCACACCAAAAACAGCATGGCCGTCACCGCCTTGTCCGCCTATACCTGCAACCAGGTAGTAGGCTACACCGTACCCTCTTGGTATGGGGCAGGGGGCTGGGGTACCCTCAGCTGCTTCTTCGATGCCGCCAACGGCACACCGTTCTCTCATGCCTGGTTTATCAACAACCAGTTCATACTGCACAACACGCAGCAAATAGACCCCAAACTGCTCAACATTCAATTTAACGGTGAGCAGGTGGACCTCAAGCTGCAGAACGATGTGTTCCGCTCCGGCGCTGCCCTCAACCAGCAAAACGCCAAAGATGCCCTGGGCTACGTGCATGATCGAGATGTCGTCGCCTTCTATGGCGACCCCGCCTGGTCCGCCTCCCTCGACTGCTCCCGGTCCCCGTGCCCCGTGTGCATTGAGTGGCAAAACGACAAGCAGTTCACCATCACCGCCAATATGGACCACAAGGGCCGCCTCGGCGTCTGGTTCCCCACTGCCGCCACCGGAGATGGTGCCACAGAGTGCAACGTAGAGGGTGCCGTGCTGACGGATGACTTCATCCTCATCCCCGAGATTAAGCTCAAAAAAGGTGAAAAGCAAACGGTAATCATCAAATAACCACCAACGCTTAACACCCATTTCAAAAGCCCGGCAGCTCACAACAGCTGCCGGGCTTTTCTGTGAGCATATTGTCCTCCTCTTTGCACGATTAAAAAATGTTAAAACTTGCATTTATAAAAATAGAGGGTATAATACACATAACTCAACAAGCTACTTCTCCATGTTACACAATAGATTCGATTTCCGCACTTATCTCTCCACTTGGTTTGTAGTGGCCGTTATCCCGTTGTCTGTACTTGTTATTATGTACGCTCCCGACTCCTTGGGGTATGAAAACGGCATACTGGAAAACCTGCAAATGATACTCTTAATGCTCTGCCTCATATTCTGCGTCACCGCCAAGGCAGATAAGCCCCTTTACCTCTTCTGTGCCACCGTCGTGCTCTTCCTCATGTTGAGAGAGGTTAATTGTGGCCGCGTCCTGTTCTGGAGCCGCCCCGGTGAGGTATTCCATTGCGGCCCGGCGGGTGACTATTTGAAATGGAAAGAAATACCGCATGGCTCCGTCATCAGAACCTCCGTATACGTCGTTGCCACGCTTTTATGCCTCTTGGCACTCTTCCGCAAAGGCAACCTCACCGCCATTGTCAAGCTTGCATGGCGCACCCGCATCCCCTTCTGGGAGCTCCTCCTCCTTATCTGCGGCATTGCCACCGGCATGATTGCAGAAAGATTCAACATCTGTTTCTTGGCCGAGGAGATGGGAGAAATGCTCATGTACACCGCCCTTACCTCTGCCATATATCGCTACACCCGCTCTCTGCAGCCTCAAATCTCCGCTTAAATCGCCCCTTTTGTCATAAAAATTCACAATTTTATCACTTTTTACTTGCCAAACGCTCTAATCGCATGTATACTTCCCCCGTCCTCACCGGACACCTCATTACAAAGCGGGGTATTAGCTCAGCTGGTAGAGCACTTCAATGGCATTGAAGGGGTCAGCGGTTCGAGTCCGCTATGCTCCACTTAATCCCAGAAACCGAATCAGAAAACA
>SUVJ01000109.1 GCA_015062045.1 Akkermansiaceae bacterium
AGGTAAAAGAGAGCCGTAAAAAGCAGTTGCGCGGTGTGTTTGCCAACCCACAAACTTCTATTAATCGCAGTCGCATCATACACCGCAAACGCCCTATACGTTGAGCGTATGAAAAAAGGTAAAAAGAGGGCACGCTCTAAAAAGAAAAAGACACGGGGGGCACGTGGTAGCATGCGTACTTTTCGTGCTTCCCGTATGCCGGAGATTGTCTTGACTCTCATGGCCTTGAGTATTGTGGCGTGCTTTTTTATTTCTGCGCCATGGTCCGGTGTCTTATTTATTTTCGGTATGGTAGTATGCCCTTGTATGTTATATGTCCATGTGCGTATGGGTAAAAAGTCAGGGCGAGCGAGTCGGTATCGGCATGCCGAATGTGATTCGGAGCATGGTGACGCTCCCGGGTGGGAAGCAGCTCAGCTGATGTATGGCCTTTCTCGAAAAGACCATTATAAAGACCTTCCACCGGAAGTGCGTGAGAAAAGTATTTTCGGCAAAAGGGATTGACATAATAATAGTTATTGACTATAATGCTGTTGATGCGAGTATTGCTGTTAATGCTTTTATGTTTACCCTCTGTCATTTTTTCTGCAGAGGTTATGGTTACCCCGCAAACAGGTGTTGCCGCTTGTGTGCAAGCTGCGTCGGCAGATGATGCTGCATTAGTGTTAAAAGTGGAAACTTATGAGGAGTATCGGTCTCCTCATTTTGAGCGTTTGCTGGCAGCTCTTGAAGAAGCCGGTGTGCATTCATTTGACGTTCGTATCAAAGATGATAAGTTTATATCTTCATCTCCCGTTTATTCAAAGGTGATGAAGCGAGTGGGAAATCCCGCCGGGAAAGGGTGGGTGCAATATGAGCGTCAATGTATGTTGTACGCGGCGGAAGACTCCCCATCTATTTCGGAGGCCGAGGAGACAGAGCTGGTCGTTTCTCCTTTTGTACAAGAGGTCAAAATCCGTACTCCCGGGGGCAAGTTGCTCATGGCTCCCTATGAGTCCATGGATGCTAATGACATGCCGTGGTCTCCGGATGGTCGCTATTTGGTCTTGGCAGGGAGCGGGAATCATTATATTTTTGAGAGCGCAGCTTTGGATTCTGCTATCGAGCTTGATTGGCAAAATCAACATTGTGTAGAGGGTAGGGGAACCATCCGCTGGATAAATCCGCATACGTTTGAGTTTTCCACATGGTGTTGCGGTTGCAGCCATTCTGTATATCGCTATGATATTGAAACAAAAACTCTCACCTTGCTAAAAAAAGTGCGTAACAAGTTAAAATGGAAGGGTTGATTTTGTTGCGGCAGCTCAGCTATGACCATTTTGAGCAGATGGCACAGCTGGAGCTTCAATTTTACGGGGAAGAATTCATAACGCCTCCACAAGAGGCTTATAGGTGGTATCAGCGTTATCCGTACACCGTAGTTGCTGCTGCTCATAATGATAACATTGTGGGGTTTGTGAATCTGTTCCCCGTCAAGAAGCATATTGATGAGGCGTTGAGAGCAGGGGAATTCAATGACCACTTTTTAACCCTTGACGGCGTAGAGGATATTCACATAGCTTCAGATACCCCGCTGCACATGTTTTTATGCTGTGTGGTGGTAGATTCTGCATACCGCGCCCAAGGATTGACGCGTGTATTATTAAAGGCCGCAGCAGCGCAGTATGCAGATGTGGCGCACCGCTGTACGGAGGTGATAACGGACAACGTGACTCCCGAGGGCGAGGCTTTTTCTCGCCGATACGGTTTCAGGGAGCTATTGCGCAGCGACCATGACTCTACGGTTTACACGCAGAGCTGGGTTGACTTAGTGAAGCGAATTTGAAGCGCTTGAGCGCGGTGGTGCCGTGGGGAGTTTCTTGGTTGAGCCGCCGTGGAGCGGGATTTTGATGCAGGCTTGTCTGCTGAGTTTATTCTTATTGTGTGGCAATGCTTTTTTTAATAAGAAGTTGCGCCGTTATTTGGAGACTGCTGATAAAGAAATAGCGCAGCAGGTTGAGAGGGTAGAGGAAAGCGGATGGGAAGCCGTGCAGCTCATGAATGGTATTAAGCATAAAAACCACTACGAAGGCCTGCCTGAAGAGGTAAAAAAGAAGAGCCTTTTCGGTAAGTTTGAATAGCATGTGCCCCATGCGTGGGGGAGGAAATAGCCGTTTCTGAACACAGTGGGGTGTACGGGTGTCTGTACGCTGATGAAAAAACTACTCTTACCTTCCCTATTGTTATTAGCCTGCGCTGCTACTGCCGCAGATTCCTCCGGTCGTTCAGCTTTGGAAACCATACTTGATGCCGGCCGAGATTACGGAGAACACCGTGCGCGAGAGGAACGCCGCGAGAAACGCGAGGAGCGTCGTGATAAGCGTGAAGACAGAGACCGCAACCACCGCCATCGCAATGATAAAGACCACCATAACCGCCATAATGATAAACACCGCCACCACCGTTAACAAGAAAGTGGTGAGTTGCGTTGTTTTCAGAACGTGAGCAAGCGTACCAGCCCTGCTTGCTGTTGATTCCATGCGGCAACGGTGGTATTACCCGCACCCAGGGCATTCAGGGTACAGATGAACCCGGAGCGCAGAGGGGTGATTCTGTGCCCGTTGGCTACGTGGTCATGCCCACGGAACATGCCGATGGTGCGTCTGCCGGTCAAGGCATGGTGCAGGGTGGTGTAGGCTGCCATGTCTGCCGTGCCTTGCTTGGTGGCGGAAAAACCGCGGTTCGGCTCTGCATGGTCGATTTGCGGGTGAAACATACCACGCATAAAGTCGTCTCTGCACGGGTAGAGCAGGTGATCCGGAAGCTCTGTATACGGCATGTTTATATTGCACCCCGCGTACCATTGCTGCAATTCTTGTTGCATGTCTGTATGCGGGGTGCAGGCATGTGCAAAGATGAATGATTGTTGTGGGGCTGCTCCCCATACCAGCTCGCCCATATAGGGGGCGGTGCGGGCTAATTCTATAATGCTTTTACCCAGTATCAGGGCATCTGCACCGCGCCCTTGTTTGCTGAGTGCGTTGAGGTGGTTCGTGGTATCTGCGGGGGATACGGCAGAGTAAAAGAACCCATTGGGCATAACATCTACGGCAAAGTCATGGTTGCCGCAAATGTAGCTTACTGTAAAGTACCGATGCAGACCACCCATGATGGCATCCTGAATCAGCGCGACGGTGGCAAAGTCATCCTCCCCACGGTCTATGCAGTCTCCCAAGAGGATGAGGTGGGGGTGCCTGCCATGAAGCGCGGATTCCGCCACGGCTTGGCATATAATGCCCGTCAGGGAATCGAATTGTGCGTGCAGGTCACCCACAAAATAATAATCGGTATTTTCCTGCGCGGGTAAGAGGAGTCCGCCCCCATCTGCCCGATTCTTGCTCCATTCAATAAATCGACGGGCTATTTCAACTTGAGTCGGGTAATGTTTATACCTTGTATACAGCTGCTGCCACAGGGGGGAGCGGCTTAGTCCCGCTGCATTTTGTGCGGCGGAGGTAACAAAGAGCACTGCTGTATCCTCGGGTTGCATGCAGGGGGTATTGTAGTACATTTGTATGAATCGTCAAGCCGGAATAGTTGATGGCTGTGTAGATTTCTTTTATATTTGACAGAGGATAAGGAGCGGGTTATGATAACGGCATGAAGTTACCGATGTTGATGTGTCTGTTATTCGGGGCGTTGGTGTATGCCGTTTCTGCGGAGTCGGATGCCGCTGCCTGAGTGCGCGAGCTTGAGAACCGAGCGCAACGAATATCTTTATAAAAAAATAAACGGCGATGAATGTTTTGATGCAAGAGCTGTGTTACCGCCACTTTGAGCAAATGGCTGAGTTGGAGGCGCGCTATTACGGCGAGGAGTTTATAACCCCTCCGCAAGAGGCGTACAGGTGGTACCAACGCTACCCGTATACTGTGGTGGCAGAGGCAGATGAAAACAACCGCATTGTTGGGTTTGTGAACCTGTTTCCGGTAAAAGAACATATTTACGAGGCTTTGAGGGCAGGGTGTTTTAATGACCATTTTTTGACCTTGGAGGGCGTGGAAGATATTGCGGCGGATGCCAACACACCTTTACGTATGTTTTTGTGCTGCCTGGTGGTGGATGCCGCCTACCGCGCGCAGGGGCTGACACGGCGTATACTGCGAGCCGCTGTTGAGCAATACGCAGCCGTGGCGTACCGGTGTACCGAGGTGATAACGGATAATGTTACCGAGGCAGGGGAGGCATTTTCTCGCAGGTACGGCTTCAGGGTACTATTGCGCAGCGACCATGACTCTACGGTTTACACGCAGAGCTGGGCTGACTTTGTGAAGCGAATCTGAGGCGTTTGATTACGATTGTGCTGCGGTTGATGCACCAAGATACGGGAATGGTGCAAAGGTATACGGCAATGGCTTGCCACCCCGTGGTGTCAATACCGGTGCGCCCCAGATGTATCAACACCAGAATATGGAAGAAATAGATGTTGGCGGAGTGATATTGCCCAATTTCATTAAGCAGGGGAATGCGGGCATTTTTGTAACGCAGGCATAGCACCATGGTAAGCCCTATAAACAGATACATGGTGACAAAATGCAGCCAGCCATATGTTGTAAACGGTATCAGGCTGCTGCCGCAAAAGAGTAGCACCAAGCACAGCGCATAATAGAGCCACAGGTGTTTTCTTGTGGTAAGGTGTGCTTGGTAGCGGGCTATCAGGTACCCGGTGCACAGATAAGGCAAGCCGGTGATGAGCCCGTTGCAGCGCATTAAAAACAGCCGGTACTCTTCTGCTTGCGGAAATATGTCTGCCCCCCATTTGAAACATACATGCGCCCAACAATACAGGAGCGGTGCAGCAAAAATGAGTGCGGGCAAATACCGCCGCAGCAGGTAAAAGAGCAGCAGCCCCGTCCATAAAGCGCTCAGATACCACAAATGAGTGCTGAACATTATACCTGTGAACAGGTTGAATACCAAGCCGTGTACCGTATAGTCGGCAAGGGTTGCGCCATCCCACAGGTGTTGGCCCATGTGCAGCAGGTTCAGCACAATGCTCAGCCAAAGGGCTTTTTTTGCCCAGCGCAGGGCTTTACCGAGCTCCTTATCTTTATCTGCAGAGTAAAGTAAATACCCCGTAATACTCATAAAACACGGGGTTGCCATGCCCAAAATGGGTCCCAAGGCCTCCTTACACCACAGGTCGGCATGTATTACCACCACCAAAAAAGCGCAAACGGCCTTTAGCAGGTACAACGAACTGATACCCGTTTTATTTAGATTGCTTTTATTGGTGTGCCCCATATTGTTAGGGGCAGTATAGGGCATACTGAGTAGATAGTCAAGCGGAGAGTTTATTCATAAGGCTTTCGCAGGGAATATACATAGACTACCTCTGCCTGTTCGTCAACAGTGTATATAATCCTGTCCTGTACATTTATGCGGCGAGACCAATATCCGGATAAGTTACCACGCAAAGCTTCCGGCCTACCTTTGCCGCTATAGGGCGTAGCGGCAATTTCCTTGAGCATTTCTACAATTTTTTTTGCAGTTTTTATATCAGATTTGTTCCAAATCCCCATGTCTCGTAGGGCTTGCTTGGATAAATTAATATTCATTTTCGGCAACTTCCAAATCCAATAAATCGTCCAAAGTTTCCGGTGTATAGGTAGAGTATTCCCCGTTTTCGAATTCTTGTCGGGATTTTTCTATGTGTCGTATGTTTGCCGGTGAATCTAACTGATTCATGGTTTCCATCCAGGAGTTATACTGGTCTGCCGGTATCATGACTACCTCTCGGTTGCGAGATTTAATCATGATAGGCTCATAATCATCCACACAGGTTTTAATCGTTTTTGCCAAATTTTGTCTGGCCGAGGTAAAAGATAGTGTTTGCATGTATTTGAATGTACAGGTTACAGGTACATTTGTCAAGATGAAATCATGAAAAAGCCCGTGCATGCTATACTGCCCGGGCTAAAAAAGGCGAAATCGTTTTGATTACTCTGCGGTGGGTTGCCAGTCGATGCGGTTCTCTTCTTTCCAGAATTTCTCCAGACCATAGAAGTCTCGCACCTCTGCCGCCATGATGTGTACCATCACGTCAATA
>SUVJ01000110.1 GCA_015062045.1 Akkermansiaceae bacterium
CGAGGAGAGATAAAAGAGTTGCGGCAGGAACATTAGTTCCGGGACCAATCACACGCCGAGAAACCGCCGTATGCCATAAAAGGCACGTACGGTGGTGTGAGAGGGGGCGAAAGCCCCCTACTCGCTCCCCCAGCCACAAAAAAAGCCACAGCCCGTAACAGGCTGTGGCGTGTGGTGAAGTTTTTGTAAAACGGCAGCTTACTTGAGCTTAAGAACATCCACAATGGCGGAGGTAATCTCCTTCATGTCATCCATGCAAAGCTCGCCCATGTGAGCAATGCGGAATGTTTTGTCCTTGAGGCCGCCGTAACCGTTGCCCAGCTGCATGTTGCGCTCTGCCAGTGCCTTGTTGAGCTCGGGTATGGAGATAAGCTCTGAGCAGCCCTTGGGGTGAGCATCAATCACGGTGAGGGTCTTGGAGAGGTACTTGCGGTTGGGGTATACGCGGAAGTATTCGTCTGCCCAAGCGCGGGTGAACTCGGCGCACTGCTCGTGGCGGGCAAAGCGGGCCTCAATGCCCTCCTCATTCACAATGTGTTGCAGCTGTTTATCCAGTGCATACATGAGGGAGAGGCAGGGGGTGGAGGTATACTGGTAGTTCTTCTTGTCAATGAAGTCCCACAGGGTGCGCAGGTCAAAGTATAGACCACGGTTTTGCACCTCTGCCGTGCGGTCGTAAGCCTTTTGGCTCATGGCGCAAATAGCCAGGCCGGGGGGCAGGGCAAGGGCTTTTTGTGTGGAGGTAATGAGCACGTCAATACCCAGCTTATCCGTCTCAATCTTAGAGCCGGCTGCAGAGGATACGGCATCTACCAGCCATATCACATCCGGGTATTTTTTCATGACCTCGGCAATCTCCTCTACCGGGTTTTGAATGCCGGAGGACGTTTCGTTGTGGGTCACGGTGATAACATCATACTTACCGGTGGAGAGGGCGGCATCTACCATCTCGGGGGTGGTGGGCTCGCCCATCTCGCTGGAGAACTTGTCTGCCGGTATACCGTTGGTTTGAGCCATCTTGTACCACTTATCACCAAAGGCACCCACGGAGAACACGGCTGCACGCTTGGCGGTGCAGGAGCGTATGGCACCTTCCATCAGGCCGGAGCCGCTGGAGGTAGACAGCAGAATGCGGTTGTTGGTGAAAAGCACCTTCTGCATGTTGTCGGAAATACGCTTCTGGATTTCGGAAGCCTTCTTGGAGCGGTGCCCAATCATGGGCAGGCTCATTTCTGCAAGGATGTCCTCAGACACGATGGTGGGACCCGGAATAAACAGTTTGATAGCCATGTTGTGAAAAAAATGGTTGAAATCGGTGTTATAATATCACACAGAATGTCACTTGGCGAGAATAAAGTTATGAGTGTGACAAAGAAGATGATTGCATGACGCGTGCAGATGTTGTAGAATAACGAACGTATGAAGTTTTTAAGCCGTTTTATCGTGATGTCTTTGGCCTTGGGGGCAGTGTTGCCCGTTCAGGCAGCAAAAGATTCAAACGCCGCTAAGCCCAAGCCCACGCGCATTGTCAACCGTGTGGCTGCCGTGGTAAATGGGCGCCCCATTACATCATCCGAGGTGCGCTCACGCCTGCAGCCGTATGTGAATGAGCTGTTAATGCTCTACCCGCAGCAGGGCGGCCGTTTTAACGGCGAGCTCATTAAGGCTAAAAAAGCCGTGTTGGATGAGCTGATTGAGCGCGAGTTGGTGCTGAGCGACTTTGAAGGCAAGGGCATGCAAATGCCCGCCAGTGCCATAGATGATGAGATTAACCGCCGTATTCTCACTCACTTTAACGGCAAGCGTGAGGCCTTGTTGGATAACTTGCGAAAGTCCGGCATGACCTACAGCGAGTACAGAGACTCCGTGCGCAAGGAGGTTACGGTGGGCGCTATGCGTAACATGCGCTACGACCGCGATATCCCGCCCACTCCGGATGAAATTCGTGCCGAGTACCAGGCTACTAAGTACGACTACCGAGACATGACCAAAGACTCCGTACGCTATAAAAAAATCTTTATCCCCATGGGCGCTTCGGATGCCCCCAACGCCACCCCCGAGGAGCAGTTCCAATTTGCTCAGGAGCTTACGGAGAGCATTATCAAGGGCGAAATCAGCTTTGAGGATGCCGCCGTGCAGTGGTCCAGAGACGAGTTTGCCCCCGAGGGCGGACAATGGCCGTTCCGCAAACGCAGCGATTTGGATGTTCAGTTTGCCAATATCGTATTTGCCTTGCCCAAAAATAAGGTAACGGGGCCGCTGGCCTCTCCTTATGGTTTCACCATCGTGTGCGTGCAGGAAACCAAGCGCGCTACGCCGCCCTCCCTCAACGCCCCCGGCATCAAAGCCCGTGTGGATGACTCCGTGCGCCGCAAAAAGAGTGAGGAGCGCTACCGCGAGTGGATTGGCCGCCTGCGTAAAAAAGCAGTTATCCGCATCTATATTTAAGTGCTGTTGACAGCTGTGCCGCCTTTTCCCCCGCCGGGCTTTTTCAGTCATGGCGGGGTTTCTTTATTTTTTTGTCTTGATAATTCGGCGTATGCGGCGTATGCTTCTCTGCGTCATGAATATCCAACTCTTCAAGGAACTTTGTGAGGCTACCGGTGCTCCCGGTTTCGAGTACGGCATCCGCGATCTCATCATTAAAACGATGACCCCGCTGGCAGATTCTGTTACGGTGGACAACATCGGCAACGTTATTGTCGTGATTAAGGGCAAGAGCAGCGATAAAAAAATAATGTGCGCTGCCCATATGGATGAAATCGGTTTCATTGTACGCCATATAGATGACAACGGCTTTATCCGCATTCTGCCCTTGGGTGGGTTTGACCCCAAAACACTCACGGCTCAGCGCGTTACCGTGCATGGTACCAAGGATCTGCCCGGTTGCATGGGTGTAAAGCCCATCCACGTGATGTCCCCCGAGGAGCGCACCAAAATGCCCGCCGTTACAGATTATGTGGTGGATGTAGGCATGCCCAAGGATGAGGTGGAGAAGTATGTTTCCATCGGCGACTCCATCACCCGCATCGGTGACTTGGTAGAGATGGGCGATTGCCTTAACGTGAAGAGCATTGATAACCGTGGCGGTTGCTACCTGCTCATTGAGGCTGTGCGCGCCATTGTGGAGTCCGGGCAAAAGCCGGATTATGACCTGTATGCCGTGTTCTCCGTGCAAGAGGAAGTAGGCCTGCGTGGTGCTCAGGCAGCCACCATTGACATTCAACCGGATTTCTCCTTTGCGCTGGATGTCACTATCGCGTTCGATACCCCCGGCTCCGGTGCTCATGATAAGTGCACGGTATTGGGTAAGGGCACGGCCGTTAAGGTGTATGACGGTACGCTTATTACCGATAACCGCATGGTGAAGTTCATGACGGCCCTGTGCGAGGAGGGCTCCATCCCCTACCAGCTGGAGCTGCTTGCCGCCGGTGGTACGGATGCCGGTGCCATGCAGAAGTTCTGCCCCGGTGGCTCCATTGCCGGTGCGGTTTCCATACCCGTGCGCAACGTGCACCAGAGCATCGAAATGGCTCACAAGACCGATATTCAGGCCAGTGTGGACCTGCTTGCCGCTTGCTTCACCTCCCTCACCCGTTGGGATTGGACATGGGAGCGCAAAGTACGCACCCTTGCCCCCAAGGCAGAGGCTTGCTCCGCAAAACCCGCTGCCAAAAAGCGCTGCTGCCGCAAAAAGTAAGCATATAAACATGTAGCATTTTTCGCGTTGCCGTGTATGTTTGCGCGGCAACGCCTTTTATTCATTTTTCAACTATCGATGGCGAAAAAAGCTTGCGTTCTCGGGGTGTTTTTGGTATACAGGCACAGGTGTTTTTTATGAAGGGATTTACTCGTATGGTGGCGTTACTGCCGGGGCTTGTATCTGTGCTTTACGCGCAGGATACCCCGCCCATTCGGTATCGTAATCCCTTGGTTGCCATGTCGGACCGCTATGCCCAGCCCGTCAACATACGCATACTGCCGGCGTGGAAACTCACAGAGCAGCAAATGCAAATTGCGGCGCAGCCCCCGCGGCTCGTGCCCGATGCCCGCAGAATCCGTTACGCTTACCCCGAGGACACTGAGCCCACGGCAGAACAAGTGGCCACCGGTGCTGCCCTTACCCCAAAACAGCGCAAAAGCATGAGCCGCGCCCGCCGCGCCGCTATGCGAGAGGCCGTGTGGCGTGCCGGTATTGAGGCAGAGGTGCACAACCGCGCCCACTCAGAAACCCTGGCCGCCCAAGAAAAACAGGGCCGCTATATCATCATTAAACTCGGTGAGCAAAAAGGGTACTTCATGGAGTCCGATAAGGAACTGCGCGCCTTCAAAATATGCAGCGGTAAGGCCTCCACCCCCACCCCCAAAGGGCATTTCCATGTGCAGGAGAAACAGGCGGAGCACCGCTCCAACCTGTACAACAATGCCAACATGCCTTTCTTTATGCGTCTTACTTTAGATGGCGTGGGCCTGCACCAAGGCCCCATCCGCAAGAAACCGTCTTCTCACGGTTGTATACGCCTGCCGCATGAGGATGCCCGCTACCTGTTTGAGCAATGTGCAGTGGGTACAGCCGTTTTTATTGTGGATTGATGATGAATGCCTCCCCTAAAATCACTTTTCGTCCCGCAGTGGAATCAGATGCCCCCGCGCTGCGCCGCATGTACGATGCCATCATAGATGCCATGGATATCTCCACCTGGCATACGCAATGGAGCAAAAACGGCTACCCCTCGAATGCGGACTTTATAACGTTTGCCCGCAAGGGAGAGCTGCATTTAGCCTTTGCAGATGGCGAGCTTGCTGCCGCCGTGGTGCTCAACGGCACATACAACCGTGGGTACGATGCCGTGAAGTGGGGTGTTGCTTGCAGCCCGCACCAAGTACGCTATATTCATACGCTGGGCGTTTCTGTTACCATGCGCCGTTGTGGCGTGGCATCCGCACTCCTCAACCATGTAGCGGCTCTTGCCCGTGCACAGGGTTGCAAAAGCCTGCGCTTGGATGTCATCAACACTGCCCGCCCCGCAGAGCGCTTTTACAGGGATTTCGGGTTCATCCACCGTGCTACCTGCACTCTGGATTATGACTCCGTTTGCACGGAGTTTAACCTATACGAGCTTGAGCTCACTCCTGCCCGAAAATCCTGAAAAAAGCACCTTTCCCCATTTCCCCCATCAACGCCGTAAGGCGTTCTACATTGCTGGCGCAAGCGAGTATACAAACCGTGACTTGGAATGATAACGGTACCTTACAAATTGAGGACCTCTAAAAACTCGACAAATGGCAATTTGTAGGTGTGAGCATCTCAATCCATCCGCAGAGGCTTTGCTTACTTCGTATTTCACATTTCGTACTTCCAAGCCCCCTTGTGGGGCGAAATAACATAGGCAGGCGGTCAAGCGTGCGCGCAGTGCACGCGCGACCCCTGCTGATTATCAAAAAATATAGAGCCCGACGAGCAACGCGAGGAGGCCGACACAATCCCCACGAGGGGTGTTAACCCCGAGTCACTCCCCGCTCCGGGCTTACGCCCTGCGCTATATACATCTGTCGGCCTCATCGTCAACGCTAACGCGCCGACGCCTCGGGCTCGGGGGTGTTTTCTTTCG
>SUVJ01000111.1 GCA_015062045.1 Akkermansiaceae bacterium
CCGGTTGCGTTGCCTTAGCTCAGGGCGGCACGCATGGGGGCAATGGGGGGCAGGGTGCCGAACCAATGCTCAAATGCAAGCGCACCTTGCCACAAGAGCATGCCTAAGCCGTTGTCGGTAAGACAACCTTGTTGCGCAGCGGCTTGGCGCAAAGGGGTGTCGTGGGTAACAATGTCGTATACCATTTGCCCGGCATGCAAGAGCTCGGGAGAGATGGGCAGGGGATCCCCCGCTTTGAGCCCCAGGCTGGTGGCGTTGACAATGAGCCCTGCCTCTCGTATGGCTGCCTCTGCCTGCGGGGTACCGAAATGGGCGGTGGTGATGCTCCCCGTGCTGTGCGGGGTGAGTTTGGCTGCCAGTGCCCCCAGCTGTGGGCGGGGGCGGTTGATGAGGGTGAGCTGCGGGCAGTGGCTCAGGGCACATTGGGCCGCCAAGGCAGAGCCCGCGCCGCCGCAGGCACCCAAAATGACAATGCTCAGTTCGCTGAGTTTTTTGCCGCTTATTTCTGAAATAGCACGTTCAAATCCGGGACCGTCCGTATTGTGGCAGTGCCAGCCGTCTGCCTTGCGTACCAAGGTGTTGGCAGCCCCGCACAGGGTAGAGAGTGCATCTGCCTGCACGGCGGCGGCAAAGGCTTGTTTTTTGAAGGGCACGGTAACATTGCAGCCTATGAATCCCAAGTCTGCCAGTTGTTGCAGCATGGCCTCAAAGGCCCCCGCCGCCGTGTCTGCCAGCAAGCGCACATAGCCGGCAGAAACCCCGCAGGCAGCAAGCGCGGCGTGCTGCATCTGCGGGGATTTGGAGTGGGCTATCGGGTTGCCGATAACCCCCAGGCGTATGCCCGCGCTTTCCACCGCGGCTGCGGTAAGGTCTTGAGCTGTGTAGACAGAAAGCACGGGCGGTGAGTGAATCAGTTCTCTTTGGAGACAAAGGAGACAATGCTGGCTTTCTCAAACTTAATGAGCACGCCTGCTGCAACCTCAACCTTAACGGTCTTGTCATCCACATCTCTCACAATGCCGTGAATACCACCGGCGGTAATAACCTTGTCTCCGGTTTTCATGGCGTTTTGTTTCTCTTGCAGCTCCTTTTGCTGTTTGCGCTGCGGGCGAATCAGCAGGAAGTAGAAGATAACGATGATGAGGATAAAGGGCAGGAAACCGCTGATGGCCTCTGCTGTACCGTTGGCTATGATGAGGTTGGTTGTCATGATATTTCGTTTGCTTTGTAACGCGAGATGAAGCTGCTTTTGAAGGCAGCGAATTGACCGGTTGCAATGGCGCTTCTCGCTTGCGCCATGAGCCGCAGATAGAAGTGGAGATTCTGGAAGGAGAGCAAACGCAGCGCAAGCATTTCACCGGCGCGGAAGAAATGGCGAATCGCCGCGCGTGAGAAGCGGTTGACGTGCGGGTGCCCCTCGGGGTCTATGGGCTTGCTGTCGTTCTCCCAGCGTTTGTTTTTGATGTGCATGGGGCCATCCGGCGTAAGGGCAACACCGTGGCGAGCCAAGCGGGTGGGCATCACACAGTCAAACATGTCTACCCCGCGCTCAATCATTTCCAAAAGCTGGGTGGGGGTGCCCAAGCCCATGGCATAGCGGGCCTTGTTTTGCGGCAGGTAGGGGGCTGTGTTCTCAATGGCACGCAGCATCTCCTCCTCCGGTTCACCCACGGAGACCCCGCCTATGGCGTAGCCGTCAAAGTCCATGGCTGCCAGCTCCTCTGCACATTGGCGGCGCAAATCTGCATAGACAGAGCCCTGCACAATGCCGAAATGCTGTTGCAGACCGTTGCCGCTGCGGGGTTGGTGCTCATCCACCCAAGCTTTGCAGCGCTTAGCCCAGCGCAGGGTGTAGCCTAAGGATTTTTCTGCATATTTGCGGTCGCAGGGGTAGGGCGGGCACTCGTCAAACAACATGGCAATGTCACTGCCCAAGTTGGCTTGTATCTCCATGCTGCGCTCGGGGGTGAGCATCATGTACGAGCCATCTATATGGTTGCAAAAGCGTACTCCCTCCTCCGTAATTTTGCGCAAGCGTGCCAAGCTCCATACTTGGAAACCGCCGCTATCCGTCAGCATGGGGCGGTTCCACCCCGTAAAGCTGTGCAACCCGCCGAGGTTGCGTATGCTTTCATCCCCCGGGCGCAGGCACAGGTGGTAGGTATTGCCCAAAATAATTTGAGCCCCCAGTGCCTCCAAGTCCTCGGGGTGCAGGGTTTTAACGGTGCCCTGGGTGCCTACGGGCATGAAAATGGGGGTGGGTACATCCCCATGCGGCAGGTGCAGGGTACCCAGTCTGGCCCCGGTGGGGTCTGTGCTGTGTAAGGTGAAGCTCATGCGTTGTTGCGTATAAATCTGGCGGCAAAGATGGGTTTACCCATAGCCTCCCACTGTTGTTGAAAATCTGTCTTGGGGTAAAACGGCGCGTTCCACTCCGCCTGTGTAAAGAGGGGGGAGGCATTCATCTTTTCACACACCCAAATAAAGTACTCCTCATGGTCTGTTTTAAACAGCACCTCACCGCCCTCTGCCAAGGCATTGTGCAGCACGGGGATGAAGGAGTCTTGCACCAGGCGGTTCTTGTGGTGCTTCTCCTTGGGCCAGGGATCCGGAAAAAGATAGTGCAGGCGGCTGATGCTGCCCGGGGCTGCCATCCACTCCAAAAAATAGCGGCTCTCTGCACGCAAACCTTTTACATTGTGTAAACCACGCTTGGCGCTTGTGCCGCATACCTTGCGTATGCGCCCCAGCAATCGCTCTACACCCAAAAACTTGGTATCGGGGTAATGCTCTGCCATGGCCAGCAAAAATCCGCCATCCCCGCAGCCTAAATCAACCTCAAAACTCTCCACCCCCTCACCGAATATCTCGGCAGCGGTGTAGCGTTTGAAGTAATCTTCCGGTACGAATGCTGTGCTCATATCTTTCGGGCATTTTAGCCCAATTCCCCTTACATGTCAAAGGATTGTTTTGACATTATTGCAAGAGCCCGGCATGCCCGCCCCCCGGGCGGGTGCCGAATCCGGAAATACGTTAACCGTACTCCGCTTTTTACTCACCGCGCCGGCTTAGGGTTGCAGGCGTTCAATCCCCCAAGAGCCATCCGGTTGCAGGGAGTACATAAAGCGGTCGTGCACGCGGCCGGGGCCACCTTGCCAAAACTCCATGTGGTGTGGCACAATGCGGTAGCCGCCCCAAAAATCCGGCAGCGGTACCTTGCCCTCGGAGAATTTGTGCTTGAGCTCCTGTAACTTCATCATCAGTAGCTTGCGGGTGGAGATAACCTGGCTTTGGTGAGATACCCATGCCCCCAGCTGGCTCTCCCTGGGGCGGGTAAGAAAGTATTTGAGGGTCTCCATGCGAGAGATCTTCTCCGCACGCCCGTATACAATAATCTGGCGCTCCAGCGTTACCCAGGGCAGCATCATGCATATCTCTGCGTTAGCCTCCAGCTCACGTGCCTTGCGGCTGGTGTAGTTGGTAAAGAACACGTAGCCGCGGTCATCGTAATACTTAAGCAACACCGTGCGCAGGGAGGGGTGCCCATCTGCCGTGGCGGTGGCAATGCTCATGGCGTTAGGCTCGGGTATGCCGCTCTCCATCGCCTGTTTAAACCAGCGGTCAAACTGTTCAAAAGGCGTGTCAGCCAAATCCCTGCGGTGCAGGGTGTCCTTGAGATACTCTTCGCGGAATGCAGATAAATCCATGCCCTTACTATACCGCCGCCGCCCTCATTTGGCAAGTTTAATTGTGAGTTCTCTGCCCGAATTATGTTTTGATATTGACAATGTGCATATAAGATAGTATGCTCCTCCGCGCACGCCATGATAGAAACCATTTCAACCATACTGCAAAGCATCCGCGATTTTTTGTGGAACTACATACTTGTCTTCATTTTGCTGGGTACGCACCTGTATCTCACCGTCGTGTTGAGGTGCCCGCAACGCCATTTGCTGAAAGCCATGAAGTTCTATTTCCCCAAAAAGGGAGAGGGCAACGGGCAAATTTCCCAGTTCTCTGCCCTCATGGTCTCCTTGGCCTCCAACGTGGGCGTAGGCAATATCACCGGTGTGGCTGTGGCGGTTGCCGTGGGGGGGCCGGGGGCCATTTTTTGGCTTGTTATTACCGGGTTGTTAGGTATGTCCACCCGTTATTCAGAAAGTCTTCTGGCTATTCGTTACCGTGTGCAAGATAAAGACGGCAACCTCAGCGGTGGCCCCATGTATGCCATTGAGCGCGGCTTGAACTGTAAATGGCTTGCCGTGCTTTTTGCTGTGTTCACCGCCATAGCAGCCTTTGGTATCGGCAACATTGTGCAGGCCCGCACCGTGGCTCAAACCTTGTCGGATTGCGCACTCAACGTGCCCGCAGAGCTCACGGGCGGTATTCTCACCGCAATTGTTGCCGGCGTGTTGATTTGTGGGTTGAACGGCATCTCTCGCGCGTGCACGGCCTTGGTGCCCGTCATGGCGTTCATGTACTTGCTGGGCTGCGGCATCTTGCTCACGGTGAACTGCTCATTCATCGGCACGGCCATTTGCTCCATTTTTGAGCAGGCGTTCTCCCTGTCTGCCACCTCCGGCGGTGTGCTGGGTACAACCATCATCTTGGCCATGAGAGAGGGCGCCAGCCGCAGCCTCTTTGCCACCGAGGCCGGCTTAGGCTCCGCCCCCATTGTTTCTGCCGCCGTTAAAACCGATAACCCCGTGCAACAAGCCTTGGTGGCATACACCGCCCCGTTCTGGACCGTCATCATTTGCTCCCTCACGGGCATTACCCTCACTACCACTTTCTTGGCAGAGGGGCATGCCGATGCCTCAAACTTCAACATGCTCTCTGCCTTTGATACCATAGGTGCCATCGGCTCCTTCCTGCTCACCTTCAGCCTCACCGCCTTTGCTGTATCCACCCTCCTGGGGTGGTCTTACTACGGTGAGAAATCTCTGGAATACCTCGGTGGACGCAAATTTGTTACCCCCTACCGCCTGCTTTGGGTTATTGCCGCCTACATCGGTTGCGTGATTCACAAAAGTGATGTGGTGTGGAACTTCTCCGATATCGCTAACGGCCTCATGGCTATCCCCAACCTTATCTGCATGATTGCTCTTTCCGGTGGCATCCTCAAAGAAACTCGTTTTTATCTTAAAGACAACAATCTGAATAAGATAGATGCAACACCCGTTCCCGTTGTAGACAAGAATCAGTAATTTTTTACAAAAAAATTCAAAAAAAATTGAACAAATCCCACCATTCCGGTGTATATACTGCATCGGTTCCCTGATCGCGGGTGAAGGAGAGAGCGCCCGCTATCATCAAAACAAGGGGCCGAGTTTCATAGGTAGTAAGTTGGAGAAAGCCCCGTCGGATGACGGGGCTTTCTTTATGGTTAATAATGAATATGTTACAAGAAATAAATCGCTTTGAGTTTTACAACTTTTGGGGGGATAAATGCCCAAAAACACCCCTTTTTTTAGGTCTAAATTTAGAGTAGAATCCACTCATATCATTACCCAAATGCTTACCTGAGGTTCCCGCTAATAATAC
>SUVJ01000019.1 GCA_015062045.1 Akkermansiaceae bacterium
TGCCGCAAAGTTTCCTCGGCAGATTTCCGTAAGCTCGTCGTCTCCGGTGCCCCTACCGCCCAACTCACGCCCGCCCCCATGACCTTCGACTTCGACGGCGACCCGTACCTTAAAACACTTTGGGTAGAAAAATAAAAAATGACTTTTTGTCGAAGTTTGCGACAGTTAAACCGGAGGTATCCAAGGCGTGGCTGAATGCCTGTATTCAGTATCGATATATTTTAATGGCGCCGGTATTCGCATTCAGCATAGCAAACTCTCTCTTACTTTCACAGAAGGCCACCCGCCACACAAGTTGGTCTTCTACTCCCCATAAACCCGAGATTTCTTCTTTCAGCAGAATCGTATTATTTTGCATATCCACCACAACAATTACAACATATTTACGGGAGCTCTGAAAGCAGCTTTTAAGCCAGTCGAAGGAGCCTATATGGCGGCCATAGCCGGGAAATCTACTCAGCACGAGGCATGCCAAATTACCATGCGCGGATACACTGCAAGGGGCCATTTGATATTTACAATCAATCGCACCAAAATCACTGAGGGAATATTCTCTCCATGGTTTAAGGTGACGATAAAAAATAATTTTTTGCCACTGCTCTTCAGAATGACCTGCCAAGGGTTCATAAAAATAGGCCAAAGTATTCATATCCAAAGACTCACCAAGCAGCGAGGAGGACACCCCTGTTTCCGGCATATTTTGAGCCCACGGCTTATTGCAATGCGAGATGAGCGGGGTAAGCCGGCGTTGATTATCATACGCCAGAGCGGATACACCGGAAAAATCGTTATATTCGAGACCTTTGCAATACTGCTCCACTATCTCAGAAGCGTATGGCTTAATACGACGACACTTATTCAGAAAAGAACCTAACTCCGAGAAAGACGACGGCGGAGTATATGCAGACTTTATCAGAGAATCATAAAATGAAAGAGAAGGAAACCATACACATTTATTTTCAGACGATTCAGCGGATATGCCGTCTGGTTGCCAAAATATCTCTTGATTGAGGCTGTATGTAGTCTCCGCGTGCAGGATAAGTTTCTCATTAACGAAATCGTATATTCGGATATACCCCTGACGCCCCCATATCATCAATTGCTCACCGGAATCCGAATATGCAATACCTTGATAAAATTCCGGATAGACGGGAACGGGGATAGAACTTTCCACAATCAATCTTGCGGTTGAATCAAGCGGTAGTCTTTTGTCTTTGCTTTTCGTATCGACCTCATTCCCGCTATGGTCCTTTTGCATGCATGCCCCCAAGAGGCACATAGAAAAAAGCACCAACACAGAGACAATACGTGTAACTGCTTTATTTAATACACTCATTTCGAATGGTATTATATAATAAGCACATAAAGATGCAAGATTATTTTTGAACTGATTCCTCGGAGGGTTGGACTTTCCTGTGAGGGCGTAGCAAGCGTAGACGCGAAGCCCCAAGTCCAAAATTTATTGTCAAGGTATACCATCAACAAAAAGTGGTGGCCGGCTGCCCCCCCACTACGATATAGACAAAGGAAGCTGAAGCAAAAGATGCATAACGGCACCCTGTGTGAAGAATGGCGGATGTCATAAATAGATTGATATATCAAAGCTTTAGCGGCATTTAATGAAGAAAATTACCGCTTAAGGGTATAACAACGGGAGGAGTAACCACAATAAGTCGTGTTCATTTTTTGGAAAAAGATTTTGGATACTCTATATCTTGTGTCGGAGGCGGGAATCTTTACTTAACAAACAGGGGGGAGATTTTTGGAATTTATTCACCGCCGAGCCTTAGCAGCATCAAGCGCTTTTATGAGTTATTCACAATTAGAATGATTTAGAACGCGGCGAAAGGCACATACAATATATTGTGGCACTAGAGCACACTTTATGCAACATCTGGATTTTTAGTTATAAAAAAATTTTAAGAAAAGTGCCTGCGAAAGCACAATTTCTGCTTGCCAGAGGGTACAAAAAATGATAAAGTGCGAACGTTCACCGCAAAGAAGCAAGCGCGGTTGAAAAAGAAGCCAGAAACTCAGGAGGGGGTGGCCGCCCGGCGACCTTACTCAAGGGTGCAGCATCCTCTCACACATCACTCTCACTCTCCGGTCATGCCGCAAATCATCAAAAGAAACGGAAAACGCGAACGGTTCGAGGCCTACAAGGTACAGCAGGCCATCGAAAAGGCTTACCATGCCTCACAGGAAGACTATAACCCGCTGGTATATGCCAACGTGTTAGATGCGCTCAAGAAAGAAGAATACCTGCCCGTGGAAAAGGTGCAGGATTTGATTGAGCGCGAGCTAATGAAGGCCGGGGCATTTGAGACCGCCCGCAACTTTATTAAATACCGTTTCCTGCACAAGTTGCAGCGTGAGCAAATTGCCGGTGTATACCAGGGCAACACATGGGTAGACTGTAAGCAGACCATTGAAGAGTACATCGGCAACACGGACTGGCGTATTAAGGCAAACTCCAACACCACATACTCTAACGCCGGTTTGGTGAACAACACGGCAGGTAAGGTTATTGCCAACTACTGGCTGGACCAAGTATACACCCCCGAGGAAGGTGCCGCCCACCGCAATGGCGACTACCATATTCACGACTTGGACTGCCTCACCGGTTACTGCGCCGGCTGGAGCTTGCGCAACCTGCTCAACGAGGGCTTTAACGGTGTACGCAGCCGCGTGAACAGCCGCCCGCCGCGCCATTTCCGCGAGGCACTGGGCCAAATGGCAAACTTTTTGGGGATTTTGCAGAGTGAATGGGCAGGTGCACAGGCATTCAGCTCTTTCGACACCTACCTTTCCCCCTATCTTTTCCGTGATCAGTTGCCCTATACAGCCGTAAAGAAGGCATTGCGCAACTTTGTGTACAACCTGAACGTGCCGTCCCGCTGGGGGCAGAGCCCCTTCACCAACGTGACCATCGACTGGACCGTGCCGAGAGACTTGCGCGAGCAGCCCCCCTTCTCCGGCGGTGCTCACATCTTTGAGAATGTTCAGGATGAGAAGCTGCTGGCCATAGCCAAGGAGCGTGGTGTAGAGTCCCTCACGGCTCTTACCTACAAACACTTCCAGCCGGAAATGACCATTATTCAGCGCGCATTCTATGAAGTGCTCACCGAGGGCGACAGCACCGGCCAGCCCTTCACCTTCCCCATACCCACCGTCAACATTACGGAGGACTTTGACTGGGACGGCGAGAACGTACCCCTGCTCTTTGAGAACGCCGCCAAGATTGGTTCCTCCTACTTCCAGAACTTCATCGGCTCCCAATACAAGTTTGATGAGAACGGCAACCGCGTGATAGACGAGGAGGCCTACAAGCCGGATGCCGTGCGCTCCATGTGCTGCCGTTTGCAGCTGGACCTGCGCGAGCTGCTCAAGCGCGGTGGTGGTCTCTTCGGGTCCGCTGAAATGACCGGCTCCATTGGTGTGGTAACCATCAACATGGCTCGCTTGGGCTACCTGTACAAGGGCAACAAGAACCTGATGTACACCAAGCTTGGTGAGCTGATGGATCTTGCCAAGGACACCCTGGAGAAGAAGCGCGTGTTCATCAACCAGCTCTACCAGCGTGGTCTGTACCCCTACACCAAGCGTTACCTGCCGCACCTGCGCAACCACTTCTCCACCATTGGTCTGAACGGTATCAACGAAATGCTGCGCAACTTCTCCGGCGACACCATGAACACCGCCACCCCCGACGGCATTGCCTTTGCAGAGGAAGTGCTGCACTACATGCGTGAGCGTATTCGCGGCTACCAGGAGGAGACCGGAAACCTCTACAACCTGGAGGCAACCCCGGCGGAGGGCACCACCCACCGCTTTGCCCGCGAGGACCTTAAGCGCTACCCGGACATCATCCAGTCCGGCACCCCCGGTCACCGTTACTACACCAACAGCTCTCAGCTGCCGGCCGGTTACACGCACGACCTCTTCAAGGCACTGCAAATGCAGGACAAACTGCAGTGCTGCTACACGGGTGGCACGGTATTCCACATGTACATGAGCGAGGCAATTTCCTCCCCCGAGGCATGCCGAGACATTGTACGCAAGGTGCTTACCAACTTCAAGATGCCTTACATCACCGTAACACCGCTCTTCTCCGTATGTGATAAGCACGGCTACCTTAAGGGACGCCATGACTACTGCCCGATTTGCGATGAAGAACTCATTGCCAAGGCACGTGCGGAAGAGCAGCCCGAGCTTCCTCTGTTCTGATTGAACGCCAAGAAACGACAAACCTCAACAACTGAACAACCATGAGCGATACAGAAATCAAACCCGTAGTGAAGAGCGACGAGCAGATTCTTGCCGAGCACGAGTCTGAGCGCACCAAGTGCACCGTCTACACCCGCGTTATGGGCTACCACCGCCCGGTGGAAACTTTCAACGCCGGTAAGCAAGGCGAGTTCGAGGAGCGTGCCCACTTCGACGAGCCCGGCTGCGGTTGCGGCTGCGATGCCATCCTCAAGTAACACAACACGTATAAACGTGCATTGAGGGGAGGCAACGGTTACCAAGCGTGCTTTCCCTCAAAAATCACCCGCAACGGTGCAGAAAAAGAGTACAACTCACAACTCTGACCGTTGCGGGATTTTTAGCCCCATCATTTTCGTCATGAGACGCCACCCCGTAGATATCACCCCGCTCACCTTTTTGGATTACCCCAAAAAGGCCGCCTGTATTTTTTGGTTTACCGGCTGCAACTTACGCTGCCCCTACTGCTACAACCCGGAGCTGGTATTAGGCCGCACTAAGTCTCAAACGGATGAGCTGGCATTTCTGAAAGAACGCAGGGGCTTTTTGGATGCCGTGGTACTCTCCGGCGGGGAGATTACCCTCACCCCACATCTGCGTGAAATTTGCGAGGATATCAAGGCCTTGGGCTATCTCATTAAAATTGATACCAACGGCTCCAACCCGCAAGTGGTACAAGAGCTGGTAGACAATAAACTCATAGACTACGTTGCCATGGACAACAAAATGCCCTCCGACCGCACCTGGCGGTTACCCGGAGGCACCCCGTTGTTCGAGCGTTTTGCAGAGAGTCTGGGTATACTCAAAGAGAGTGGTTTACCGTTTGAGGTGCGCACCACCGTGCACCCCGGCTTGTTGGATGAAGCAGACATCATCCGCATGATACGAGAGGCCAACGCTTTGGGCTACGATGGCACCTATTACCTGCAATATTTTTTCAATGCCGGCACCACTTTGGGCAACATGGCGCCCCCCACCCGTCGTTACGACAGAGACATGCTCAACCGCCACGCCCCCCTGCCCATCGGCTACCGCAATTTCCCGGAGGACAGAGGTAAATAATTTACCCATTTCGCCCCTCCCACAATAACAGAATATACGCAAACATTGAGCTGACACAAAAAGACACGCTACAAGCTGGAATAATGACGGCAAAAGGCGTACAATACGCTTTCGTGAAGAAGTGCCAGATATGCGGAAAACGCGCGTCTATGCAATTGACGCAAATCATGAACGGAGAGGTAACGGAACTCATCCTGTGCGAAAGCTGTGCCCGAAAAAAGGGCCTCTTTGATCCTCAATCCCTTTCATTTGCAGAACAATTTTTCCCGGAGGAGTTTAAGAAAAAAGTGGAAGACTTGGTAAAAGAGCTGGCAGACGGGAACCTGTTGCCCGGAGGAGTGGCAGAAGCTGCCTCAACAGGCACGGATGCCTTAACACGTTGCCCCGTGTGCGACTTCAGCCTGGAAACATACCGCCGCACCGGCAGGCTGGGTTGCCCGGACTGCTACAGCGTCTTTGCCAGAGAACTGGCCGATATACCGGCTGCAGCCCCCGCAGGAGAAACCGCCCCTGCCTCGGCAGAATCCCCCGCTTTAACGCTCAAGAAAATGGAGCAAGAGCTGCAAGAGGCCATTGAAAAAGAAGATTATGAAAAAGCCGCGCAACTGCGCGACCGCATCCGTGAATTAAGCTGACCCGATTATGGCAAAGTCATTTCAAGCATTGATGAAAAAGCTGCCACCGTGGTTTATCAATCCCGGTGAGGGCGGGGATGTCATCATCGGCAGTATGGCCCGCATTGTCCGCAATTTAGAGGGGCATGCCTACCCGGGCTGGAACACGGAGGAAGGGCGCAAAGCTGTTGCTGCAGAGCTCTTGCCACGCATTCTGAGCCTGCCGGGCAACAAGACAGCGGCTTTTTGTGCAGAGATGACGGAGCTGAATTACATACAGCGCCGAATGTTATTAGAGCGCAAACTTATCAGCCAGTGCATGGCCGCCAGACAAAGCGGTTGCCATATCGTCATTAACGGCAAGCAGGATACCACCTTCATGGTGAACGAAGAGGAGCACTTGGTCATGCATCTTTTCTCGGAAGACCAAGGCCATAAAGCCTTGATACAGCGAGGCAAGAAGATATGTAACACCTTGGGCAAGGAGCTCAAATTTGCCACAAGCAACACGGGGGACCAGCTCACCAGTTTACCCACAGAAACGGGCAGCGGCATTCAGCTTTACACGGTCATGCAGTTACCGGCCTTGTTGATGGCAAACATGATGCCGCAAGTCACACGCGGGTTAGAGAAACTGCTGCTCAACATAGCCCCCCTGTACTCAAACTTAGGGGATGATGCTGCCAATTTATTTGTCATCTACACCGCCCCCATTGCCCAAGGTGGGGAGGATGAGATTGCAGAGCACCTGTTGGATGTTGTACAAACCATTGCCAGACGAGAGCATGAGGTGAGAGCCAGACTCGCCAACAACGCAGAAACCATGGCGATGTTGCCGGATGCCGTATCCCGAGCATACGGGCTGCTGCGCTACAGCTACAGACTGGAGCATTGCGAGTGTCTCAATGCTCTCAGCATGATTCGCTTGGGTTTAGTAACCGGCTATATTACCCCCGTCTTTTGCGAGGCTGCGCAATACATCTCTATTTTAGCCACATATTACCTGGCAACCGCCCCCTACCACATGCTCCATGAGGACCCGGGCAGCTCGGAGACCGCACAGGAAATGGCGCGCGCAGGCATCTGCAAACAAATTATCTCAGACGTCGAGCTTCACATCGAGCTATTCGACCAACTATCAGATTTAATCACACAACATGAATAATTTCACCCCCAGAGCCCAACAAGTACTGAACCTGGCACGCCGAGAGGCAGACCGCTTTCACCACAACTACATAGGTGCAGAGCACGTGTTGCTCGGCATGCTCAAACTCGGTCACGGTGTAGCCGTTTCCGTTATAGAAAACGCCGGTGTCAATATACCCGAGCTCATCAAAATGATAGAGTCTGCCATGATTCCCGGCACCACTACCGGCAATGAGGGATCCCTGCCCTACACCCCGCGAGTAAAACGCCTGCTCTCCACCGCAGGCACGGAGGCCAAGGAGCTGCGCCACACCTATGTGGGCACAGAGCATATTTTGTTAGCGGTGTTGCGAGACGACGGTGGCCTGGCTAAGGATGCCCTTACCTCTGTGGGGCTCCAGTACAAATCTGCCAAAGAGAGCATCATACGTGAGCTGGGGCCCAACTTTAACACAGAGCCTGCGGCAGATGCTCCCCACAACCGCCCGGGGCGCCCCGAGGATGAAGAGGAAGACGCCAATGCCTTTTTGCACAGCAAACGCCCTGCCCGCAAACCTACAGACGCAGGGGACACCCCCGCCCTCAACGCCTTTGGCAGAGACTTAACGGCGCGAGCCGCTGCCGGTGAGCTCGACCCCGTCATCGGTCGCCGCGCAGAGATTGAGCGTGTTATCCAAATTCTGTGCCGCCGCACAAAAAACAACCCCGTATTGCTGGGCGAAGCCGGTGTGGGTAAAACCGCTATTGTGGAGGGCTTGGCCCAAATGATTGTGGCAGGCGATGTACCTGAATTTTTGCGTGGTAAAAAGATTATCTCTCTGGACCTGGCACTCATGCTGGCCGGCACCAAATACCGTGGGCAGTTTGAGGAGCGACTCAAGGCCATTATGGAGGAAATCCAAAGAGAGAAGAAGGTTATACTTTTCATTGATGAGATGCACACGCTCATCGGCGCCGGATCTGCCGAGGGCACCATGGATGCCTCCAACATCATTAAACCCGCACTCTCTCGCGGTGAAATGCAAGCCATTGGAGCAACCACCCTCAACGAGTACCGCAAGCACATTGAAAAAGACGGTGCCTTTGAACGCCGTTTCCAACAAGTGCAGGTGCGCGAGCCGTCTGTAGAGGATACGCTGCTCATTCTCAAAGGCATAGCCCCGCGTTATGAGGAGCACCACCATGTACACTACACAGATAAGGCCTTGGAGGCGGCAGCCCAACTGGCCAAACGCTACCTGCACGGCAGATTCTTGCCCGACAAAGCCATAGACGTGATAGATGAGGCGGGCTCCCGCCTGTGTGTGGCTCGCATGACTCGCCCGCAAGAGCTCAAGGATAACGAAAAAATAAGACACGAGCTGGAGGAGCAAAAACAACAAGCTGTTAAAGACCAAGACTTTGAACTGGCAGCCAAGCTCAGAGACCGCATGACGGAGCTCAACCGCGAGCTTGAAGCCGCCGTTGGTGCCTGGAAAGAGGCCATGAACGGTAACAGCCAAGAGGTGAATGAAGAGGATATCATGGCTGTTATCTCGAAATGGACAGGGATTCCGCTCTCTCGCATGGAGGAGAAAGAAGCCGAAAAATTGCTGCGTATGGAAGAGGAGCTCAAGAGCAAGGTCATAGGCCAAGATGAAGCCTGCTCCGCCATCTCCCGCGCCCTGCGCCGCAGCCGTGCAGACATCAAAGACCCGCGCCGCCCCATCGGCTCTTTCCTTTTCATGGGGCCCACGGGTGTGGGTAAAACATACTTAGCGCGCAATTTGGCGGAAATCATGTTCGGCACGGCAGAGGCCCTCATTCAGGTAGACATGAGTGAGTACATGGAGAAGCACAGCACAAGCCGCATGATTGGGTCCCCCCCCGGGTACGTCGGGCATGAGGATGGCGGGCAACTCACCGAGCAAGTACGCCGCCGGCCGTACTCCGTCATTCTGTTTGACGAGGTGGAAAAAGCCCACCCCGATGTCATGAACCTGCTCTTGCAAGTGCTTGAGGAAGGTAGCCTTACAGACTCCCTCGGCCGCAAGGTAAGCTTCAGCAACACCATCATCATCTTAACCTCTAACGTGGGTGCCAGCTTAGCATCTCGCCAGGGGCGCATGGGGTTTGGTGCCATGGCAGATGAAGAGGCCGACTATGAAACCATGAAAGAACGCATTGGCGAGGCTGCAAAACAGCACTTCCGCCCCGAGTTTATCAACCGTTTCGATGAGCTCATCGTCTTCCGCATGCTGGAGCGCAAAGACCTGGAGAAGATTGTGCTGTTGGAGGCACAGAAACTCATTAAACGCTTGGCAGATAAGCAGATAACCCTCACGCTCTCTGCAGAGGTAGTGAGCATGCTGGTGGATAAAGGCTACGACCCGCAATACGGGGCACGCCCCATGCGCCGCGCCATAGAGCGTTTGCTGGAGGACCCGATTGCCGAGGCTATACTGCGTGGAGACTTGGCTGCGGGTATTACCTCTCAAGCAGTGAAAGATGCAGACAGCAACCGCATTGGCTTTGAAAATACCGCACCTCAGCCCCCGGCGGAGAAGAAAAAAGCAGCCCCGCGCAAAAAGAAAACCGAGGCAAAGCCGGCAGCCCCCAAGGCTAAAACAAAATCCCCCCGCAAAAAAAAATCTGATAACTCCTGATTGGTAACTCAGTATGAAAGCCCCCACCATCAAAAAGGTAGACTCCGTATCCGTTGCCCGTTTTTATGAAAACTACGGCGGCACGCTTGAGCTGCAACTGTGCAACAGCCCGCTGGGTATGTCTCGCAAAATCCTGCAGCCCACCCTCAACCGCCCGGGGCTGGCCTTGGCCGGGTATTTCAGCTATTTTGCGCATGAGCGCATCCAAGTATTCGGGGCGGCGGAAATGGCCTACATGACCACCATGGAGGGCTTACCGAGGGAGGAGCGCATACGCCGAATTTTTGCAGAAAACGTACCATGCCTCATCTTTACGAGGGGGGTGGATATACCCAGGGATGTGCTGGAGCTGGCAGATGAGTACTCTGTATCAGTATTCCGCTCCCCCCTGCCCACCGTTAAACTGGTAAACCGCGCCACCATTATACTGGAAAACGAGTTTGCGGAGAGTACCACACTGCACGGTTGCATGGTGGACGTAAACGGTGTGGGGGTACTGCTCACGGGCGACAGCGGCATTGGCAAGAGCGAAATCTCCCTTGGTTTGGTAGAACGCGGAGCCTCTTTGGTGGCAGACGACATGGTGCGTGTGCGCAACATCAGCGGTGAGCTTATTGCCACCTCACCCAAATTGAGCAGCGGCTTTATCGAGATCCGGGGCATCGGCATCATCAATGTAACCAACCTGTTTGGTCTTAAAGCCTACCGCAGGCAAAAGAATATAGATTTGGTCATCAACCTCACCAACGGGCAAATGACGGAAATGGAGCGCTTGGGCATAGAGCGCAAGAAAACCACCATATTGGGGGTGGATGTAGAGCGCCTCAACCTGCCGGTTGCCCCGGGCAGAGACATGACCCGCCTTGTGGAGGTAGCGGCCTTGGGCCACTACCTGCGAGAGAGCGGGTATGACATGGCAGGCGAATTCAACAAACGCTTGCATAAAGAAATCGCCATGCGCAGCTGCATGAGTGTCAACAGAAATCAGGATTAATTATCAGCTCACCATGACACCTCTTCAACATATCACACATTTGCTGGATACCACCCTGCGCATCCGCGAAATCAAGGATGCCCCCGTTGCCCTCAACGGCTTGCAGGTAGAAAACAACGGGCAGGTTACAAAAGTAGCTTTAGCGGTGGATGGCTCACAAAAAACAATTGAGGATGCCATTGCCGTCGGTGCAGACCTGCTGATTTTACACCATGGTATCTACTGGTGCGGGTTGCGCCCCATGACCGGTTGGTTCAAAAAGAAAATAGAAACCTGCCTGCAACACAACCTGGCCATATACGGTGCACACCTGCCGTTGGATTTACACCCGGAGCTGGGCAACAATGCCGGAATTGCCCAAGCACTGGGGCTCTCAGACTGCACCCCCGAGGTGGACTACCACGGTACACTCATCGGTGTAGCCGGCACCTTTAACGGCACCGTAGCCGAGCTCCGCGATAAATACGCAAGCATCACCGGCAGCTGCATTACCGGCTTTGTGCAAGATGCCGCTGCCCCCGCAGGGCGTGTTGCTGTGTGCTCCGGCGGCGCAGGTGATGTCATTTACCAAATGCACGAAAAAGGTTACCGCACCTACCTTACCGGTGAGGAAAACCACTGGGTGGTTAATGCCGCTCAGGATATGGGGGTAAACATCCTATTTGCCGGGCACTATGCTACGGAGACCTTCGGTGTTAAAGCTCTGGGCAAACTCCTTGAAACGCAGTTCGGCTTACCCACCGTCTTTATTGATAATCCCACCGGAATGTAAAGGCATGATTATCATAGCAGAAGACTCCATAGGCACCCGACTGGACCAATTTTTGGCGGGCCAGTTGCCGGAGCTTTCCCGCGCACGTATTCAAGCTCTTATCAAATCCGGAGAAATCACTGTTAACGGCAAATCAACCAAAGCAAAAACGCCTATTGAGCGGGGCATGTGCATAGAGGTGAACATACCCGAGCCGGAACCCACCGAGGCCTTGCCGCAGGATATACCGCTCTCTGTACTGTATGAAGATAAAGATGTTATCGTGATAGATAAAGAGAGCGGCATGGTAGTACACCCTGCCGCCGGCAACCCCGATGGCACGTTAGTAAATGCAGTGCTGTTTCACTGCGGTGATTTATCCGGCATAGGCGGTGTAGAGCGCCCCGGCATTGTTCACCGTTTGGACAAAGATACCAGCGGATGCATCGTTGTGGCAAAAAATGACCGCGCCCACCTCTCCCTCACCACTCAATTTGCAGAGCGAGACACAGGCAAAATATACCTGGCTGTTGTACAAGGGTGCCCCAAAGAGCCCGAGGGCACCATTTTTACCAACATAGGGCGCCACCCCGTCAACCGCCTCAAAATGGCAGTGGTGAATCCCGGTGCGGGTAAACCCGCCATTACGGACTACAAAGTGCTCAAGCACGATGCCGCCACAAACTCCACCTTGGTTATGTGTACTTTGCACACCGGGCGTACGCACCAAATACGCGTCCACATGCTGCATTTGGGGCACCCGCTCATTGGCGACCCTATCTATGCCCACCCCCAGAAGCAAAAAGCCAAGCCGGGCAGGCTCATGCTGCATGCTTGGCGCTTATCCTTTAACCACCCTGCAGATGGGCACAGAGTCGCCATACAATCCCCGATTCCGCCGGAATACACACCTTGGCTTATAGATACGGATTTACCCGAATGGGAAAATACAAACTAACGAATAACCTTGCTAAACACTTGCTTATCATGCTATGAAGTATATGTATGATAGCTACTCACTCACATAAAACATCCCACCTACCGGTTGATGATTCGGACATGTTCCGCTTATTCATCGAATTCACAGAAATAGCGCAAGCCACAGATAAAAACAGACTGGCACTCATTGCTATGTTTCGTAAAGTGATGCAAGCGGGGTTGTACAGCATACAAAGAAATGCAGAGCAGCTCAGCTTTAAAGAAACAGCAGAACGGAGTTTAAAGGCTCGAGCATACAGACGCCCCAGTACTTTATCCGACTTGCGCTCTTATATTCGCAGATTTCTGGAGTTTGCCGAATGGGCAGATAATGATATCCGCAGCATCACTCAGGCAGATTGTCGGCAATTACTTGAAAACCATTTCAGCAAAAGCGGACATGTATTTTATAAAGCCAAAACCATATTACACAGCATTTTCACATATGCCCTGAAAAAAGGGATATGTGATAAGAATCCGGTTTATGGCATAGACCCCATGCATATCAAAGAAGAACGCATAGAGATATTATCCATTAAACAAATATCTGCTTTTATGAAAGCGCTGCGCTCCAAAGACATGCAATGCATGCAAGCGGCGGTCATGCTAATGCTGTGGTGCGGGATTCGCCCGGGAGAGGTACAACGCCTGAAATGGAGTGATATTGATTTTAGAGAAAATGTAGTATATGTGGATGGCCTGGCCAGCAAAACCGGAGGGGCAAGAGCTGTGCCCCTACGTGGTGCCGCCAGGGATTTGAAACGGTTCAGACAAAAGTTGGATGATTATATAGCCCCGAGAAATTGGATACGCTTATGGGCCAGGCTACGCAGCAGGGCAGGCGTGAGGCGCTGGCAAAAGGATGCCATGAGACACACCTTTGCGAGCATGCACTTAAAACACTTTCACAACATCTATTTGCTACAAGAAGAAATGGGGCACCGAGACAGCGTGCTGCTGCGTACCCGTTACTTGAATTTAAGGCATCTTACAGCACAAGCTGCATCAAAATTCTTCAAATGGGACACCTCTGAACACGAGTAGTATAGCCCCCCCGGATTAAGCAGTATGCCGTGAAACAAGATTGACCTGCCACGTTCAATCTGTAAAATACTTTTCAGTATATACAACATTATGGCTAATAGCACACATCAATTTCAAACGGAAGTACGTCAGTTGCTTGACATCGTGATTCACGCCTTTTACAGCGACCGCGAGGTTTTTGTGCGTGAGCTGGTATCCAACGCCTCTGATGCCTTGGAAAAACTGCGCCTCAAGCAGCTCACCGGCACGGCCATTGCCAACCCGGAGCAGGATTTGCGTATCACCATTACCGCAGATGAAGAAAACCATACACTCACTATTGCGGACACCGGTATCGGCATGACCCGCGAGGAGGTTGTGGAATATCTCGGCACCATTGCACACTCCGGCACCAAAAAGTTCCTGGAGGCCATGAAAGAAACGCAAAGCGGCCCGCAGGACCTCATCGGCCAGTTCGGTGTCGGTTTCTACAGTGCCTTTATGGCTGCGGATGAAGTAGTTGTAACCACACGCTCTTGGCAACCCGAGGCACAGGCCGTGGTATGGACCAGCGATGGTCAAGACGGCTACACGCTGGAAGATGCCCCCGCCGACACGCCCCGTGGTACCTCCATTTTGATCAAGCTCAAGGAGGATGCCCATAACTTTGCCCAAATCAACACCCTGCGCTACATTGTGGGCAAATACAGCAATTTCGTGGGCTTCCCCATAGACTGCAACGGCGAGCACCTCAACACCGTACAGGCAATCTGGATGAAGAACAAGAAGGATGTATCCAACGAGGAATACGAGGAGTTCTACAAATTCATAGGCCATACGGATGCCGCCCCGCTTACATGGATGCACTTCAGCGCAGATGCGCCCATTGTGCTCAACTCCGTACTCTTTGTACCGCAGGAAAGCCCCGAGGCACTCGGGTTCGGGCGCTGCGAGCCCAATGTTTCCCTGTATTGCCATAAGGTGCTGATTGACAGCAAGCCGGAAAACCTGCTGCCGGAGTGGCTGCGATTCCTCACCGGTGTGGTAGACAGCGAGGATCTGCCGCTCAACATCTCTCGTGAGATGCTGCAGGATAACTCCCTGCTGCGCCGTATCTCCGGTATCATCACCAAGCGCTTTATCAAGCATTTGGAAACACTCGCCAAGGATAATGCAGATCAATACGAGAAGTTCTGGCTGCAATACAGCCGTTTCATTAAGGAGGGTATCGTCACATCTTGGGAGCACAAGGAGGCACTCTCCAAGCTCCTGCGCTTTGAGTCCACCTTTACGGAGCCCGGCAAACTCACCTCCTTTGCTGATTACATCTCACGCATGAAGGAGAACCAGAAGGATATTTATGTGCTCTTCGGCGCCTCCCGTGCACAGTTGGAGCACAGCCCCTACCTGGATGCCCTTAAAGCCCGCGGATTTGAAGTGTGCTTCTTCACCGACGGTGGCGACCAATTTGTGGTAGACAGCCTGCACAAAGTGGACGATAAGGAGGTTAAGTCCATTGACCGCGCCAATTTAGAGCTGCCCCCGCTGGCGGCTCAGCCCGACCGCCCCGGTCTGGACGATGCACAGGCAGAAAAACTCACCGGCTGGGTATCTGCCACCTTTGCGGATGCATTCAGCAAGGTCAGTGTCAGCGACCGCGTAAGCTCTGCCCCCGCTATTGCGTTACAAGGGGAAAACGATGTATCACCCGAGGTGCGTGCATACCTTAAGGCCATGGGGCAACCCGTGCCGGAGAATCACCCCGAGATTGCCTTCAACCCGCACAGCCCCATTGTACAAAAGCTTGCAGAGCTTCAGGCAGAAGACGAAGAGCTGGCCACTCTGCTGGCAGGTCAATTGGTCAACACCGCCCTGCTGCGTGCCGGCATGTTGGAGGACCCCGCCAAACTTGCCGACAATTCTCAAGCGCTGCTTGAAAAATTGCTCAACAAGTAAGCAGCCCTCATTTAAAATAATTTACCCGTTCAATCCGTATGGATTGAACGGGGTCTTTTTTACACGGAGTCAGGGGTGGGTCTTTACCATATCGCCAACTCGTTTGTAGGTAACACCGGCATTCGAAACAGTGGCAGAATATGGAGCCAAATAGCTTGACAACCCGGCACGGAACGTAAAGGTGCCGTCCGCTTGCCATTGCCCACCATCAAGCACGAAACGTGTTGTGCGGGCTTCTGCTATGAGAGCACCGTCTTTTTCCCCACCAGTGGTATGGGTATATTGTTCTGTAACTGAGAGTGTTTTGGCTTTTTCACCATTAAAACCATTATCGTTCAACGCCGCTACAGGATAAAAGCAATAAGAGAAACGCCCGGTGGGGAATACAAGCCATTTACCGTCCGGCGACCATGGTTGGTGAATGATATTGGCCCGATAGAGCGACATGGAGCAGAAATGCTCACCAAGCGGGATTTCCTTCCCGTTTTTCAGAATAATCACCATCTCATGGGCAACGCCGATTTCTGCTTGCTGCACATGACGCGTTCCTCGGTATACCAGCTCGGCCTGTCCATTCGGTGAGGGGCAGCGCAATTCTGCGCTCACAATGGTGCTGTCGTCATACACCAAAGGCTCATGCTCCGTGTTGGCAAGGCTCAACGGCACAAATAACAGGCTGCAGAAAGGGCGTAGTATTTTCATCACGCTGAGATTATACTCTGCTGCGATGAAATAGCAAGAAAAAAAGCGGTTTACATATCCATGCAAACCGCTTTTAATGAGCTACGTGAACCGGGACTCGAACCCGGGACCAATAGATTAAAAGTCTACTGCTCTACCAACTGAGCTATTCACGCACTGTGTGCTGCCAAGCAGCGCAGGGATATTACACGGAACCCGAAGCAAAGTCAAGCCATTTTTTCAGAAAAAGTAAAATAATTTACTTTTGTAAGAGAAAAAGGGTCTTGAATGACACAGTTACACATTTTCATGCTTGCAAGGCGATGCACATAAAAGTAAAATACGCGCGTTAGCTTGTACACGCAACATTAGTCATAGAAACAAAAGCCATGACATTTCTCGAATTCATCCGCAAAAATCTGATTATAGCCGTCATCGTCATTGTCGGTATTCTCGTGGGTCTCATCATGATGGACTACGGGGACCAAGGCAGCGCATTCTCCCGCGATTACCGAGTGGAGGTAAACGGCAACCGCTACAAAGCTCAGGACATCATGGAAATGGGCTACAAAACAGAGCGATACCTGAGCCAAATCAACCAACTGTCTGCCCCGGTTTTCGACAATTTCCTGATGCAGATGTGTGACCAAAATGCAGATGGTCAGTTGGATGAGAGAGAAAGCGTCATCTACAGATTACAGCGCATAGCCTCCATGCCTTTTAACCCCAACCTGAAGGGGGCACACTTGCTGAACAGCTGGGGCAACTTCGGTGTGTTCCGAGATGAAGAGAACTTGGCCGTCAACCGTATCATCTTACAAGAGGCCGCCAAGGAGCTGGGGATTGTTCCTTCCTCCGAGCAGATTGACGCCTACATTAAGGCAATGCCCGCTTTCAACAATAACGGGCAATTTAACTCTGAGGCATACAAAAACATTGTAGGCTACCGCAATGGGCAAACGGATAACGCCGGGGAGCGCGATTTCCGTGAGCTGGTAGCAGACATCATCATTTGGGATACCCTCTACTCCATCATCACCGCAGATATGGAGGGCAACACCACGGCAGAGAAAAAGATTGACCAAGCTATCAACCAGAACATCAGCGGCTATTGCGCCACGTTCCCGATGTCTGCCGCCCCCACCCCCGAATCCCCCACGGCCGATGCCGTAAAAGCATACTGGGAGCAAACCAAAGAGAACTATAAGTCTGAAGAGAAGCGCGCCTTTACCGTTGTGCAAATTATTGCCGGCGAAGGCATGAACGGCAACGACCTGAACAATCGCGCCGCAGAGATTCAGGAGGCTCTCTCCACTGCCACCAATGCAGATGTTGAGGGTGTAATCACCGGCAACATTGCCAATGCAGATTCTTCCGCCGGCACCATTGACTACAAGCTTATCGCCTGCGAGGAATGCACGGCAGACACCTGCCCCGAGATTCTTAACACGCTGATTAAAGCCGGCAGCATGGAAGCCCCGCTGAGCAAGCTTGCTTTCAGCAAAGACCTCACCGCAACGGGAGTAGGCCGCATCAGCCAACATTATTTGGATGCAGAGGGGCACAATGCCTACATCATTCGCGCCGAGAGCATTACCCCCGCCACGCCCCTGCCCTATGAGCAAGCAGAGACAGCAGCCCGCGCCGCTCTTGAAGAAGGGCTTAAAGTTGACCTGTTCTATAAAACGGCAGATGAGCTACACAAGAGCATCAGCGAGGCTCTCATTGCCGGTAAAGACATGAAAACCGCCTTTGAAGCAGCCACAACCGCCGGTGCAGAGGTGACGGAATTTACCGATAGTCCTATCGCAGAAATTGCAGGCAAGCAAGAGCCGGGCATGGAGCTGAGCGAGGCCGGGGCTAACCAACAGCGTCTGCATGAGTCCTCCCTGCGTCGCACGGCTATCAACACGCTGGCACCGTTGGTTAAATCCGGGCAGCAGGCCGTCATTACCGGTATCACCAAACGCACCACCACAGAGGCCAACGATGCCACCAACCACAACCTGCGCGTCATGCAGTTGCGAGATGAGTTGATGAAGGAGTGGTTGCGCACGGCTTACGGTCGTTATAAGGTTTTTGCCCCCAAAGCTGAGTAAGCCCCCGTACAAGCAACAATTATTCACCTCATAGAGCATGAGGCTCGGAAACAAGGCGGGCCTCATGCTTTTTTTAATAGAAAAACACACCATGGCAACATTACCCCCACAAACAAAATATATTATCGGCAATGAGGCGTGCGAGCGTTTCTGCTTTTACGGCATGAAAGCCATCCTTATCGTCTACATGACGGATGTACTGCTCATGTCTAAGGATTCCGCACAGGAAATTGTCCATTTATTTAACGCCACCATCTATATTTTACCACTGCTGGGCGCGTGGTTGGCAGACCGCTTTTTAGGGCGATACAAAACAATTCTGTTCATCTCTCTCTTTTACTGCTTGGGCAATGCCGTGCTGGCTACATCCGACCTGGCAACAAGTGTGGAAAGCAAGCAAATTATCCTCTTCACCGGGTTATTTATCATAGCTATAGGCACGGGCGGCATTAAACCCTGTGTATCTGCCTTCGTGGGTGACCAGGCCGGCGGATTTGACTCGCAGACCATGACGCGTATTTACTCCGCTTTCTATTGGTCCATCAACTTCGGCTCTTTCTTTGCCATGTTGGTTATCCCCTTTGTGCGAGACAACTGGGGCTATGGCATAGCCTTTGCCATACCCGGCGTATTCATGGCTTTGGCCACATTAGTGTTCTGGTTGGGTAACAATACATACAAACACAAAGCCCCTGCCCAGCCGGAGTTTTTAAGTGTGCTGAGTTGCCGTATTTTCGGCGGTGCCCGCAAGGCTTGCGATAAGTTTGGCGGTGAAAAAGTAGCGCAAACCACAGCCACAGCCCTGCGCATTGCCTCTTTCATTGTTATAGCCCCCATTATTGTTACCTTAGCAGTAATGGCATACAACGGGGCTACGGATATAGCCGTGTTGAGCGGGCTTAATGAAACACAGGTTAAGCTCTGCGCCCTTGCAGCGGTGTTCCTGTACACGGTAGCCATTGCAATAGCCGGGCTCAAGCTGGCAGCCACCATGCGTGTGCGCAATTTCTTCGGTACGGTCGGCAGCATGCTATTCTGCAAAAAAGAGGTAACAGAAGAGCTCTACAATGCAGAGGAGCGCAAGAGTGCCCGCAACATGGTGCGTATTTTGGTCACCTTTATGCTGGTCATCCCCTTCTGGAGCTTGTTTGATCAAACGGCATCCAGCTGGCTTTTACAGGGCAAGAGCATGCAACCGCTTAATTTCACCCTATTCGGCCTGCAAATCAACTTTGGCGCAGAGCAAATGCAAAGCCTCAACCCGCTGTTGGTAATGGTACTAATCCCCATGCTCACCCTGTTGGTATACCCCAAGGTCAAGCAACTGGCAAGCCCGCTGGTGCGCATGGGTATAGGCATTGTGCTGGCCGGTATCTCCTTTGGCATAGTCGCCGTTTTGCAGAGCATACTTGACAGCGGGGTGGAGCTCTCTATCCTGTGGCAGGCCATACCCTACCTTGTGCTGACCGTTGCTGAGATTCTGGTAAGCACCACGGGCTTAGAGTATGCCTACACGGCAGCAGGTGAAAAGCTCAAGAGCACGGTTTCCAGCTTCTGGAACCTGACGATTGCCTTGGGTAACGTGCTGGTTGTATGCATTACCTCCATTATCTCCGGCGCCACCACCCAAGCCTTCACCCTTTACGGCATCATGAGCGTTGCGGTGGGCTTGGTGTTCATGTTTGTGACAAGCCGCCGCTGCATGAAACCCGAGGTTTAATATGATGCCGCTACCTCAGGATGAGCGCAAGGTGCTCTGTGAGCAATTATTGCGTTATCTGGAGTCTCACCCCGATAACCGCGAGAATGCCGAGCGTTTGCTGCAATTCGTGCTGAATACCCCGGACTGCTTTTGCCGGGAGCACCGGGCAGGCCACATCACAGGGTCCGCCTGGTTGCTGAACCCGGCAGGCGATAAAGCCTTGCTCACCCTGCACCATAAATTGCAGATATGGGTGCAACCCGGGGGGCATGCGGATGGGGATTCGGATGTACTGCGCGTAGCCTGCCGAGAGGCGGCGGAAGAAAGCGGCATTTGCAAACTACGTGTGCTCAATGCAGAAATTTATGATGTGGACATACACACCATACCCGCTCGCCCGGCAACAGGCGAGCCACAGCACCTGCATTACGATGTGCGCTACCTGCTGCAGGCTGAGGATGAAAACTACAGCGTATCCGACGAATCCGATGCTCTGGGGTGGTTCACCGCAGAAGAAATTAAACACCTTACCCCGCCTGCGGACCGGGCCACGCTGCGCTTAGCTGCCCTTTGGCCCGCAGATATCAACAATTCCACCATTCGTGACGCAAAACATGCTTGACGAATGATACAATATAACGCATGATAAAAGTTGTGAATACACTTTCTATAACCGGAGCCTGCCTGCTGACGGCACTGTGCATGATGACCACTGCCTGCAACAATGCAGAAATGGAGCAAATGTACACAGAAAAAACACAGCAGGCCAATGATAAATTGAAGCAGGAAATCAACCGCCTTAAGCAAGATATGCGTGCGGCGGATGATACTCGCCCCGATACCCTCTCTCAAATTGTTGACCGCTATGAGGCAGACCTCAAAGCCGTGCATGATGAAGAAACAGCCGTTCTGAAAGAACATGTCACCCTTTGCGAAGAGTGGGATCAATGCAAATTCCGCCGTGCAGAGCTGACCGCCGCTACCGAGGAGCTCAAAGCTGTATTCGAAAAAGAAATGAACGCCGCCCGCAAGGCTAAATCCAACCTTTCCCGCAACAATGAGTATTTCAACCAATAAGCCTGAAACCGAGGACGAAAAGTTTGCCGATATCGTCTTTACACCCGAGGACGAAAGCCCCCGAGCTGCTGAGGAACAGCCGGAAACACCGGCCGAAGAAAAGAAGGTAGAAGAGCCTAAGGCCGAGGAGAAAAAGAAACCCGGCAAGTCTGACTATTTAATGGACATACTGATGATTACCGTGCTGGTACTCATCATTGGTGTGGGGGGGTACTTTGTCAAAACACAAATGGACAAGTATGCCGTACCCTCCGCATATGAAGAAGCTTGCGCAGAATATGACCGCTTGAGTGCAGAGTTCAATCATCTTGTTTCCAATAAACAAAAGGTGACAGACGTACAAAAGGTTAAAGAGCTGCAAGCCCGCATAGAAGTTCTGGAGACACGTTTGAACGAGGCTCGCTCCAACCTTGCCAATGCCAAGGCTAAGAGAGATGCCATCCTGTCTGCCATATCACAGGAGAAACAAGCCATAGACAGCGCACGCTACACCCTGCGCGAGGCAGACCGCGATTACCGCGCCAAAGCTTTGGCAGAGCTGCCCGGCACCCCCATTGGTGATGTTCTCAACCGCCGCCGTAACCACATTGTAAAAAATGCCATTATCACCAACTTGGATATGCGCGCCAAGAAGATTCAACTGCGCTCCGACTCCGACATGGTGAACTGGAATATCAAAGACCTGGCTAAAAAGCAGCTCTCCCCCTTGGTGCGTTATGCCTTAGGTATGGCAGATTTGGTGGATATGAGCGTGCTGGATGAAGAAGGCAAACCCGCAAGCCCCAAACGCCCTGTAGCCCGCACGGAAACCCTGCCCGCTGAGCAACCGGCACAGGAAGACGAGAGCTACGACCCTGCCCCCGGTGCCCCCATCATCAGCAGCGGTCAAACGGAGACCATATCCTCTGACCCCACCGCCACACCGGACTCAGAACCGGCCGACACCCCCATGTGGGATGCCCCCACCGGGGCCTTACCCATCTGAGCGGGTCAACATCTTTCAACACGGGGCGAAAGCCCCGTTTTTTATGGGGAGATTCGTTGGCTCAATGAAAAGATTTTTCGCATTTTTTACAAAATTCGCAGTGTACATATATAGAAACACACCATCTTTTTATGGGTATGAGACTCCTGCGAGTATGAAATTTTTCAAAGTACCCCGGCGGGCAACTTGTTGCTCACGCGGGTGGAGGGGTTCGGCTCTGAGTCGGCACGCTCGACAACCTATGAATATGACGGTGCGGGCAATGTGGGGCTCTCTACAGGCCGCATCGTCAAATCCTTTCCTCATTTTACCTAGTTTGTCAAAATTTGAATTCCATCGAATGCTTACCTTTGCACCTCGTATTTCACACTTTGTACTTTTCTACAGTTTTTTCATCAGCTCGCGAACCTCGGGCGGCAATGCATCACCCTGTTTATTAATAGGGTAGCGTGTTACAGTATCCCCGTGATGTACCGCCACGGTAAAGTATTTTTGATTCATCGTGACGCTGACATACCCGGTATCCGTTTGGTAATACACCCGTATTTGCTCCGAGTAGAGGGGAGTGCCCTCCAGGGCATATATCTGCAGCATTTTCTCGCGAAGGATTTGGTAATCCGGTACCGCTTGCGACAACTCATACGCCACGGCATCCATGAGAGGATTCACTTTTGTGCTGATATCAGCGTGCTGAGTGTTTGGCTCAATCTTCCCTACAATAACCGGATGCGGTCGCTCCGCTACATACACCGGAACATTGCCGGTATCAGCCCCCCTCCAAACCGTGATATGCAAAGGTACACCGGCTTGCGCGCCATTCACTGCCAAAAATAAATCAAAAGGAGCATTCAAAGGGGCCCCGTTAACACGCAATAGTATTTCTCCCTCTTGTATACCGACTTTTTCGGCAGGACTCCCCGGGGAGACTCGTTTCACCTTTACCCCGTACGGTCTCCTTATCGACTCATTTTGCAGAGTTTGTTTCTCTTCCGGCGTTAGCAGTGCCACCTCCAAACCTATATAGAGGTTCGATTCTAATAGGCATTCTTGTGCAACAGGGCAAAATCCGCCATCGGTATTACTACCGTTTAAAGCGCTCCCCACAAAAAGCATCAACAATATTCTTAATAGATGTTTCATAAGTCAACGGAATAAATTTCCACATTTAAGCCACCGGGGCACATCACGCTGCGTCTTTTCCCTCTGTTACTCACAAAATAGTGCTGTGGCAAGGGATAATAATAGCCTTCGCCCCCGGGCATGCTTTGCAAATCGGACCATACAGAGGAGCCTCGTATGGTTACAGCCACAACCGGTTTTACCGTGTTATTCTGCATTTGATTCATAGGAGCCGGCTTACTCGGCAGCTGCCACCACAATATCCCCAGCACAAACACCAACACTGCTGCCACCTTACTCATACGTCTTACATACCGGAGACGCGCAATTCTGCGTTCTTCTGCAGACAACGCCACAGCCAAGCGTGCCTGCATAGTTTTGCTCATTTCTCTGCGTTCGGCGTGCGCTGCCTTGTATAGTAGGCTTTCCACTTCTGCGAAACTGAATGTCTCTTTTTTCATATCTGTTTCATCATTTGTAATCTTATTTGCTCTATACCTTTATGATAACGAAAGCGAACCGCAGCTTCTGTAATATCTAATTGTTCTGCTATTTGGGCGTATGTCAGTTCTCCCCATATTTTCAGTCGCACAACTTCGGCCAGATTATTCGGCAAATGTTGCATTAACATTGTTGCTTGCACGTGAGCGTCTTCCGGTTCAAAATTAAGAGGCTCATCGCATCGACTTTCTTCATATTGTTTCTCTGCCTTGGTGCGTTTAGATATTTTCATTTTTTCATCTATGGCAGTATTACGCAAAGATATCAACGTGTACGGTAATAAGCCTTCTTTACTTACGTGTCCGGCACTATAAGCACGCATTACTTTTCTTGATACATCCGTCAACAGCATCTCAGCATCACCTTTATTATCCATTTGCAATCGGACATAGGACAACAGCTGAGCTGCATGCGTAAGTATCCACTCACGGCATTCTTGCTCAAGTTTTATTTCGCTGTTTCCTATCAATCTTTTTAACATACACCTATCATTTGTATTAACTCCCGTTTAGCGGTGCTTCTGCTGTAGATTCCAAAAAAAATTACATTTTTGCGCGTAAAAAGCAACCTTTTTTTGCTTTTTTTCGTTTTTTTACACAAAATTGGAGTGAGCATATATAGATGCTCCCATTTTATGTATGCACCAACACTTAAAATATCATTCCGACCTCCCTTTCCTTTCCTCGGCCGCTTTCCCTCTGCGGAGCAAAAAAATGCCCTTTTTTTTAGCATTTTTTTAAAATTTTGATTTTTTTACAGCAGTTCCTCCCCTGAGTAGAGTTAATAATGTAGAAAGATACATTTTTTCAATCAAAAGCAACCATCAAACATAACTCTGTCATATCATGAACACCACACCTCATTATAAAAAGTTTTTTACAAGCACTGCTCTTCCAATGAAATCGGCTTTACAAATTCACTACCCCGGTCAGCTTCTCGCTTCCGGAGCCGCTAATCATAGTAAAAATCCCCCGACAAATGGAGAATCATTCCAATTCAATGAAAAATTTACCATACCATCAGAAGTATACGCTTTACTCCGCGTTAGTTATCGGGTAGAAGACTGGGGCTACGTTGAATTAAACGGAGATTGCATTATTGATCTGACCTACGCCAAGGAAGGCAGTAGTGGCTCGTATGGAGGGCACACCGAATGGGGAGAAGAATACTCTACAATTATTATTTTCGGTGAGCATGAGCTGTTTTTTTCATACGATAATATTAATATGTCCGACCCCTCCATTAACCGCATTGTATGTGAATACAACTTTGAAGCTGTGGAGCTTGAATATGGCGGCAACAAGGACAAAACGCCGTGTGCCTGTTCGGCATCCACATGCAGTGTAGAGGGTGGCCTGGCCGTAGTGGCCGCGGCTGACAGCGAGTCCGTAGCCGCCGGCTATGCTACATCCTCTGCCGGTACGGCTGTGGCACAGTTGATAACGGAGGACAGTATGGTGTGGAGCTGCAACATGGGCGTGCTGCGTGGGTTTGGTACCATGCTCAGCGGCAAGGTGCAGCTGGAGAGCAAAGAACTGTCAGCCGAACCGGCAACACCCGCCGCGCTTAAGTTTAATCACCCCATGGCCGCGCGGCTTGTGCTTCCACAGGGCGGTATTACCCCTTGTTGCCGCATGGAGATTGAGCAGGGGCACCGCGTGATTGCCCTGCGCTATTATGAAAACGGCAGTATTCGCCCCATTGGAGTGGATGTTGCGGGCGGGGGCATGGCTACCCTCAATTGCGATGCCGACGGTACCCCTGTTTCCCTGCGCTGGCAAGACTCCACCGGGGCGGCTTGGCTCTTCTCTGCCACCACGGGCGAACTGCTCTCTTACACCGGGCCGGAGCTCGTTACCATCAACGCTACAGATATTGCCGCACATTTGGTCATCAAGCGCTCCGCAGAGGATGACTCCCTGCGCCAGATTTTCAGCACGTGGGATGGCTTGTTGAATGTAGAAAACATCACCGCCACGGGCTACCGCATTGCCTTGTATTCCCCCGCCCAAGTAAGTGGAACGGATGCCGGGGGCTTTTACACCGTGCTTGAGGGGGCGCTGCCGTTCAAGAGCTTTGACATTGCCTACTCTGCGGACGGAGGGCTGAGCATTACGGAGCACGCCCCGCTGCGTCAGGATTACGTATGCACCTGGCAACAGGAGCCGGGCGGCGGGTGGGCTCTTACTCGCGGCTCTGTTGCAGAGGAGCAAATCACCACCACCAAGGTACGCACGCAGTTAGAGCCCCCGCAGTACGGCAGTTTTGATGTGTGGCAGTTGGTCACCACCGTTTCCAAAAACGGCGTAGCGGCCTCCTGCGAGTGTGAGATTTTTCAAAGCACCCCGGCGGGTAACTTGTTGCTCACGCGGGTGGAGGGCTTCGGTTCTGAGTCGGCACGCACGACAACCTATGAATATGACGGTGCGGGCAATGTGGTGCGCACTACAGATGCCTCGGGGCTTACCGAGGAGCATTGGTATGACTCCACAGGCCGCATCGTCAAATCTTTTACCCCCTGGCGCGCGGGTGATTATACATTGATTACCGATTACTCTTACGTCAATACATCCGCCACACGCTACAGCGATGAGCTTGCCACCGTTACCCGCAAACTGCGTAAAGTGGGCACAAGCACCATGCTGCCCCTCAGCACGGAGTCTCACACCTACACCACCGCCAACGGCGTGAAACGTGAGGAGGTGCGCACCACCGCCGCAGGCTCCGCCCACACGCAGCTGCGTATCACCGAGACTTGGACTCAGGATGCCCCCACCCCGCTTTGCCGTGGCCGTATCAAAATGCGCCAAGGTATAGATGGAGTGCAGCAATGCTATGAATATGCAGCCACCACGCAGCACGGGGCTCTTTATACCGTTACGCAGGAATCCCGCGTAAACGGTGCAGCCCTGCCGGGGCTCTCCCGCCGCACAGTCAGCTATATCAACGCCGCCGGCAATACCGTGAGGGAGGAGGAGTTTGCCCTGCTCTCCACCGGCTCTTGGGTGTTGATCGATGGCGACACTCACTCTTACAATGTGTTCAATCAACGCGTGGGTACCCTGCGTGACAACGGGCGCAGCTCCTCCCGAGACCTCACTTGCACGGGTGACCTGCTGTGGGAGGTGGATGAGGACGGGGTGCGCACGGACTACGCTTACGACTCCGCCCGCACGCTTACGGAGGTATCCCGTGCAGAGGTGCTCTACAACGGCACACAGATTACGCCCGAAACCATTACGGAGTTTGCCCGCGATGCCGCCAGGCGCATCACCACCGTTACCACCCATACCGGTGCCATGTGTACCACTCGCACCACGGTGTATGACCTTGCAGGGCGTGAAGTTGCCTCCACAGATGAGCTGGGCCGCACCACTACAACCGCCTACAGTGCGGATGGACTCACCACCACGGTAACCACCCCCGCAGGGGCCACGCTTATCACCACCACCCACCCGGATGGCTCCACTGCCCACCTGCACGGCACCGGGCAACGTGAACTGTACTATGTGTATGACCTCAACGGCGATAACCTGCGAGAAACCGTAAAACTTGCGGACGCTACCACGGTGCTCTCCCAGAGCATTACCAATGGCTTTGATCAAACGTTGGTGCAGGCGCAGGCATCTGCCGCGGGCTTTATCTACCAACGCGCAGAGTTCAATGCCCTCGGGCAACTCACCAAATCTTATGCAGACAGCGGGTGGAACACGCCCGCCACTGCCCCCACGCTGTACGAGTATGATGCCTTCGGCAATGTCTCCAAACAAACGCTCGCACTGGCGGATTCCCCCACGCCGCAAAACTCACCCGTGCAGCTTACCGCCTATGCTACAGCGCTGATGGAGGACGGCGTGTACCAAGTCACCACCCGCACGCGTTATAATGCAGAGGCTCAGCCCCTCACCACAGTGCAAAAACAGCTTATCTCCCGCACAGCCCCCGCGTTGGAGAAAAAATCTGTTATCACTAATGAAAGAGGCTTGACCTCCACCACCTACACGCTGTATACTGCACCTACGGTCAGAACCTCCTACAGCTCCATCCCCTCCTCTACCATTACCGCTCAAGCCGTAGTGGCGGATGGTTTCACCCTCTCTCAAACGGACCACGCAGGTGTTACCACCACCGCCACCCGCACTTACACCGCCACGGGCATGGTGCTGGTGCAGACGGACGGGCGCGGCAATGCCACCACCACGCATACGGATGTTGCGGGGCGCACCACCGCCGTAACGGATGCCGCCGGTAACACCACAACCACCGCTTATCATGCCCATTTTGACCAACCCGCCATGGTGACGGATGCCCTCGGCAACACGGCTTGCTATCAATATGACATCCGCGGGCGCAAAACGGCAGAGTGGGGCACGGCGATTCAACCCGTTTGCTATGGCTATGACTCCGCAGACCGCTTGACTTCCCTCACCACCTTCCGCGCCGGTACGGAAATTATTTCCGGCAACCCCGCCTCTCGCGCCGATGGCGATACCACTACTTGGGGCTATCACGATGCCTCGGGTATGGAAATCCGCAAAACATACGCAGACGGCAAGAGCATTACAAAAACCTACGATGCCTTTAATCGCCTGCTTACGGAAACCGATGGGCGAGGTGTCACCAAGACTCACTCCTACGAGCATGCCCGCAGCTTGCTGTTGGGTACCACATACACGAATGTAACAAGCCCCACTACTGCCCGTGCTTATACATACAACCACTTGGGGCAACTGCTCACGGTTGCAGATGCTGCCGGGGTGCGCACGTTCTCTTACAATACTTACGGCGAGCTTGCGGCGGATTCTCTGCTGGCAGGCGGCAAAACGCATCTTGTCACCGAGCTGCAGGATGCTTACGGACGCTCCGCAGGCTACACCTATACCAAGGATGACGCGGTGCAACAAACGTTATCGACCGGCTACGGTACGGATGGCCGTATTGCTTCCGCAGGCTTTGTACATGGCGGGGCGCAAAAGCTCTTTACCTATGCCTACCTGACGGGCACGCACCTGCTGCAAACACTCACCAAACCCAACAATATGTCGCTCACCCTCAGCTATGAGGCACAGCGGGATTTGCTCACGGGCATGGTCTACAAACGCAGCAACACCACCGTTGCCACCCGCAGCTATGAATATGACACCCTGGGTCGCCCCACCTCCCGTAGCACGGCAAAAGATGGTATAACCCATAGCGATGTGTTCCATTACACTAAACGCAGTGAGCTTGTTAATGCCAATCTTAACGGTGTACAACATGGCTATGATTACGACAACATCGGCAACCGCCGCCAAGCCATAGAGGGCAGCAACTACAGCCAATACACCGCTAACAACCTTAACCAATATACGGATATTTACGGCTCTGTCAACGGTCAGGAGTTTGACTTTACCCCCACCTTTGATGACGCAGGCAACCAAACACTGGTAAAAACCTCCACCGGTATCTGGTCAGTCGTATACGATGCTGAGAATCGACCGATTTCGTTCACCAACGCAGAATCCGCCACCGTGGTGGAATGCACCTACGACTACATGGGCCGCCGCGCTACCAAAAAAGTTACCGTCAATGGTGCCGTAACACTCCATCATCGCTATCTGTATCGTGGCTATCTGCAAATTGCATGTTGCGACCTCACTCGCGCTGCCCACCCCTGCTTGTGGCTGATTACGTGGGATCCGTCTCAAGCCACCGCCACCCGCCCGCTCGCCATCCAAAAAGATGCCACCTGGTACACCTATGGCTGGGATTTAACGAAGAACGTTTGCGAGGTATACGGCCAGCACGGCTACATCCGCACCAACTACACCTACTCCCCCTTTGGGCAAGCAACAGCCACCGGAGATGTCACCCAGCCCATCCAATGGTCCTCCGAGTACCACGACACCGAGCTCGCCCTCGTCTACTACAACTACCGCCACTATAATCCGGTGGATGGTAGATGGTTGGGGAGGGATTGTATTGACAACATAAACATATACACCTTTTCTATTAATTCACCATTTAAATGCATAGATATATTGGGGCAAGTATTTACAGGGGTAGACTCAATACCCAACATCATGGAATACAATGGCTATCACGAAGGGGCGAATTTCTTGAAACATTGGTTTAACTCAACTGGAGAAACTCTATACAGAGACCTTAATGAATTACTTAAAGTAGAAAGGGTAAAGGATAAATATGATGAGCTTATTGAAAACTCAACAAACGAGGCCGCAAAAATAATCATAAAAAATAAAGCTAAAAATAGAACACATGATGAGTTCCTAATTAAAGAAGAAATTTCTCCCTTCTTAGTAAAAAAAGAACACACTCAACATAGAACAATAATAAGTCGCCTATATCATGAAATTGATGATTTCTACGTAGCATACGGCGATGCAACGCTTTATTCTATGGTTAACGGCCGAATATGCCATTATGCTAATGGAAGAAAATACCTTGATATAATTGAAATACATATTATCCTACATGATATATATACATTTAATGAAGAAGAGGATGTCTGGTCTTCTCAGAAATTAGGCTATTTTGATACGACAAACAATTACATAGGTAAAAATTTCATCAAGGGACGTTTAGTGCAAAATATAGATTTTCGTCAATATCATCAAAGAACAGGAGTGGGAAAGGATTTTGAAATTTACACTAACGTAATAACCATTAATCATAAAGAAACAATTCAAATTTTATGATAAAAGAAATCGCATTGTATCTGGCTCATAACATCATCGGGTATTTTTGCATATCAGATAACGCCGCATGGCTTACGTTCTGGAACATTACAGCATGTTTTTTTATTATGCAAAAATACACGCCACTAAGAACGCGATACTCGGTATTTTTTTCAAACCTGTTACATTATTTGGGTTACACTGCAATATTAATGAGTATCGTGGCTTATAAAAATTGCCATACTCAGCATATAAACCACGGGCCCCTCAATTCCGGTGACACCGAAGTTTATTTCAGTATAATCTTGTATTATATTTTGACCATTGTTATTATCCTTTGTCTAATGATAAAAGAAAAAGCATCATAAAACATGGCTATAACCATAAAATGCACCTACGACTACATGGACCGCCGCGCTACCAAAAAGGTGACCGTCAATGGTAGTGTAACGCTGCACCATCCGCCGCCGCAGACTTTGTCTGCGGCGGCGCGACGAGACTGTTATGCCTGCTTGCCAAGCCAAAGCGGCAACACCGCGGAGGCCGGCGACCTCACTCGCACTGCCCACCCTTGCTTGTGGCTGATTACGTGGGATCCGTCTCAAGCCACCGCCACCCGCCCGCTCGCCATTCAAAAAGATGCCACCTGGTACACCTATGGCTGGGATTTAACGAAGAACATCTGCGAGGTATACGGCCAACACGGCTACATCCGCACCAACTACACCTACTCCCCCTTTGGGCAAGCAACAGCCACCGGAGATGTCACCCAACCCATCCAATGGTCCTCTGAATACCACGACACCGAGCTCGCCCTCGTCTACTACAACTACCGCCACTATAACCCCACAGACGGTAGATGGTTGGGGAGGGATAGGATAGATACTTTTAACTTATATGCTTATGTATCAAATACAGTGTATGTCAAGATCGATTATCTCGGTTTATGGGTAAACCCTAAAGGAGACAAGGTAGAGTGGTGCGCACAAAAAGGAGATACACTGGCGTCCTTGCCTAGAAGGGCAAATCCTAAAGCCTCCTTTAAAGACTGGGAATGTATGTGGCCGATTGAAGGAACTAAAGACCACGGATATCCTACATTAATACAACCGGGAGATGTATACGACGCTTCAAATGTGTTAACAACCCACAATAATCGAGTATTTATAGAAATGGCACCGGATTTGTATGAAGGACACAAAGCAAACTATAACAGCATTGATTCCAACTGGAATATAGGAGAAAATAATACAGCTTTAGATGAATTTGAGGTTTTTAATATAATTGTCAGAAAATCAAAAGAAGGAAGCTCACCCATTTCTTTTCTTTTAATAGGTGGTCACGGTATAAAATTACCGGGAACAGACATTTATGTGGGAATAGGAGCCGTAAATGACGATAAAATTATCCCTTATTTTACTGCTGACACCATACCTTCTCTGGAAGGCAGACCCATTAAAGGCTCTCATGTGGGATTATACCAAGGATATGACTTTGCGGCAAAAAAAAATAGAAGAGGCCCATCTCGTTGTTGGTTCAGCAATAATAGTGAGGTTAAGTTTGTTGGATGTTCTACACAAACATTAGCCCAAAATTTCGCACGTCAACTTCTTCGAAAAGGAGCCAAAGCCTGGGGAACTGATAGACCAATCGATCATGCAAGTGCCCCAAAAGTCGGATTAAAAACCTATCCGCCAACCTTATATTACGATGATATATCACCTATCGATATAACACCGGAACAAGTTGCTGCAGTATGGCATGACTATCAGGGGAAAAATTAATAAGAATTACAAATTATGGCTTATAATACATCGAAAATTTCAGTTCTGCTCATCTTGTTTTTCAGTGGGTTGACGTTATATGGGGATGTACATGATAAATTAACAGAAGGAGAATTAAGCATTGAAGATATATACGGTTATCAATACGACTCATATTATTGGAAAGATGAGGAAATGAGTATTCATTATTACCCCTATGGATCTAATCATGCAATCCCAACAAAACAAGAAATCTACAAATTTCCGCAAAGATTAAACTATTCGTTAGGAAGTATTATGATTTGCGAAATGCAAAATGGGAGATGGTTTCAATTTTATCAGGAAATAGCCAAAGGTGATTTACCGAAAAAAATACAAGATATCATTCATATAGAAAACATATGGATAACAAGAGATATAACAACTTCCCTCGCTGCGGATCAGAATTGCAAATATAAAACAGAAACAATACGCATAGTCATTGCAAATCATGGAGATAGAGATATTATACTAATGAGGCATTCATTAGCCAAAGCAGAACAGGACATACTACAACCTATTCTCGTTAACAAAACACAGTTCATATTAGTAACACCATTAAATGTTTATATACCTGCGCACAGTTGCGCTTTTATAGAAGGTAAAATATACGATGTTCCATATATAAAACGATACACAAACACAAAAATAACAACACGAGACGTTAATCAAAACAACACTATCAAGGCAACCCTTATCTTTCAAAGTGTGATATATGGTACGGATCTGCGATACAGCGGAAGTACACCTCTTATGTTGAAATATGAAGGATTTCTTTTTTAAAACAAGTTATAGATGCCTCGGGTATGGAAATCCGCAAAACGTACGCAGACGGCAAGAGCGTTACAAAAACCTACGATGCCTTTAATCGCCTGCTAACGGAAACCGATGGCCGAGGTGTCACCAAGACTCACTCCTACGAGCATGCCCGCAGCTTGCTGTTGGGTACCACATACACGAATGTAACAAGCCCCACTACTGCCCGTGCCTATACCTACAACCACTTGGGGCAACTGCTCACGGTTGCAGATGCTGCCGGGGAGCGCACGTTCTCTTACAATACTTACGACGAGCTTGCGGCGGATTCTCTGCTGGCAGGCGGCAAAACGCATCTTGTCACCGAGCTGCAGGATGCTTACGGACGCTCCGCAGGCTACACCTATACCAAGGATGGCGCGGTGCAACAAACGGTATCCACCGGCTATGGTACGGATGGCCGTATTGCTTCCGCCGGCTTTGTACATGGCGGGGCGCAAAAGCTCTTTA
>SUVJ01000112.1 GCA_015062045.1 Akkermansiaceae bacterium
GCCCGCAGGTACGATATTTTTTTATTTCGCCCCTGCGGGGCGAAGTGAGATTGCGGCGTACGCCGCAGTGAGATTTGAGCGGATGCTCAAGTGAGATTGTTGCGCCGGGGCGCAACAGTGAGATTGAGCCTGCATAGCAGGCTCAGTCTCACCGGGCTCACGCCGCTCGGCGGGGAGGCAGAGAGGGGATTCGGCGCGTCATTAGCTCTGAAAAAACACTTGCGCAGTATGCGGGGGTGATGTAAAATATGCACACGCATGAGAAACACCGGCATTACAGGCATGTTGCTTACCCTGCTCCGCATCGGGCTGGGGGCATTTTTTCTCATTAACTCGGTTATCAAGCTCAATGCCAAGGCACTGTGGGAGAACGCGCAGTTCATGACCGGCAGCGATATTTTGCCGGAGTGGTGCTCTATGCCGCTTACCTGCATCGGCATGATGATGGAGCTGGTAGTGGGGGCATGCCTGCTTTTTAAGCTCAATTACCGCGGGGCAACCATTTGGGGCACCGTGATGACGGGCGTTTTCTTTGTACTATATGCGCAGGCATGGGCACGCGGGCTGGATTTGAGCTGTGCCTGCACCGGCTCCGTGCACCCCATTGAGGATTATGCCATGGATACCGGGGCGCGCCTGCTGCTGGTAGGCAGCATGCTCATGCTGTTGTGGGACTCCCGCCGGGGAGAGGCATCCCGCAAACGCAAATCCCCCAAGTTTGATTTCTCGGATGCCGCATGAGGCAAGAAAAATACGAAATACGAAGTACGAAATACGAAGTAGGCAAAGCTATTGCGACGGTTTGAAAATGCTCACACCTACAAATTGGAGTTTGCGTGGTACCCTGCGAGCGTTAGCGAGCCGACTTTTTGAGCCCCGTCAGGCGTCATAGAATAGCCCGGCGATGGAGCCCAAAAGAGGGCGGCGGCGGAAGGGTGCATCACGTTAAAATTCGTACTTCGTAACTCGTCATTCGTACTTCCGTACGTTTTTTCCCAAAAAAGCAAGCACGCCCCCGGGCCCATCTCTAACGGAGGGGCTTTTTGAGATTAAATATAAAAGAGCGAGTTATGCAGAAAAAGGCAAGATGTTACTTCTTGCTCTCTTTCTTCGGTTGCTTCGCATATTTATCCTGATACTCGGACATGATACGCTTGGCATTGACGGGGTCTGCCTTGATGCGAGCGAGGATTTCATCTCTCAGCGCACGAGCTGCTTCAAAAGAGCCCTGCTCACCATCATAGGCAGCATCAGCAAAATACTTGGTGAACATCATTCCTTTACGACTAATACATACACGCCAGCCTAAGAACGAAGTTTTCTCTCGCGTATAGCGAGTCAGATTTTTCATTGATGCATTCATGATGTAATAAGAAAAAAATGGAGCTCAACGCTTATACACTTCAAGTTAGAAAAAGTCAAGACAAATATTAATGAAAATCAAAGTTTTCCACACATTTCGCGCAATAACGGTCGCGCGCTTTGTTATAACAATTACAAACTGCACCGCCCCCGTAGTTGGAGAAAATACACCTAATAAGCCTTGCATTGAGCACGTTATTTCATAAGATACGAGCATGACCCCATTACACATGATCACATTCCGCTGCCGTAAAGAATTATTCCGCCGATTGGAACAATTCTCCACCCTCCGCAACATAGACCGCACCTCCGTGCTCAAGCTTGCATTGCATTATTATCTGAATCTGCACAGAATTTGAGTAGATATGCGCGCGAGCGCACTTGAAAGAGCCTTGACAATGCGCGCGTGCTTGTGTACACTCGCACGCATGCAAGAGTCAGCCAAAAGGGGAGGATACAAAGACAGAAAAGCAACACCCTACAACCGCAACGCGGGGCGCAAAAGCCCCGGGGCAACACCCAAGCAGCCCAAAGCCACACCGGCACCGGAGGGCAGCGAGAACTGGGTGCGCCCGTGGGTGCAGCTTAAATACTTTACCTATAACCCTGCGGTTTTTCCCCGCATGCTGGGGGCAGTAAGCCCGGATGCCGTGGCGGGCGGGCTCATCAACGTGTATGATAAGAACGGAGAGCCCTTTGGCTGCGGGTTCTGGAACCCACAGAGCCGCACGCCGCTGCGCATGTTCTACCATGGGCCTGAGGTGATGACCGAGAAGGACTTGGAGACCGCCCTGCGCCGCGCCGTAGAGTGGCGACGCAAGGACTGCGGGCTGGATGCCACCACCACCGCCTACCGCATCATCCACGGGGACTCCGACGGCATAGGCGGCTTGATAGCCGACCGCTATGCGGATGTACTGAGCCTGGAGGTAACCACCCTGGGTGTATGGCAACGCCTGCCGAAATGGCTGCCGCTATTGCATGAGCTGTGCGGCACAAGCCGCCATGTTATCACGGTAGATGAAAGCATAGCCCGCATGGAGGGCATAGACCCCGCCACAGCCCCGCCCGGGGAGCCCGTGCACCGTGTGCGCATTGTGGAAAACGGAGTCAACTTTGAGGTAGACTTTGCCAAGGGGCACAAAACAGGCTTTTTCTGTGACCAGAGGGATAACCGCCTTAAGCTCTCTAAACTGGTGGCGGGCAAAACTATGCTGGACCTCTGCTGCTACTCCGGCGGGTTCTCCATACACGCCAAGCTGCACGGCGGTGCCAAGGAGGTAACGGCGGTGGACTTAGATGAAAAAGCCATAGCCATGGCCAAGCGCAATGCCAACATCAACTCGGCAGGTGGCCCGCTGAGAATCGACTTTGTGCATGCGGATGCCTTTGTGTACGCCCGCCAAATGGTGCGCAACGGCAAGCTTTTTGATGTAGTGTTGTTAGACCCGCCCAAGTTCGTGCTCGGGCGAGATGAAGAAAAAGAGGAAGGGCTCAAAAAATACCATGACCTCAACCTGCTGGGCTTGCAATGTGTGCGCACGGGCGGGTTGTTTGTCACCTGCTCCTGCTCGGGGCTGGTATCCCCCGCAGAGTTTGAGAAAACCGTCATCAAGGCCGCACAACGGCTCGGCCGCCGTTTACAGATACTGGAGATGACCGGTCCCGGCTGGGACCACCCCTTCCTCTCCACCTACCCCGAGGGGCGCTACCTGAAAGTTCTTTGGGCACGCGTATTAGCATAAGCAGCACACACACCACCATTCATGATAGGCACACTCGCACTCGGTTTAGTACTGGCGCTGGCACTCGGCATGCTGGCGCAGCGCATTAAGTTATCCCCCTTAGTAGGGTATTTGCTGGCAGGCATATTAGCTGCGCAACCCTGGTGGGGGTTAACGGATGACCCGCATGTCGTCATGCATGAGTTTGCCTCCATTGGCGAGGTACTGCTGCTTTTCGGCGTGGGCTTGCACTTTCATTTTAAGGATTTGCTGGCGGTGCGCAAGGTAGCCGTGCCGGGCTCGCTGATGTGCATGGCCCTGTGGACGGGCTGCGGGGCCTTGGTATACCATGCCTGCGTGCCGGGGGCAGATTGGGTGGCGGCACTCATCTTCGGCATGTGCGTGTGTGTGTCCAGCACGGTGGTGCTCACCCGCGTGTTAGAGGACAGCAAGCTACTGCACACCCCCAGCGGCCACACCGCCGTGGGCTGGCTGGTGATGGAGGATATCTTTACCATTGTGCTTTTGGTGTTGCTGCCTGCCGTTTTCATTATGCCCGAGGGGGCAAGTAAGGCCGTTTTCTGTGCAGATGATTTATGGAGTGCCCTGTGGGGCATGGTGTGGAAACTCGCCCTCATGGTGTTTTGCGTGGCCTTTTTAGGCAAGCACGTTATCTCCCGTGTGCTCACCTTTGTGGCACGCAGCAACTCTAACGAGCTCTTCACCTTGGCGGTACTCACCTGCGCGCTGGGCGTGGCGGTGTTGTCGGCAGAGGTATTCAATGCCTCCATGGTATTCGGGGCCTTCTTGTCGGGCATGGTTGTGGGGCAAAGTAAATTTGCCAGCCGGGCCGCCAGCGATGCCTTGCCCATGAGGGATGCCTTTGCCGTGCTCTTCTTCGTATCCGTAGGCATGGGCTTTGATGCCCCCATGTTGTTAGAGCATTGGCCGCTGGCCGTGGGCACCCTGGCGCTCACCCTGCTTATTAAGCCGCTGAGTGCCTACGGAGTGATTCGCCTGTTACGCCGCCCGGGCAGTTTGGGTGTGGTAGTGGGCACATCCCTCTCCCAAATCGGTGAGTTCTCCTTCATTTTGGCAGCCCTTGCCGCCGGCGATCGCTTTGGCCTGCTGCCGCGAGAGGCCGTTAATGTGATTACCGGTGTGGCCATCATCACCATTACCCTCAATGTGGGCCTCTTCCGCCTGGTGCCCTCCCTCATCCGCAAGATGGATGCCCGCGGCATCGGCATGCCTGCGGCAGATAACTCTGCCGTGCCTGAGCCCACCGAAACCAAGGACCGCGTGATTGTGGTAGGCTATGGCCCCTGCGGCAAAATCATCACCAAAATTCTCAATAAATATAATATCGAGGTCGTGGTGCTGGAGATGAACATAGACACCGTCACTCACTTGGCCTCCAAAGGTATACCCGCCATGCACGGAGATGCCCGCCTGCACACCATCCTGCGCATGGCAGGGGCGGAGCACGCCAAGGCCATCATCATTACCGCAGCCGGTGCCCCTGCGGCGGAGATCTCTGCCACCGCAAGAGATGTCAACCCGGATATCGCCGTGCTGGCCCATACCACCTACATGCGCAATGCCCGCAACATGCGTAAACAGGGGGCGCAAATGGTGGTATCCGGGGAGGAAGAAGTGGCTCTCACCCTCAGCTCCATGCTCCTGCGGGGGCTTGGTGCCACAGAGGAGCAAATTCAAAAAGCTCGGGCAGAAAATCGAGAGATTCTCACCGGCACCGCCAATAGCTCACTCCTCAATATTCTTAATTAACACCTTAAATGCACCTACCAAGGAGCAGTCTCCCCCTCGACTGCTCCTTTTTTTAACTTTTTTGCATTTTTTATAAAAAAAAGCTTGCAATGCTCGCCGATTTTCGCTAAAATGCCTCCGCACTCCTCCCACGGAGGAGAGCAAAGGCAAGGAGCGGTAGCTCAGTTTGGTTAGAGCGCAGCCCTGTCACGGCTGAGGTCGCGGGTTCGAGCCCCGTCCGCTTCGTACAACAAAAAAGGATACTCATTCGAGTATCCTTTTTTGTTGTCTACGCACGGGCTCTCACCGCTTCCTCGTCAAGTGACCTTGGCCTCCCCCCCCACTGAGCCTGCTATGCAGGCTCAATCTCACTGTTGCGCCTCGGCGCAACAATCTCACTTGAGCTTCCGCTCAAATCTCACTGCGGCGCAGCTGCAATCTCACTTCGCCCCGCATGGGGCGAAATTAAAAATATCTTGTACCCGCGGGCGAACGCCCGCCGAATTTGATAGCCCCCCATGGGGGCGAAATAGCATAGGCAGGTGGTCAAGCGTGCACGCAGTGCGCGCGCGACCCCTGCTCCATCAAAAAAACAATATAGAGCCCGACGAGCAACGCGAGGAGGCCGACACATTCCCCACGAG